>NZ_JBFBJL010000121.1:0-14450 GCF_040686075.1 Streptomyces sp. NPDC086519
CCACACCATGACCTCGACGCCGTCGTAACCGAGGCGCGCGGCGATCTCGAAGGCCCCTCGGGCTGGCCGGGCTCGCGGTCGCGCGGCCCGGCCTGCTCGTGGCGAAGGGCTGGGCGCTGCCGGTGCGCCACCTGCAGTCCGGGCACGTCGGCGACTACGTGGCCTGGCTGCTGGTCGGCGCCACGGCACTGGGCGCGCTGGCCCTGCCCGGGGTGCTGGGCGGCTGATCACGCCGCGTCGGTCAGATCGTCCCGTAGGACACGTGCACCTCCGTGAAGCCGAGGGAGTGCAGCAGGCCCTCCAGCATGTCGGTGGTGTTGGTCTCGGCCCGGGTGGTCAGCCCGCTGTCCTTGGCCGCGGTGTCGATGTGCTTCACGGCCAGCTTCTGCACCGCCTGCTCGCTGTTGGGGTTGTCGGAGAACAGGTCACCGAGCCGGTCGAGCAGACCGCGCTGCTTGGACACGGCGTAGGAGTGGTCGGGGTCCAGGGTCGCCTTGCCGAGTCGGGCGTGCGGCAGCCGGATGGTGGCCTCGGTGCGGTCGCCGTTGACCGTCACGTCCTTCTGGGCGATCTGACCGAGATCGACATAGGCCTCCACGGTGCCCGCCCCGACGTACAGGGTGCGGCTGCCGCGGATCGCGCTGGGCAGGTACTTGGCGTCCTTCTCCAGGTCCACGACGACCTGGAAGTTGCCGGAGGCCGCGTCGTAACGGCTCATGTCCTGGATGGACTTGAGCAGCGCCGGGCCGGTGTTGTCGCGGGTCTCCGTGCCGAACAGGTCCTTGATCCCGGGCAGCACCGCCAGTTTGATCCCGGCGAACAGCACCACGAGCACCAGCACCAACGCGGTGACCAGTTTCGCCCAGCCGGGCATGCGCCGGGGCCGGGCCGTGACGGGAGCCTCCGGTGCGGAGCTCGCCTTGCTCTCCTTGGTGGAACTCGCCATGTGACGGTCCTCCTTTCCAACGACACGCATGCCCGCCAAAACCCCTGCCAGACCGTGCTGTCGGCGGATTGAGACAGCTGAGGCAGGATTGATACACGCGGCGGCGTGACGCGCCCGGCGGGCTCGCGTGCGGGGCGCCCGCCGCCCGCCGCCGTCCCGTCCGGAAGGCAGGTCAGGACCGGGCGGCCAGCTCCGCGATCCGGCGCGCCGACGCCGAACCCGGGTCCGCGGTGACGAGGACGACCTCCTGGTCGTCCTCCGGCACCAGCAGGACGTCGCAGTTCAGCCGCAGCCGGCCCAGCTCCGGATGGTCGACGACCTTGGCGCGGTGTCCCGGGGCGTGCACCGGATGGGTGGTCCAGATCCGCCGGAACTCCTCGCTCCCCGCGCGCAACTCGCCCAGCAGAGAGGTGAGGTGAGCGTCGTGCGGATAGCGCTCGGCGGCCCGCCGCAGCCGGGCCACCACGATGTGCCCGAACTCCTCGGCGCCGGAGCTCTCGTACATCCGCCCCTGGCCGAGGAAGCGCCGGCGTGCCAGGTTGGTGGTGCCGCCTCCCAGGTCGCCGCCGAGCAGCAGTGGGGCGAGGGGGTTCCAGGCCACCAGGCCGTAGGCCGCGTCGGTGACGATCGCCGCGGTGTCGGGCAGCCGCTCCAGCAGCCGCGCGACGTGCGGGCGCACCTGCCGGACGGCCAGGGTGCCGGGCGGTGGCGCGGCCGAGCCGGCCAGCCGGAAGAGGTGGCTGCGCTCGGCGGGGGCCAGCCGCAGCGCCCCGGCCAGGGCGTCCAGGACGCGCGGGGAGGGGCGGGGAGCGCGGGCCTGCTCCAGGCGGACGTAGTAGTCGACGGAGATGTGGGCCAGCCCGGCGACCTCCTCGCGGCGCAGCCCGGGGATGCGGCGGTCGGTGCCCGGCGGCAGCCCCACCGTCTGCGGGCGCAGCCCCGCCCGGCGCTCGCGCAGGAAGCGGGCCAGTTCCTGCCTCGCCATGCCGTCGTCGCCTCCTCGGTCCGCCTGGTACAGGTGGTCCCTGGCAGGGCGGACGCGGCCGGGGGACCGTGGCTGTCATGAACGATCGCACAGCACTCGTCACCGGTGCCAACAAGGGCATCGGGTTCCATGTCGCCAGGCTGCTGGCCGAGCAGGGTTTCCTCGTCCACGTCGGTTCCCGGGCTGCCGACCGCGGCGCGCGCGCCGCGGCGGAGATCGGCGGCAACGCGCGGCTTCTCGTACTGGACGTCACGGACCCCGGCAGCGTCGAGCGGGCCGCCGCCCGCGTCGGCCGTCTCGACGTCCTGGTCAACAACGCCGGTGTCCAGCCGGTCACCGGCACCCCCTCCGAGACCGGCGTCGACGGCTTCCGGCAGACCTACGAGACCAACGTCTTCGGCGTCGCCGCGGTCACCAACGCCTTCCTGCCCGCCCTGCGGCGCTCCCCCCGGCCGCGCGTCGTGAACGTCTCCAGCGGCACCGCGTCCCTCACCTGGAGTACCCGGCCCAACCCGCAGTTCGCCGAGGGCGTCCCCCGGTCCGCCGCCTACCGCACCTCCAAGGCCGCGCTGAACGCGCTGACCGTCCTGTACGCCCAGGAACTGGCCGGCGACGGGATCAAGGTGAACGCCCTCGCCCCGGGGCGGCGGGCGACCGACCTGGTGCCGGGTGCGGCCGCCGGGGGCGGCGACCCGGCCGAGGGCGCGCAGGGTGTCGTACGGCTGGCGCTGCTGCCCGACGACGGTCCCACCGGCGGGTTCTTCTCGTGGGACGGCACACCCGTGCCGTGGTGAGAGCGGCGCGGTCGGCGGCCTGGCCCCGCAGCCCGCCGTGCGCGCTTCTCCTGACGTGTGATCGGGCACGTCGAGCGCGGGCAGGCCGTCATCAGGCCCGCGCCGGCCACCCCGCACACGGAGTTCGAGGCGCGGGCGTACCTCCTCGCCGGGGACGAGGACGGCCGGCACACCCCGTTCTTCGAGTGGGTTCCCGGAGCCGGAGTTCCGCGGGCGACCAGGCCGACAACGGTGTCACAAGGTGCCGGACGTGGCCTCGGGCTGGCCCAGGGCCGCGTCCAGCGTCGCCCTGGGCGGCAGCAGCCGGGACAGCCCGGTCACCTTCAGCACCCGCAGGGTCAGCGGGTGCGCGCAGACCAGCTGGAGCTGTCCGCCGCGCTCCAGCACCCGGCTGCGCGCCCGGTACAGCAGTCGCAGCCCCGAGCAGTCGAAGAACTCGACAGGCAGCAGGTCGATCACCACGCGGGCGCTCACCTGGCCGGTCACCCGGTCCAGGTGGGGTGCGATCTCCGTGGCCGCCGCGATGTCGATCTCGCCCCGCAGCTCCAGCACCGTGTGGCCGCGGTCCTGATGGATGCGCAGGTGCCGGGAGAGCGGAGCGGGATCCTGCCGGGGTTCCTGGCGCACGACGACATCACCTCCCACCCCTGCCGGTTCAATTCCGTTCCCCGCCTTGCAAGTTACCCTCGATGGAGGGAATTTGAGCATGTTCGATTGACATATGTCTGCCGCTTCGGCTCGCCACTTTCTGTGGCGTGCGCGACAGTCGGGGAACCGGCACGTGAGAGCGCTGCTCTGCTAGGAGAGCGCGTGCCACGCCTTGCTCAGCGCCTGACGGAACTGTTCCTCCTGGTGAGCGGTGAGCTCGCGGACCATCCGCTCCTCCAGCTCCCGCACCGGCCCGGCGACCCCGGCGAGCAGTTCGCGCCCGGTGTCGGTCAGCAGGATCAGCAGCTCGCGCCGGTTGCGCGGATTGCGCTCCCGCCGGATCAGCCCACGCGCCTCCAGCGACCGTACGAGGTCGGCCATCGACTGGGCGGTCACGAACGAGTCCCGGGCCAACTGGGCCGCCGACAGGCCGTCATGGCGCTCCAGGACGGTCAGGGCCGTGTACTGAAGCGCGGTGATCCCGGCGGGCTTCACCAGCTCGTCGAGATGCGAGCGCACCACCAGCTCCACCTGCTTGACCATGTACAGCAGTGAGGGGCCTGTCTTTGTACCGACCATGCGTTCACCCTAGACCATTGACAGGAATCCTGTCTGTGGTGAGACTGCGGACCAGCGGGAAAACCAACAGGAATCCTGTTTGTTGAAAGCTAAGCGATCAACGCTGGGAGTGGGCAATGACGACCACCTTCGAGACCGGACCGGGGCAGCTGTTCATCGGCGGACAGTGGCGGGAGGCCGCCGACGGGGCCCGGACGGAGGTGACCGACCCCGCCACCGGTCAGGTGATCACCACCGTCGCGGAGGCCGGGGCCGCCGACGTCGACGCCGCCGTGCGCGCCGCCCGCGAGACCTTCGACGCGGGGGAGTGGCCGGGACTCAGCGGCCGGGAGCGCGGCCGCGTGCTGCACCGCGTCGCCGAGCTGATCCGGGAGAACGCCGAGGACATAGCCGCCCTGGAGAGCCTGGACGTCGGCAAGCCCATCACGCTCGCCGGGGCCGTCGACGTCACCAACGCGGCCAACGACTACGAGCACTTCGCGGCCCTCGCCCACTCCCTGGACGGCGCCGTCCGCGACATCCCGCTCAACGCCCTCGCCTACACCCGCCGTGAACCCCTCGGCGTCGTCGCGGCCATCACCCCCTTCAACTTCCCGCTGATCCTGGCCGGTTCGAAGATCGGCCCGGCCCTCGCCGCCGGCAACACGGTCGTCCACAAACCCGCCGACGAGACCCCGCTCAGCGCCCTCTACATGGCCGGCCTCTTCCAGAAGGCCGGCGTCCCCGACGGGGTCGTCAACGTCGTCACCGGCGCCGGACCGGTCGCCGGCGAGGCCCTGCTGCGCCACCCGGGCGTCGACAAGGTCGCCTTCACCGGCTCCACCGCCATCGGGCGGCACGTCGCGAGCACGGCCGGGGAGGCGCTCAAGCCGGTCACCATGGAACTCGGCGGCAACGCGGCCCACCTCGTCTTCCAGGACGCCGACCTGGACAAGGCCGTCGGCGCGGTCATCAAGGCCTTCGTCTTCAACACCGGCCAGTTCTGCATGGGCGGCCCCCGTCTCCTGGTCGCCCGCCCGGTCTACGCCACCCTGCTCGGCATCCTCGCCGAGGCCGTCCCCGCCGTCCCGGTCGGCGACCCGCGCGACCCGGCCACCGCGGTCGGCCCGATGGCGGGGGAGAAGCACCTGCGCAAGGTCGAGGAGTACGTCGAACTCGCCCGCAAGGAAGGCGGCCGCATCGTCTGCGGCGGCGAACGCCTTCACCTGAACGGCGGCCACTACTTCAAGCCGACCGTCATCGCCGACCTGCCGGGCGACTCCCGCGTGATCCAGGACGAGATCTTCGGTCCCGTCCTCACCGTGCAGCCCTTCGACTCCGAGGACGAGGCCGTCGCCCTCGCCAACTCCACGCCGTACGGCCTGGCTTCGGGCATCCAGACCGGCAACCTGGCCCGCGCCCACCGTGTCGCGGCCCGCCTCCAGGCCGGCATCGTCTGGGTCAACGACTGGGCGATGCTCGACCCCGCCGTCCCCTTCGGCGGCGTCAAGGCCTCCGGCTTCGGCCGCGAGTACGGCCCCGAGTCCCTCACCGCCTACAGCAAGGTCAAGTCCGTCGTCGTCTCGCTCGACTGAGCACCGCAGACCAGGAGTTCGTAGGATGTCCCTCACCACCCGAGCCGCCGTGGTCGAGTCCGGCGGCGCGCCCTTCACCCTCAGCGACGTCGAACTCGACGCGCCGGGGCCGCACGAGGCGCTCGTTCGCATGGTGGCCACCGGTCTGTGTCACACCGACCTCAGCGTGGCGAGCGGCGGACTGCCCTTCCCGCTGCCCGGAGTCCTGGGCCACGAGGGCGCCGGCGTCGTCGAGGCCGTGGGCTCCGCCGTCACCGGCGTGGCTCCCGGCGACCACGTCGTGCTGTCCTTCACCTCCTGCGGCACCTGCCGCAACTGCCACGGCGGCCACCCCGCCTACTGCACCACCTGGCTGCCGCTCAACCTCATCGGCGGCCGGCGCGCCGACGGCACCGCCACCGTCAGCCGGGGCGGCGAGCCGCTCGGCGGCCATTTCTTCGGCCAGTCCTCCTTCGCCGAGCGGGCGTTGGTGGCCGAACGCAGCCTGGTCAAGGTCGACCCGGACGTGCCGCTGGAGTCGATCGCCCCGCTCGGCTGCGGGGTGCAGACCGGGGTCGGCGCCGTCTGGAACGTCCTGGAACCGGCCACCGGCAGCACGATCGTCGTCCTCGGTGCCGGAGCCGTCGGCCTGTCGGCCGTCATGGCCGCCGCGCTCACCCCCGCCACCACGATCATCGCCGTCGACCGGCTGGCCGAGCGCCTGCAGCTGGCACGGGAGGTGGGCGCCACCCACACCGTCGACGCGACCCGCGAGGACGTGCCCGAGGCCATCGGGCGCCTTACGCGAGGAGCCGGCGCCGACGGCATCGTGGAGACCACCGGCAACGTCGGCGTCCTCCGCCAGGGCGTCGACGCGCTGGCCGCCCGCGGCACCCTGGTCGTCGTCGGCGCCCCGCCCTTCGGCACCGAAGTCCCCCTGGACGTCAACGGACTGCTGGCCGGCAAGCGGATCACCGGCCTGACCCTCGGCGACAGCGAGACCCAGGCCTTCATCCCGGCCCTGGTCCGGCTGGTCCGCGAGGGGCGGCTGCCGCTGCACCGGCTGATCAGCACCTATCCGTTCGCCGAGATCGACCGGGCCGTGCGGGACATGAGCACGGGCAAGGCGGTCAAGCCCGTGCTCACCTTCTGACCCGCGCGGATCAGTCCATCACCAGGACCAGCTTCCCCGTGGTCCGGCCGGTGCCGCCCAGCTCGTGCGCCTTGGCGGCATCGGCCAGGGGGAAGGTCCCCGCGACCGTGGCCCGCAGCTTGCCCTCCTCGACCAGGCCGGCGACCGCCCGCATCCCGGCCCGGTCGGCGTCCACCAGCATCCGCACCGCCCGCACGCCCAGCCGCTCGGCCTCCCGGTACAGCTCGGGCGAGCCCACGGGCAGGATCGACACCACGATCCCGCCCGGCCGCAGCACGCGCAGCGAGGCCGTCGACGTGTCACCGCCGATCGTGTCGAGCACGACGTCGACGTCCCGGACCGTCTCCGTGACGTCCACGGACCGGTAGTCCACCGGCTCGTCCACGCCGATCTCGCGCAGGAAGTCGTGCTTGCCGGCGCTCGCGGTGCCGATCACGTACGCGCCGCGCGCCTTGGCGATCTGCGCCGCCACATGTCCGACCCCGCCGGCTGCCGCGTGGATCAGCACCCGCTGCCCCGGCTGTACGCCGGCGTTCTCCACCAGGGCCTGCCAGGCGGTCAGCGACACCAGCGGCAGCGCGCCAGCCTGGACGTGGTCGATCCCGGCCGGCTTCGGCACCAGGGCGCGGGCGGGGACGATCGCGTACTCGGCGTGCGTGCCGTGGCCGAACGGGTAGGGCGCCATGCCGAAGACCTCGTCACCGGCCTTGAAGGCGGCGACGCCGATCCCGGTCTCCTCGACGGTGCCGGAGACGTCCCAGCCGAGGACGAACGGCGGCTTGCCCAGGAAACCGCCGTTCTCCCGGTGCTTCCAGTCGGTCGGGTTGAGGCCGGCCGCCCGCACCCGGACCAGTACCTCGTTGGGACGCGGCTTCGGCCGCGCCACCTCGATCACCTTCAGCACCTCGGGGCCGCCGAGGACGTCCTGGCCGATCGCACGCATCGTGTTCACATCGTTCATGGTGGTCCAGCCTGCCGGGACGTGCCCGCCGGGGAAATGGCACGATGGCCAACCTTCGATGGAATCGTGCCAGCCCCCTCTCCCGGCGAGCGTGAACGTCTCGGCCCGCTCCGCCGTCCAAGGACGGCAACGGTGGCGAGCGGCGGGGGCGGGCATGCGCAGAGGGCTGGCGGCGGCGACGGTACTGGTGGCGGCCGCGGTGGTGGGCTGTGACGGCGTGGGCGGGCCGCACGTCGTGGTGAAGGGGACGCCGCCGGCGACGCCGTACCGCGGGCCGCTGGACATCCCCGCCGAGGAGACCGAGGCGAGCACCCCGCAGGCCCTGCGCACCGCCTCCGGCGCGGCCGGCCGCGCGCTGGAGTGCGACGGGGAGATCCACTGGGGCATCGGGCCCGACGGCTGGAGCGAGGACGACGGCGGCGGCTCACCCGAGGACGGTCTGCGGCTCTTCTTCGACATGTTCGACCCGCAGGTGCCGCGCAGCGGCTACCGCGTGGAGCGCCGGGAAGCCGGCCGCGTCCTCTACTCCTACGACGTCGGCGGGCGCACGAAGGTGGCCGTCGTGGTCGCCAGGGACCAAAAGGACAGGCCCGGCTGGGGTCCGGAGACCAGCGCCTCCTGCGATCCCTCCGAGCTCCCGGCGAGTGTGACGTCGGGGCCCGGGTGGCCCGAGATCTGGACCGACGCCCGTGGCCGGCGGGTGCCGGTCTCGAAGATCACCAGCTCCGCCGGCGCCGAGCACTGCGGCTGGCAGTCGGCGCACTTCCTGACGTTCGGCGGCAGGACCTACGTCCGTGATCCGTACGGCGTGTTCGCCGAGGGCTCGGAGCTGGCCGGACGCTACGACGGTGACACCGCGATGCCCGCCGGCGCGCACGACACCGGCTACCGGCTCCGCGACTGGCGCCTGTGGCTCACGGACGACGGCGACACGGCGTACGTCCGCACCTCGCACGGCGTGCAGGCCTGGCCGATGGAACGGCGCGGCTTCGCCTGTGCCTGACCGGTCAGCGGCTCATGTGCAGGGCGACCAGCAACTGCCAGACCTGGTCCGCCAGTTCGTCCGGACCGGCGTCGAGCAGACCGTGCAGCCAGTCGGCCAGCACCCCGGCGAAGGTGGCGGCCACCGCCGAGGCCACCAATGGGGCGTCGGCCGCGCCCGCCAGCTCCCGTTCGGCGAGGCTGCGCGCCCGCAGATCCCGGTGCAGCACCCGGCCCAGCGGGCCCCCGCCGCCCGGTGCGAGCAGCTCCCGGTACAGGGCCGCGTGCGGAACCAGCCCGGCGAAGAACTCCCGCAGCGCCGACGGCGCGTGCACCGGGTCCGGCCGGCCGCGCCAGGCGTGCAGGGCGTCCACGGCGTCCCGGACGACGTCCGCGCAGGCGTCGACCGCCAGCGACTGAAGACCGTCGTAGTGGACGTAGAAGGTGGCCCGGCCCACCCGGGCCCGGCGCGTCACCGCGGCCACCGTGGCCTCGGTGAGCGGTCGTTCGGCGCACTCGTCGAGGAGGGCCGCCCGCAGCCGCGCCCGGGTGCGGGCGGCCCGCGGATCCGTCACGGGCGGGCGGCCGGTCATCGGGCGGCGAGGACGGCGGCCAGCGCGAGCGCGCCGGGCAGCGCCTGCGCGAACAGGATCCGCCGGTTGGCCGTGGCCGCGCCGTAGACCCCCGCCACCATCACGCACGACAGGAAGAACACCCGGGCACCGAAGCCCGTCGGGTCGGCCGCGACCAGCCCCCACACCAGGCCGGCCGCCAGGAAACCGTTGTAGAGACCCTGGTTGGCGGCGAGCGGCGCGGTCCGCCGGGCCAGCTCCGCGTCGAAGCCGTGGAAGCGCATCCCGGGGCCCTTCTGCCACAGGAACATCTCCATCACCAGAATGTACGCGTGCAGCGCGGCCACCAGCCCGACCAGCACGTTCGCCAGGATTTCCATGATCGGCGGACCCTCCCCGTCTCTTGAACAGGTGTCCACTATAACTGGACAGCTGTCCAGGATGCCTGGGGGGCCGTGTGAACCGGAGGGTGGGGGCGCATGTCGGGAAGCCGCCGCCGGGAATGGGTATTTATTGATTTGCCGCTAACTGGCGGAGCGTGACGGAACCCTCACTTCCTCTGCTCGTCGAGGTTGATCCTTTCGCGTTCAAACCCGATAAGCTCCCTTCCGTCGCAGCGAGTTGACGCACCCCGTGGGGGGTCCGTCCCGCCGTGCGCACCCACGAGTGCGGCCTTCGCGCACTGACCCTGTTCACTGCTGATCGATTGTGTTGTCTCTAAGGATGCAGATGGAACTCGCCACTCCGCCGCCGGCGGCGCGGGCCCCTGTCGCCTGGTACAGCTGGTGGCTGATGCCGCTGGCCTTAGGGGGAGGGACGGTCGCCGCCACGTTCATGAGCTCCGAGCGAATAACCGCGGTCGTCGCCGGCGCCGCGGCCACCGTCGCGAGCTCTGTGTGCGTGCGGCTCCTGGTTCGCTCGCAGCGTCAACTGCGCAGCGTCGAGGGGTCGTTCCGCAGCTCGCAGGCCGAGCACTCCCAGCAGTGGCAGCAGCATGTCTCGGGCCTGGAGCGCAAGTTCTCCACCGAGCGCGCCACGCTGGAGGCCCAGCTCAACGAGCAGTCGGCCGCGTTCGACGCCCAGCTCGGTGAGCAGGCGTCGGCCTTCGAGGCCCAGCTCGCCGACCGGACCGCCCACTACGACGCCCAACTGGCAGAGCAGGCAAGGGCGTACGAGGAGCGGCTCGCCGACCAGCTGAAGTCCTCCGAGGCGCAGCTCGCCGACCAGGCCGAGGTCTGGCAGGAGCAGGTCACGCACCAGCGGGCCGCGATCTCCCGGCTCGCCGACGAGCAGCTGCCCGAGGCGCTGAAGCGGTTGCGTGACGGCGACGCCGTCGACGACCTGCTGCCCGTCACCGAGCAGTGCGCCAAGGTCGACAAGGACCTCCAGGCCGACCTGCGCCGCATCCTGCGCACCTCGCTGATCGCCGTGGAGGAGGAGTTCAACCGCTCCACCTCCGCCGAGCAGGCCGTGATCAGCATCGGCAACCGCATCCACGTCCTGACCAGCAAGCTGCGCGGCCGGCTGCACGAGATGCAGGGCGAGCACGGCCGGCTGCCCCTCGTGGCCCGCGGTCTCATGGAGCTCGACCAGGAGCTCGGCCCCGCCGACTCGCTCGCCGCCAGTATCGGTGTGCTCGGCGGCTCGGACCGCCCGGGCCGCCAGTGGCAGGAGCCCCAGCGCCTGCTCAGCGTGGTGCGTGGCGGTATCGGCCGGATCAAGGACTTCCACCGCGTCGAGGTGCGGCACCTGCCCGAACTCGGCGTCGACGGCGGTCTGGTGGACCACCTCACGCTGATCTTCTCCCACCTGCTGGACAACGCGGCCCGCTACTCGCCGCCCACCGAGCCGGTCGTCGTCTCCGGCAAGGAGGTGCCGAACGGCGTCGGCATCGAGATCCAGGACTCCGGCAAGGGCCTGAGCGAGGAGAAGAAGCGCGAGGCCGAGCACTCCCTGGCGGGCACCGCGGCCGGACCCGGTATCGGGGGCATCTCCGAGGACGCCAACATCGGCCTGCGGGTCGTCGGCGCCCTCGCCCGCCGCTACGGCATCCGGGTCACCTTCGCGGACTCGCCCTGGCTCGGTACCTCGGTGGTCGTCGTGGTCCCGCACAAGTTCTTCAGCCCGCTGCCCGCGGCCCCCGCCGCTCCGGTCCCCGTGACGGCCGCCCCCGCCGCCGCGTCCCCGGTGCAGGCGCACGGCTCGGTCGCCGTCGAACCCGTCAGCCAGCCGGAGCCGTCCGGCGAGGCCCTGGACACCACCCCGGGCGGACTGCCCCGGCGGCGCAGCCGGCGCCGTGCGGACGAGCAGCCCGAGGAGCGCGTCGCCCGCACGGAGGGCACCGCGTTCACCGCGGTCCCGCCGGAGGAGTCCTTCGCGGGTCTGGCCGCCTTCGCCACCGCAGGCCGCGTGCCCGTCGCGGACGAACAGGCGGACAGCGAGGCCGAGTTGACCGGAGACCAAGACGTCGTGGCACCCGCGACCCCGGCCGGCGCCGATGACGCCGCCGGGCGCGAGTCCACGGAGCACCGCACTGAAGAGAGCGACTAGTCCACATGACGCAACAGGGAACCGACGTGAGCTGGGCGCTCCGTGATCTGGTGGAGAGCATCCCGGAGATCCGTTTCGCCCTCGTGGCCTCCAGCGACGGCAAGGCCATCACCTCCTTTGGTGCCGATGACCCCGACGACGTGGACCGCTTCGCGGCCGTGGTGGCGGGGCTGCAGGCCCTGGCCCAGCCGGTCGCCGAGCAGTTCCCCAAGTACGCGGGGCAGCTGCGGCTGGCGATGATCGAGGTCGACGGCGGTCACCTCTTCGTCGTACGGGCCGGTGTGGAGACGTACCTCGGCGTCCTCGCCCGCGAGGGACTCGACCAGGGGCTGCTCGGGCACCAGATGAGGGACCTTTCACGGCGGATGGGCGAGTTGCTCGGCACCTCTCCGCGCCTGGAGGAGCACTCTGGATGAGTGCTCCCCGCCGGCCCACGGATCCGTCCGGTCTCGAACGTTATTACGTCCTCACCGGGGGACGCAGCGGACCGGGCGGGTCGGCGTCGAGCCTCGACGTGGCCACCCTCGTCGTCTCTCGCACCGCCCCCGTCCCGGGGATGCAGCACGAGTACGAGGAGATAGTCCGGCGCTGCCGTGATCCGCTGTCGGTGGCCGAACTCACCGCCCATCTCGGATTGCCCTTCAACATTCTCGCGGTGCTGTTGGCGGATCTGCTGGACGCAGGCCGTATTGAAGCCCGTGATCCCATTCCGGCGCACCACGCCGGACGCGGGCCTGACCTCGCGCTCCTCCAGGAGGTACTCAGTGGACTTGAAAGGCTTTGACCATCCCGGCGACCCCGGTGCCGGGGGGACCCGCTCGGTCAAGGTGATGATCGCCGGGGGGTTCGGCACCGGGAAGACCACCATGGTCCGCTCCGTCAGCGACATCAAGCCGCTCACCACCGAGGAGACCCTCACCCAGGCGACCGTCGGCGTCGACAACCTCATCGGCGTCGCGGACAAGGCCGAGACCACGGTCAGCCTCGACTTCGGCAAGATCAGCCTCAACGAGAACCTGATGCTGTACCTGTTCGGCACCCCCGGGCAGGAACGCTTCTGGTTCCTGTGGAACGGCCTGTTCAAGGGCGCGCTCGGGGCTGTGGTCCTGGTGGACACCCGGCGGCTGGCCTCCAGCTTCCGGGCCATCGAGGAGATGGAGCGGCAGAACGTGCCCTTCGTCATCGCCCTGAACGTCTTCCCGGACTGCAAGGAGCACCCCGTCGAGGAGATCCGGGACGCCCTCGACATCTCCCCGCACACCCCGATCGTGGCCTGCGACGCTCGTGACCGGGCCTCCAGCCGTGACGTTCTGATCACCCTGATACGTCATCTGAAGGAACGCTCCACCGCCGCACTGGAGCCCCGATGAACGACCAGAACGACAGCCCCGACACCCCTCGCGGCTGCCCGGTCGCGCACGGTTCGGCGGAGGTGGCCCGGCTGTACGGGCCCGAGGCGGCGACCGACCCGTTCGGCATCTACGAGCGGCTGCGCAAGGAGCACGGCTCCGTCGCGCCGGTGCTGCTGGAGGGCGACATCAACGCCTGGCTGGTGCTGGGCTACCGGGACGGCCGGCGGGTGCTCGACAATCCCCGCCAGTTCGCCCGGGACGCGCGGATCTGGCGGGACTGGCAGGAGGGGCGGGTCGCCGAGAACCATCCGCTGGTCCCGATGGTGGCCTGGCGCCCCGACTGTGTGTCCCAGGACGGCGAGGCGCACCGCCGACTGCGCGGTGCCGTCAACGACGGGCTCCAGGCCGCCGTGGGCCGTGGTATCCGGCGCCACGCCACCCATTTCGCCAACAAGCAGATCGACGCGTTCGCGGACAACGGCCGCGCCGATCTGGTGGCGGAATACGCCGGCTACCTGCCGATGCTGGTCCTCACCCGCATCCTGGGGCTCACCGAGGCGGAGGGGCGTCGGCTGGTCGAGTCCAGTGCCATGGTGTTCCAGGGCGGCGAGGACGCGATACTGCACGACGGCATCATCAAGGAGATCCTCGGCGAACTCGCCGAGCGCAAGCGGACCGAGCCCGGCTCCGACTTCGCCACCGGCCTGCTGGAGCATCCCGCGGGCCTCGACCACGACGAGGTCGTCAGCCATCTGCGCCTGGTGCTGGTGGCCGGGCACAGCACGACCAGCAATCTGCTGGCCCGGGTGCTTCAGCTGATCCTCACGGACGCCTCGCGGCTCTCGGACCTGATCAGCGGTCAGCTGACCGTCTCCGCGCTGGTGGAGGAGGTCATGTGGAACTCTCCGCCGCTGTCCGTCCTGCCGGGGCGCTTCGCCGTCAGCGACGTGGAGCTGGGCGGGCACCGCATCGAGGAAGGCGACCTGCTCGTCCTCGGTCTCGCGCCGGGCAACCTCGACCCCGAGGTCCGGCCCGACCCGGACGTCTCCGTTCAGGGCAACGAGTCGCACCTGGCGTTCAGCGCCGGCCCGCACGAGTGCCCCGGGCAGAGCATCGGGCTGTCCATCATCGAGATCGCGGTGGACGTCCTGCTGCACCGGCTGCCGGGTCTGCGCCTGGCCGTGCCGCCGGAGGAGCTCACCTCGACCGCGTCCACATGGATGTCCGTGCTCGACAGCCTGCCGGTCGAGTTCCCGGTATAGGTCCGTACGCGCCGCCGCCCGGTCGGGTGCCCGGCAGCCCGCGGGCGGCAGGTCCGCATCACGTTGAACAGGCCGGAAGTCACCGGACGCGCACCCGCAGGATGGCGAACGCAC
>NZ_JBFBJL010000122.1:0-14138 GCF_040686075.1 Streptomyces sp. NPDC086519
CGGTCCGCGGCCCGCGCGGGCGACGCGCCGGCCGGGGGCGACGCGCCGGCCGGGGACGGCGTGTCGACTGCGTTTGCTGTTTCGCGGGAGCGGGACAGACCAGAACACCTCTCAGCGGGCTCGCGCTCCGGGGCGCGACGGGGACGGGGCAGTACTCCGGTCACGCTGCTCTCCGGATTCCGGCAGGGTAAACCCACCCTGGTGTTCAGATGCAAAGTGGGGAACGGCATCCGTCCGCCGCGCCCCGGCACGAAAATGGTTCCGCCCGTGTCGGCCGATGCCCATTTGGAGTGTGCCGCGTGACGTCGTCGGACCGTGTCTCCGAGCGATTCGTGGAACTGCTGGACACCCGCCAGGAGATCCTGCGGGAGGCCGCGGAGGACTTCGGACACCTGGTGTGCGCGCCGCCCCTGGGCGTACTGCGGCCCCGGTCGGCGGCCGAGGTCAGGGACGCGCTGGCGTATGCCGGGCCGCGCGGGATCCCGGTGGCGGCGCGGGCCGGTGGCCATTCGATGTACGGCCAGGGGCAGGCGCGCGACGGGATCGTCCTCGACCTGCGTGACCTCGGCGCGGTCGGGCCGGTGACCGGGGACCGGGTCGAGGTCCAGGCGGGGGCGGTGTGGCGGGACGTGCTCGCCGCGACCCTCCCGTACGGGCTGGCCCCGCCCGTCCTCACCGACTACCTGGGTGCCGGGGTCGGCGGTGTGCTCAGCGTCGGCGGGCTGGGCGGCGCGAGCCACCGGCACGGCCTGGTCGCGGACTCGGTGCTGGAGCTGGAGGTGGTGACCGGCGCCGGCGAGCACCTGGTCTGCTCACCGGATCAGCACGGCGCCCTCTTCCACGCCGTCCTGGCCGGCCTGGGTCAGGTGGCCGTCATCGTCCGGGCCACCGTGCGCCTGTCCCCCGCGCCCGCCCTCGTGCGCCGCTACTGCCTGTACTACCCCGACCTCGACGGCTACCTGGCCGACCAGCGCCTGCTGGCGGCGGACCGGCGGCTCGCCCACCTGGAGGGCCAGGCGCGCCCCACCGAGGACTCCGCCCACGGCTGGACGTACATGGTGGAGGCGGTCACCGCCCACCAGGGACCGACCCCGCCCGACGACAGGACCCTCCTCGGCGGCCTCTCCTTCGCCACCTCCGAGATCACGGACCTCGGATACGCCGAGTTCGCGAACCGGGTCGCCACCGACGAGGAGATCCTGCGCGAGACCGGCGAGTGGCTGCACCCGCACCCCTGGCTGAACCTTCTCCTCCCCGACGACACCGCCGCGTCCGTCGTGAACGGCATCCTCGCCGACCCCGGCTTCCAGGACCTGCGCGTCAACGGGCTGGTCCTGCTCTACCCACTCCTCACCAGCACCCTGCGGGCCCCGCTATTCCGCCGCCCGCGCGGCGAGGTCGTCCATCTGCTCGCCCTGTTGCGCACCGCCGTCCCCGGCGCGGCCGGCCCGATGGTGGCCGCCAACCGCACGGCGTACGAGTACGCGCGGACCAGGGGCGCGGTGGCCTACCCGGTCAACGCGCTGCCGATGTCCCCCGGTGACTGGCGGGACCACTACGGCAGCCGGTGGAACACCCTGGCCGAGGCCAGGGCCCGCCACGACCCGCACGGGATCCTGGGCCGCGGGCACGGGCTGTGGGGAGGGTCGTGAGACGGGAGCGCGCACGAACGCCGGCGTCGGGTTCCGCCGGGGGGGGTTCACCCCAGGCTCCGGCGGGGGGCTGTCCCCCGGCTGAATGCGGCAGCCCGCTGGAGTGATCGGGGGGCGGCCCGTGCCTAGCGTGAGCGCACATGGCAACGTTCTCCCTCAAGTCCGCCCTGGCGTTATCGGTGGCGGCGCTCGTGCTGGCGTCCGCACCGGCGGCCCTCGCACGGTCGTCGCCTCCGGAGCACGCCGAGCGCTGCGGTCCGCACGACGGTGTCCGCCGGGCACTGACCGAACTGACCACCGGCGATCACATCACCGGCGCCTCGGTCCTCGCCGACGGCCCGTGCGGGCGCTGGACCGCGACCGCGGGCACGGCCGATCTGGGCACCGGCCGCCCGATGAACACCACCGACCGGCTGCGCGTCGGCAGCGTCACCAAGACGTTCACCGCGACGGTCGTCCTGCAACTCGCCGCCGAGCACCGGCTCTCGCTCGACGCAGCCGTCGGCCGCTACCTGCCGGGGCTGATCGACGCCCACGGCTACGACGGCCGGCGCATCACCGTACGGCAACTCCTGCGGCACACCAGCGGATTGCCCGACTACCTCGACGCACCGGAGTGGGAGCACCCGGAACGGCTGCGGTACCGCCGTTTCACACCGCGCGAGTTGATCAGCCGAGCTCTCGAACTGCCCCGCCCGCAACAGCGCTGGCACTACGCCACCACCAACTATCTGGTGCTGGGCCTGCTCGTCCAGAAGGTCACCGGGCACCGCCCGGAGGACGAGATCGGCCGCCGGGTGATCCGGCCCCTCGGGCTGCGCGACACCTACTGGCCCGGCGACGGGACACGGATCCAAGGGCCGCACTCCCACAGCTACTTCACGTCCGACGACGGTCGGCGCGCCGACGGCACCGACTGGAACATGTCCTTCGGCGGGGTCGGCGGTGCCCTCGTCTCCACGCAGGGCGATCTCACCCGGTTCGCCACCGCGCTGCTCGGCGGCCGGCTGCTGAGCGGGGCCGGGCTGGCGGAGATGAAGCGGACGGTGGCCGCCGATCCGGACCGGCTGTGGCCCGGCGCCCGGTACGGACTGGGGCTGATCTCGTCGTCGCTGTCGTGCGGCGGGGTGTGGTGGGGACACGCCGGGACCGTGCCCGGGGGGCATCGCGCGCTGGTCGCCGTCGGCCCCGGCGGGCACAGCGTGGCCGTCGCCCTGAACCAGGTCCCGGACAGCCTCCAGGCCGAACTGGACTTCCAGAACCTCGTCGACACCTCCCTCTGCGCCACCGAAAGGAGCTCCGCATGACCGACTTCGCGGCCACGGCCGCCCTGGCCCTGGCCGGCGTCCTGGCCCTCGGCACCACACCGGCCGCCACCCATGCCCCGGACCCGCTGGCCCGTTACCACCACCAGCACCTCACCTGGAAGAGCTGCGTGCTCGGCCCCGACGACGACACCGGCAAGGCGCTGCGGAAGGCGGGCGCCCGCTGCGCCGATGTCACCGTGCCGCTGGACTACGGCCGTCCGGACGGCCGAACCGTCACCGTCGCCGTCTCCCGCATCAAGGCCACCGACACCGCCCACCGGGTCGGTGCGCTGCTGCTCAACAGCGGTGGCCCGGGCGGGCAGACGATCGGTGACCCGCCGTGGGTGCGGGCGGCGATGAAGGGCGTGGGCAAGCGGTACGACGTGGTCGGCGTGGACCCGCGTTTCGTCGGCCGCAGCACTCCCATGGACTGCCACTGGCCCACCGGCTCGGCGATCCGCGGCCCGGGGCACGACCGGGCCGGGTTCGACCGCTCGACCGCCTTCGCCGGGGAACTCGCCCGCGACTGCCGGAAGTACGAGGGCGACGTCCTGCCGTACGTCACCACCCGCGACACCGCGCGGGACATGGACGTGGTCCGCGCGGCGCTCGGTGAGCGGCGGATCTCCTACCTCGGCTACTCGTACGGCAGTTACCTGGGCGAGGTGTACGCCACGATGTTCCCGGAGCGCACGGACCGGGTCGTGCTGGACGGGGTGGCCGACCCCGACCGGTACGGCCCCCGGCTGCTGCGCGGCTCGGAGCCCGCGGGCCGGCACGCGCTGCGCGACTGGGCCGCCTGGGCCGCCGCCCGCGACACGACGTACGGCCTGGGCCACAGCCGGGAGGCGGTGCTCGCGGTCGTGGACCGGGTCCAGGCCGCCGCCGAGCGCGCGCCGCTGCGGGTGGGCGGCTACCGGGTGGACGAGAGCGTCGCGCCGATGGTCGTCTTCGACGGCCTCTCCCAGGACAACGACGCGGCCTACGGCGACTTCGCGGCGGCCGTCCGCGACCTGCGGGACGCGGCCGACGGCAGGCCGGTCGACCCGAGTCCGTGGCTCGCCGACACGCTCGGCTTCATGCTGACCGGTGCCGAGTCGGCGTACGGCAGTGTGCAGATGGCCGTCCTCTGCGGGGACGTCGGCGCGCCCCGCGACCCGGAGACCTACTGGCGTGACGTGCAACGGGCCCGCGCGCGGGACCCGTTGTTCGGGCCGGTGACCAACAACATCGGGCCGTGCGCCTTCTGGGACCCGCCGCGCGAGCGCCCGACCACGATCAGGGACGACCTGCCGGCCCTCCTCGTGAACGCGACCGGCGACCCGCGCACCGTCTACGAGGGCGCGCAGGCGGTGCACCGCGACTGGCCCAGCTCCCGGCTGGTGACCCTGCGCGGTGCGGACCAGCACGCGGTGTTCGGTGTCTACGGCAGTGACTGCGCCGACGCGGCGGTCAACGCGTATCTCGCCACCGGGCGGCTGCCGGCGGCGGACGTCACCTGCGCCGCGCGTCCTGTGCCGGCGCCCTGACCCGCTCCCACCGCACCCGTGGCCCGGGCAGGCCGCACCGGACCTGCCCGGGCCACGCCCGTGCCCGTGCCCGCGCCCGCCGCACCTTCGCGAGCCGGCCACCGCCTCCGGCGCGGAGCTCGCGAAGGTGTCCGGGCGTCAGCCGCCGAGGGCGGTCATCACCACCGCCTTGGCCTCCTCCTGCACCCGGGCCAGGTGGTCGGGGCCCTGGAAGGACTCGGCGTAGATCTTGTAGACGTCCTCGGTGCCGGACGGGCGGGCCGCGAACCAGGCGTTCTCCGTGGTCACCTTGATGCCCCCGATCGCGGCGCCGTTGCCGGGCGCCTCCGTGAGCACCGCGGTGACCGCCTCGCCGGCCAGGGTCTCGGCGGTGACCTGGGCCGGGGAGAGCTTGGCGAGGAGAGCCTTCTCCTCCCGGGTGGCGGGGGCGTCGATGCGGGCGTAGGCGGGTTCGCCGAAGCGGGCGGTGAGGTCGGCGTAGTGCTCGGACGGGGTCCGGTCCGTCACGGCCGTGATCTCGGAGGCGAGCAGGGCGAGCAGGATGCCGTCCTTGTCGGTGGTCCACACCGAGCCGTCCCGGCGCAGGAAGGAGGCGCCGGCCGACTCCTCGCCGCCGAACCCGATGGCACCGCTGACCAGTCCGTCCACGAACCACTTGAACCCGACCGGGACCTCGACCAGTTGGCGGCCGAGGTCGGCGGCGACCCGGTCGATCATCGAGGAGGACACCAGGGTCTTGCCGATACCGGCGTCCGCCGCCCACTGCCCGCGGTGGCGGTAGAGGTAGGAGATGGCGACGGCCAGGTAGTGGTTGGGGTTCATCAGGCCGGCGTCGCGGGTGACGATGCCGTGCCGGTCGGCGTCGGCGTCGTTGCCGGTGGCGACGCGGAAGTCGGCCCGCTTCTCGATGAGCGAGGCCATCGCGTACGGCGAGGAGCAGTCCATGCGGATCTTGCCGTCCCAGTCCAGCGTCATGAAACGCCAGGTGGGGTCGGTGTACGGGTTGACCACGGTGAGGTCGAGGCCGTGCCGTTCGGCGATCCGGCCCCAGTAGGCGACCGAGGCCCCGCCGAGCGGGTCGGCGCCGATGCGGAGTCCGGACGCCCGGACCGCGTCGAGGTCGAGGACGCTGGGCAGGTCGTCGACGTAGACGCCCATGAAGTCGTACCGGCCGGTGGTCGGCGCGGCGAGCGCGCGCTCGTACGGGATGCGCCGTACGTCCTTCATCCCGCCCGCGATGATCTGGTTGGCGCGGTCCTGGATCCAGGACGTGGCGTCGGAGGCGGCGGGGCCGCCGCTGGGCGGGTTGTACTTGAAGCCGCCGTCGGCCGGCGGGTTGTGCGAGGGGGTGACCACGACGCCGTCCGCGAGGCCGGCCGTACGGCCCCGGTTGTGGGTGAGGATGGCGTGCGAGACGGCGGGGGTGGGGGTGTAGCCGTCGGCGCTGTCGATCAGGACGGTCACGCCGCCCGCGGCGAAGACCTCCAGTGCGGTGGCCTTGGCGGGCTCGGACAGGGCGTGGGTGTCGGCGCCCAGGAAGAGGGGCCCGTCGATGCCCTGGCCGCTCCGGTACTCGCAGATGGCCTGGCTGGTGGCCGCGATGTGGTCCTCGTTGAACGCGGTCGTCAGCGACGATCCGCGGTGTCCCGAGGTGCCGAACGCCACCCGCTGGCCCGGGTCGGACGGGTCGGGGTGCAGCGCGTAGTAGGCCGTGACCAGCCGGGCCACGTCGACGAGGTCCTCCGGAGCCGCCGGCCGGCCCGCTCGCTCATGCGGCATGAGTCCACTTCCTCCGCAGTCGTTGATCGATCGCTCGCCGCCCATCTTCCCTTGTCAGCGGCCGCGGACGCGAGTGGGGCACCGGCCGCGCGCCGAGGACACGGCGGGTTCACGGCGGGTTCACCGCAGTCGCAGCGCGCCCGGGGCCCGCTGTTCGAAGATGTCGAGCAGCCAGTCGAAGACGGTGGCGCCGAGGCCCGCGCGGGCCTCGGCCAACTCCGCGGCGACGGCGGCGCGGTTGGAGGGGTGGCTGCGGGCGAGCCGGATCTCCAGCTGGCGGGCGGTCTCCGCATGCCCCAGATTCGCACGGGATGCGCCGTGGTCGCGCCACTCGAAGACGAAGTCGCGGTCGTCGGGCGTGCCGAAGCCGCCGCTGAGACAGTCGGCGAACGCGTCGAGGTTACGGCCGAAGTAGCCGCCGGGCCCGTTGACCGCCTCGCCGATCACCCGCCAGAAGTCCTCCAGGGTCGTGATCGCGGTGCCGTCCAGTACATAGGTCTCCGTCACGGCCCGCAGGATACGACGGCGCACCGGCCGCCCGGGCGTCGGCCGCGCGGACATCGACCCGGCGGGCCGCAACCCGCCCTGTCGACATGGCGTGTTACCGCGCAGGAGGCCGGACCGCCCGGCGGTGCGTGCGGCCGGCGCGCGGGGGTGGGTGAGCGAACGCGCGAGGACCCCCCGGGCGTTCCGGAGGGCCCTCGCGTGTCGTTCGGTGGGCAGGGTGCCGGTCAGTGCGGAGCGGGCACCGTGCGCGCCGCGGCCCGCGCCCTGGCCGGCCCGGGGTTGAGGACGCGCTCGGCCAGTTCGCCGAACAGCAGGCCGAATCCGCCCCACAGCGACACCTGGATGGCGAGCGCCGAGAGCCGGAACCGCCACAGCAGGGTGGCCGGGAAGTCCTTCGGCACCTCGTTGACGACCGGCAGGAACTGGTATGCCACCCCGATGACGACGGCGAACGCGACCACCGCGAGCACGGTCGCCCACCAGGTGCCCAGCCGTGGCTGGAGCCGCTTGCCGAGGATGGTGACGGCCACCGCGAGGAGCACGCTGAGCAGCATCATCAGGAAGTACAGCGCGGTCCGCTTGCCGATGGTGTCCGGGTCGCCCACCGACGGCGGGTTGGCCGGGTACTTCAGGAACGGCACCACGTAGACGGCGACGAGCGCGCAGCCGGACAGCAGCAGCGCGGTCGCCCGTGGCGAGAAGCGGCCGACGCGGCCGAGGGCGAAGCAGTAGGCCAGGGCGGCGATCCCGCCGAAGGCGACCCCGTAGACCAGGACGCCGGTGGCCAGGCCGGCGGTGGACTGCAGGGAGCGGGAGACGACCTCCGTCTCGTGCTCGTGCGCGTGGGCGGCCTCGAAGCCGATCGCCTTGCCGACGTCGGGCTCACCGAGCAGGTAGGCGACGACGAGGGCGAGCAGACCGGCGGCCAGACCGGCCAGCATGCCCCGCACCAGGAGGATTCGGACCGTTGCGGAGTTCATGGGCGCTACGGCGTCCCTCCCGTCAGTGGCAGGGGAAGCCGAGCAGGTGGCGGGCGTCGTGCACCCACTCGTGAACGTCCGTGCCGCTGAACACGGAGGTGGCGCCCTGTTCGGCGCCGACGAAGTAGAGCAGGACCAGCATCAGGATGCCGAAGAAGACCGCCCACGGGGCTATCGCGGACAGCGGCAGCTTGGCGGGAACGGCGGGCGTGGTGGCTGTCGGCGGAGCGACGGTCTGCGCCATGGCAGGACCTCCTCTGGGAGTTCGCGTCCCATCTCGGTGGTGCACAGGACGACGGCCACGGGTCTGACTCACAAGCAGCCCTGGGGCTCTTGCATACAGTGGCGCGACCGTTCCGGATTCCCACCGGCTTCCGTCTCGCCGTCGTCATATCGGACCGACCGTACCGCGTGTCAGGGGCACGGCCAAGACCGCGTCACCAGGCGTGATCTTCGTCTCGCGCCTGGTGGGCGGCGGCCAAAGCGGCTCAGACGGGCGGGGCGAGGCCCAGTTCGCGCTCGCCGAGCGGAGCGAAGAAGCGCTCGACATCGGCGTCGGTGACCTCGGCGAGGGTGGCCGGGGACCAGTGCGGGGTGCGGTCCTTGTCGACGACCTGGGCGCGGATGCCCTCCACCAGGTCATGGGTGGCGAGGGTCGCGCAGGAGACGCGGTACTCCTGGTCCAGGACCCGCTCCAGCGAGCCGAGCCGGCGGGCCCGGCGCAGCGCCTCCAGCGTGACCTTCAGAGCGGTGGGCGACCTGGACAGCAGGGTGTCCGCGGTCTCCTTCGCCGCCGGGTCGCCGTGCGCGAGCAGCCGCTGGACGATCTCCTCGACCGTGCCGGCCGGGTAGCAGGCGTCGATCCACGCCCGGTGCCCGGCCAACTCGCCGTCCGGCGGCTGCCGTACCTGCCGGGCGAGCGCCTCGGGCACGGGCAGGACGGCGAGGTCGGCGACGAACGCGGGGATCGAGCCGGACGGCATGTAGTGGTCGGCGAGGCCGCACAGCAGGGCGTCGGCGGCGCCGATCCCGGCGCCGGTCAGCGCGAGATGCGTGCCGAGTTCACCGGGTGCGCGACCGAGCAGGTAGGTCCCGCCGACGTCGGGCACGAAGCCGATCCCGGTCTCCGGCATGGCGATCAGCGACCGCTCGGTGGCGATCCGGACGCCGCCGTGCGCCGAGACGCCGACCCCGCCGCCCATGACGATGCCGTCCATGACCGCGACGTACGGCTTCGGGTAGCGGGCGATGCGGGCGTTGAGCCGGTACTCGTCCCGCCAGAACGCGGCCGCGGCCGACCCGTCGCCGTCCCGGGCGTCGTCGTGGACGGCCCGGATGTCACCACCGGCGCACAGGCCGCGCTCCCCTGCTCCGGTGATGACGACGGTCTGGACGGCCGGGTCGTGCTCCCAGGCGGTGAGCGCCTCGTCGACGCGGCGCACCATCGCGTGCGACAGCGCGTTGATGGCCTTCGGCCGGTTGAGCGTGATGTGCGCGGCCCGTCCGCTGACGTGGAGCAGGACGGGTTCCTCGGCGCCGGTCATCCGGACACCTCCGCCGGGCCGCGGGCCACGATGAGGCGCATGATCTCCTCGGTTCCTTCCGGGATCGGGTGGACCGGTTGGTCACGGACGATCTTCTCGCGACCGTCCGGTCCTCGGCACGCCGCCCCCCTCACAGGCCCCGTCCCACGCGCGCCCTCACCGGCCGCGCGGAACAGGAGCCGTCGCCGCCGCATCGCGGAACCGACGCAGCGGGTCCCCTGGAGGTGCGGTGAACCGGCAGGGAACTCTTGGTCATGGGTTTCCCTGGACGGCCGTTCGAGTACAAAGGGCCGCCTAACATGAGGCGATCACGAACGGTACGAACCCCCGGGAGTTCGGGATGGTGTTGACCGGCCTCAGCTGGAGGTCGTTGCGCCCCTGGGCGGTCGTCGGTGTCGCCGTCGTATGCCTGGTGGCCGGGTTTCTGGCGCTCCCGCGCGGCTCACGCCGCGCGCACGCCGACCCGGCCGCGCTGCCGCACACCGCCGTGGAGGTGTCCGCCAGCCGCTGCGGCCGGGGGTGGAGCAGGCCGGTGCCCGGGGTCCAGGTCTTCGACCTGCACAACCCCACCGACGGGTCCGCCGAGGTCCTCCTGGAGGACCCGGGGAGCCGGGCCGTGTACGGCGAGGTGGAGGGCATCGGGCCCGGTACGACCCGGGAGCTGACCGTCCGGCTCGGCAAGGGCGCGTACGCGTTCAGGTGCGTGCCCGACGACGCCGACGCCGTCACCGGGCCGACCGTCCGCATCGCCAGGGGCCGTGGTGGCCCGGCCGCGGCCCCGGTCAGCGAGCACGACCTGATCCCGCCGGCGCTCGCCTACCAGAAGTGGGTGGGCAGCGGCCTGTCCGGCGTCGTACGGCTGACCACGACCCTGCGGGACGCGGTCGACCGCGGCGATCTCGCCGCCGCCCGCACCGCCTGGCTGCCGGCGCACCTGGAGTACGAGCGGCTGGGCGCCGCGTACGACGCCTTCGGTGACGCCGACGGCGCGATCAACGGCACCGACGCCGGGCTGCCCGGCGGGGTGCGCGACAAGGACTTCACCGGCTTCCACCGGGTCGAGTACGGGCTGTGGCACGGCGAGTCGGCCGCCGGCCTGCGCGGCCCGGCGGCCGGCCTGGTGAAGGCGGTCACCGCGCTGCGCGACGACTGGGCGCAGACCCGGATGGACCCGGCCCAGCTGGGGCTGCGGGCGCACGAGATCCTGGAGAACACCGTGCAGTTCGAGCTGACCGGCCGTACCGACTACGGCAGCGGCAGCAACCTCGCCACCGCCCGCGCCAACCTGGACGGCACGGTGGAGGTCATGTCCCGGCTGCACCCGCTGCTGGCCACCCGGTACGCCCCTCTGGCCGGTCTGGAGAGCGAGTTGAGGCGGGCGGGCACGACCCTCGACCGCTTCGGCCACGGCGGCACCTGGACACCGCTCGGCAAGCTCGGCCACCGGCAGCGCGAGGACGTCGACGCGGTCCTCGGTGACCTGGTGGAGCGGCTGGCGTCGGTGGCGACCCTGTGCGATCCGCGGAGGACGGTATGAGCGCCGACGGGACGACGGGCAGCGGCGCGGTGGGCCGCCGCGGGTTCCTGCGCGGCGCGGCCCTCGCGGGCGCGGGACTGGCGGCCGGCGGCGCGGCGGCCCCCGGCACGGACACCGCGACCGGCACCGGCACGCCCGCGATAGCCCCCTTCCACGGCGCCCGCCAGCAGTCCGCGATCGCCGCGCCCCGCCGGACGACCGTGTTCACGTCCTTCGACGTCACCGCCGGCGACCGCGCCGAGCTGACCGAGCTGCTGCACACGCTCACCGACCGCGCCCGCTTCCTCACCTCCGGCGGCACCCCGGACCCGGTCGGCGTCACCGGGCCGCCCGCCGACTCGGGCGTCCTCGGCGGGCAACTGCCGCCGCGCGCCCTGGCGGTGACCGTCGGCGTCGGCGGCTCCCTCTTCGACGACCGGTACGGGCTCGGGAAACTGAGACCGCGTCGGCTGACGGCGATGCCGGCGTTCCCGGACGACGACCTGCGGCCCGAGTGGTGCCACGGCGACCTCAGTGTGCAGTTGCACGCGGACGACACCGACACCGTCTGCACGCGCTGCGCGACATCGCCCGGCACACCCGGGGCGGTATGCAGGTCCGCTGGCGGATGGACGGCTTCACCAGCCCGCCCCGCCCGTCCGGCACCCCGCGCAACCTGTTCGGGTTCAAGGACGGCACCGCCAACCCGAAGACCGCCAGCGCCCGGGAGATGGACCGGCTGGTGTGGGTCGGCAAGGACTCCGGAGAACCGCAGTGGGCGGTCGGCGGCAGCTACCAGGCGGTACGGCTGATCCGGATGCTGGTGGAGTTCTGGGACCGGGTCTCGCTCACCGAGCAGGAGCGCATGTTCGGCCGGTCCCGCGAGTCCGGGGCGCCCCTGGACGGCAACGCCGAGCACGACACGCCCGACTACGCCGACGACCCCAAGGGTGACGTCATCCCGCTGGACGCGCACATCCGGCTGGCCAACCCGCGCACCACGGCCACCGCCGACCAGCGGCTCCTGCGCCGTGCCTACAACTACGACCGGGGCATGGACAGCAACGGCAACCTCGACATGGGCCTGCTGTTCTGCTGCTACCAGCAGGACCTGGCCCGGCAGTTCGAGACCGTGCAGAAGCGGCTGGCCGGGGAGCCGCTGGTCGACTACGTCTCGCCGTTCGGCGGCGGCTACTTCTTCGTCCTGCCCGGCGTGCGGGACCGGGACGACTGGTACGGACGCGCTCTGCTGACCTGAGCTTGTTCGAACAACTCCATGGCAGTTCCGTAGCCCAAACGGTCAATACACAGTCAAAATTTACCCCAACATCCCTGACCCGGTGTTCATTCACCCGCCATCATGGCTCCGCCGGAGCGCCCGCGAACGAGCGAAGCATCCCTGCCAGTACGACGCAGTGACGTTCATGCCCGGAGGGGAACCAGCATGGCCAGCACAGGAAGACGAACGGCGATGAGGAGCCTCTGCGTCCTCGCGGGGGCCACCGCGCTCACGGTCCTCGGGGCTGCCGCGCCCGGCTGGGCCGCCGAACCCGCCGGGCACAGCGGCGGCTCGTCGACCGCCACCCCGATCAAGCACGTGGTCGTGCTGTTCGGCGAGAACATCTCCTTCGACCACTACTTCGCGACCTACCCGAAGGCCGCGAACACCGACGGCACGAAGTTCACGGCGTCCAAGAAGACCCCGAAGGACATCGACACCCTCGCGCACGCCGGGCTGCTGACGAAGAACCCGAACCAGTACCTGCCCAAGCGGCTCACCCCGGCGCAGGCGATGACCTGCGACCAGAACCACTCCTACGGGCCCGAGCAGCTGGCCTACGACGGCGGCAAGGCCGACCAGTTCGTGCAGAACACCGAGGTCGACAAGTGCAGCGGCGGCCTGTTCGGCGAGCCGGGCCTGGTGATGGACTACTACGACGGAAACACCGTCACCGGTCTGTGGAACTACGCCCAGCAGTACGCCCTCAACGACCGTTCCTTCAGCTCGGTCTACGGCCCGTCCACGCCCGGCGCGCTCAACCTGGTCTCGGGTCAGACGCACGGCGCGATCTCGGTGGACCCGGTCACCGGCAAGCAGACGTCGACGCCCGACTCGTACGCCATCGCGTCCCCGAACGCGAAGGGCGTCGGCACGGTCATCAACGACCCCGACCCGGCGTACGACGACTGCTCCGGCAAGGACCACACCAGCACCAGCGCCCTCGCGGCGCTCCAGGGCAGGAACATCGGCGACCTGCTCAACGCCGAGCACGTGACGTGGGGCTGGTTCCAGGGCGGCTTCCGCCCGTCCACGGCCTACGACGGCACGTCCGGCTCCTACGCCAAGTGCGACACCACGCACACCAACGTCGGCGGCGCCTCCGTGGTCGACTACAGCCCGCACCACAACCCGTTCTCGTACTACAAGTCGACGTCCAACCCGCACCACCTGGCGCCGAAGAACGTCAACGAGATCGGTCACAACGGCCAGGCCAACCACAACTACGACCTGACCGACTTCACCGCGGTCGCCAAGGCGGGCAAGCTGCCGGCCGTCAGCTTCCTCAAGGCCGGTGCGTACCAGGACGGCCACGCAGGCTACTCCGACCCGACCGACGAGCAGCACTTCCTCGTCAACGAGATCAACACCATCCAGAGCTCGCCGCAGTGGAAGTCCACCGCGATCGTCGTGGCCTACGACGACTCCGACGGCTGGTACGACCACGCCTACGCCAAGCCCCGCAACGGCTCCACGGACACCACGGTCGGCTCCAACGGCAAGGCCCTCGACAGCGCCGCCTGCCAGTCCGGCCCGGCCGCGTCCGGCGGCTACGCCGACCGCTGCGGCCCCGGCACCCGGCAGCCGCTGCTGGTCATCTCGCCCTACAGCAAGGTGAACAAGGTCGACCACACCCAGACCGACCAGTCCTCGATCACCCGCTTCATCGAGGACAACTGGCACACCGGCCGCGTCGGCGACCACTCCTTCGACGCCGCCGCGGGCTCGCTGACGAACATGTTCGACTTCCGGCACCCCAACAACAAGCAGGTGCTGCTGAACTCGGACGGCTCCGTGAAGCACATCGGCCCGATCCGCCACGTCGCCCCGGTGAGCACCCGCATCACCCCGGGCCCGGCGATGGTGGACACGGCCGCGACGACCGGCTCCGGCCAGTTCCCGGTCCTTGCGGTCAGCCTCGGCGCGGGCGCCCTGCTGGCCGCCGGCGCCACGGGCACGTACCTGACCCTGCGCCGCAGGCAGCGCACGGCCGCCTGACGCCGGCCCCGCCCTGACCCGCTCGGCACGGTCCGCCTTCCCGGACC
>NZ_JBFBJL010000123.1:0-11898 GCF_040686075.1 Streptomyces sp. NPDC086519
TCGCCAGGCGAACCCCCCGGCGGCTACACGACCATCCGGGCATTCAGCCGCTGGGAGTGCATCGACAGTAGTCCCGGACGACCCGTCACTTGCGCGCCCGCTTCGTGCCGCCGGCCTTCGTGCTGCCGGCTAGCTGCTCCGCACTAGCACCTCTTGCCGGTGTTGATGCAGTTGGCGATCGTGGCCGCCAGGTTGTTCTTGGTGACGCTGATGAAGTCGTCGTGGTCGGTCGCCGCCTTGTGCAGCTGCTCGGGGAAACCGTCCACGGCGTAGGCGTTCTTCACCTGGCCGTTGACGATGGACGGCTGGGCGACCTTGTAGACCAGACGCATCGTCAGCTGCGGGATCGCCTTGAACCCGTTCGGGCAGACACCGCTCGCGGGGTCCGCGAAGGCCACGTGCGTACGGTGGTTGGCGCTGTCGACGTTCACGCCGTCCCAGCAGCTCTGGAAGGCGAAGGTGCGGACCACGTTGCTGCCCTGGGGGCAGATCGGGTACTGCGTGGTCAGCTGGACCTTGTTCTCGAAGCCGGTGCAGCTCCAGTGCGCGTTGGCGTTGGCCAGACCGTTGGTGGTGGTCTTGGCGTCACCGGTGATGATGCGCAGGAACTGGGGCATCGCCGTGACCTTGCTGGCCGGGCTGCCGACGTACTTGATCTGCGCCTGGACCGGCGTCAGGATCTTGCCGACGTTGCCCTCCTTGCCACCGCCGAGCGCGTTGGCGTCGAACTCCTGCGAGCCGTCCTGCTCACGCACGACCGGCCAGTAGTACGCCGAGAGGTCACTCTGGTTCTGGCAGCTGGAGGGGGCGGCCAGCAGCGAGTCGTTCGTCGAGAACGCGTTGACCTTCTGGTTGCCGACGTAGTCGTGCTCGTGGTGCGCGCCGTTGGTCACGCCGGGCGCCACGATGACGTTGTCGGTGTTGTGGTTCTTGTTCGCGTTCACACCACAGCGGGTGGTGAAGGAACCGGTCGAGGCCTGGCCGGTCTTCTGCGGCTTGGCCTGGACGTTCGGCGCGACCTTCGTGATGTCCACGAAGTCGGCCGCGACCGGACCGTTGCCGGCCTGCCCGCCGATGTTCGCCGGCGCGCTGGCGCTGGCGCTCGGGGCGGCACTGGCCTGGCCGTTGTTCCCGGTGTTGTTCTGGCCACCGTTGTTGTTCTGCCCGCCGTTGTTGTTGCCCTGGCCGGCGGTGGTCTGGTTGGTGGTCTGTGTGGTGCAGGCGGCCAGCTGCGCGAGCGAGCTGTCGAAGGTGCCGCCGACCCGCGTGATGTCGATCCTGATCCGGTCGATCGTGGCGGCCCGCTTCTCCTTCAGGGGGCCGACGATCGCGTTCTGCACGAAGCTGGCGTCGTTCGCCTGCGCCTGGCGGGTGGAGGCGAGCCGGGAGTAGGCCTCGGTGATCTGCTTGTCGAGGTTCGCCAGTTCCGCCGCCACCCCCTGCTTGGCCTTGTCCGGCACGCTCGTCAGCTTCTGGCCGACATCGGGGCAGGAGATGGTCGCCACCGTCGCGGCGGCGGCCTTCGTGTAGTTCTGGGCAGAGTTGTTCGACTCGTGCGCCGAAGCGTTCATCTGTGCCCAGAGCAGCCCGCCCCCGCCGAGCGCTATGGCTGCCGATGCGGCTATGGCCTTGACGGCCAGCGGCGAACGGCGTTTGCGTATGTTGCGTCCCATGGAACTCCTCTGACTTCCTTGGCGGGGCAGCATCGAGGCGCCCGACAGGAGTGAAGCGGCGTCCTTTCATACGCGCTCCGCCTCAGACGTGTTCAGCCGCCTCACAAATTCATCAGAGATTTGTTACGCGCTTGGGGCACAACCGCCGTTTGAACAGGGCTGTTTCTGGAAGATCAGCGGTCGCGGTCAAGGTACGCGAGCACCGCCAGGACGCGCCGATTGTCATCGTCCGACACCTCAAGTCCCAGTTTGGCGAAGATGTTGGAGGTGTGCTTCGCGATGGCCCGTTCCGTGACGACGAGCTGTGCGGCGATCGCCGCGTTGGACCGGCCCTGCGCCATCAGCTCCAGGACCTCCAGCTCCCGCGGCGTCAACCTCCCCAGCGGCCGGTCGTCGGCCCGCCGGGACAGCAACTGCTGGATCACCTGAGGGTCCATGGCCGTACCGCCCGCCGCGACCCGCCGTACGGCGTCCACGAACTGCTCCGCGTCGAACACCCGGTCCTTCAGCAGATACCCCACCCCGCCGGTGCCGTCCGCCAGCAGCTCGCGCGCGTACAACTGCTCCACGTGCTGGGAGAGCACCAGCACCGGCAGCCCCGGTCTGGCCCGCCGCGCCCGGAGCGCGCACTGCAACCCCTCGTCGGTGTGCGTGGGCGGCAGCCGTACGTCCACCACGGCCACGTCCGGCTCCGCCTCGGCCAGCGCCCGGGAGAGTTCGGGGCCGGACTCGACGGCCGCCGCGATCTCGAAACCGTAGGCCTCCAGCAGCCGGACCAGCCCGTCGCGGAGCAGGAACAGGTCCTCGGCTAGGACAACGCGCACGGAATCTCCATCGTGACCATGGTGGGGCCGCCCGCGGGACTGCTGACGGCCAGGACGCCGTCGAATGTACCCAGCCGCCGCTCCACCCCGGCGAGCCCCGACCCGGCACCGATCACCGCGCCGCCCCTGCCATGGTCGGTGACCGAGATCCGCAGCATGCCGCCGCCGTCCGGCACGTGATGCAGATCCACCCAGATCCGGTCCGCACCGGAGTGCTTGACCGCGTTGGTCAGCACCTCGCTCACCGCGAAGTACGCGGCCGACTCCACCGGCGCGTCCGCCCGCCCCCGCAGCTCCACCGTCACCTCGGTCGGCACCGGCAGCCGCAGCGCCAGCGCCCGTACGGCGTCCCCGAGCCCGCGCTCGGCCAGCACCGGCGGATGGATGCCCCGCACCAGGTCCCGCAGCTCGCCCAGCGCCTCCACGGAGGCCCGCCTGGTCTGCGCGAGCAGCTGCCTCGCTTTCTCCGGATCCTTGTCCAGAAGCACTTCGATCGTCCCGAGGTCCATCCCCATGGCGACCAGCCGGGCCTGCGCCCCGTCGTGCAGATCCCGCTCGATCCGGCGCAGCTCGGCCGCCGAGGTGTCCACCGCGTCCTTCCGGGTCTCCGTCAGCACACGTACCCGCTCGGCGAGTTCGCCCTTCCCGGGGTCGAGGACCGCGCGGGTCAGCCGGAAGTGGGCGGTCAGCAGCCGCGGGCACAGGTGCCAGGCGCCGACCAGCAGGACGGCGGCGGTGGCTGCGGCGCCGAACGCGGTGGCCTGGCCGGTGACCGGCACGAAGCCGTACCAGTAGGTGCCGCCGAGGGTGAGCACCCGCCACAGCCCGGCGGCCACCGCGAACCCCTCGAACGGATAGAACAGCAGCACCGCCGGCAGCAGCGCGGTCACGAACCCGGCCGTCATGTCCGTGAGCAGCCACAGCACGTCCCTGCCGACCTGCGGATCACGCAGCATCCCGAAGGTCCTGGCCCACGGGTTGGCGTCCGCCGGGAGCGCCCGGTACGCCGACCGGATCCGCACCCCGCACCACTCGTACGCCAGCCGCCGCCGCGCGTCCGCCACCTCCCGGACCCCGTCCAGGACCCACGGCGTGGTGACGATTCCCACCCCGATCGGGATCAGTGCGACCGACACCGCGGTCAACGTGAAGCAGAGCACCGACACCGGCAGAATCACCACCGCCAGCACCAGCCCCCGCACGGCGGCGAGCAGCACCTCCCGTGCCCTGGTCCGGAAACTCCCGCTGGTCGTGTTCGTCGTCATGCCGTCAGTCTGTCCGACCGCACGAGCGGCGGGCACTGGCCCGAAGCCCCATGTCAGGGGGTGGTGCTGGATACACCCCGGGCTGCGGCGCGCCCCTTCAGGGGCGCGGGGAACTGTGCGACCAGCCCCCACCGGCCCGCAGCCTGATCACGCCCCGATCCGCCGCACGCCGAGCACCCGCGCCTCGACATCGGGGTCGAGCCCGATCCCCGCCCGTACCGGCACCGCACCGTCGAGGCCCCGCAGCCACCGCCACGTGTCGGCCACCGTCTCCTCCACCGGCCGGCACCGCAGCCCCGTCGCCACCGCCCGCGACACGTCCAGCCCGTGCACACCGTCGTGCAACTCGCTGTCCGCCGGCACCCACACCGGCACCTGCGTCCACGGCTCGATCCCGGCGTCGAGGACGACCTCCGCATCGGTCCACCGCAGCTCCGCGTCCGAGCCGGTGCTGCGGCGGCACGCTTCGAGCAGCCGGCCCATCGTGGTGTGCCCCGGCGGACTCACCAGGTTGTACGGTCCGGACAGCTTCTGTTCGACCGCCCCGAGGGTCCACTCGGCGAGGTCGCGGGCGTCCACGAACTGCACGGGCAGATCGTGCGGGCCCGGCGCCAGCACCGGCCCGCCCCGCGCGATCCGGTTCAGCCACCACGGCAGCCGTCCGATGTTCTCGTAGGGCCCGAGGATCAGCCCGGCCCGCACCAGTACCGAGCCGTCCGCGCCGAAGGACTCGACGGCGGCCAGCTCGCCGCCCAGTTTGTCCTGCGGGTACTCGGTCGCCTCCGCGTCGGCCGCCGCCCCCGTCACCAGCGGCGCGTCCTCGGTGTATCCGGCCGGGCGCGGCCAGTCGTACACCGAGCAGCTCGACACGTACGTATACCGTCCGGCACGGCCCCGCAGCAGCCGTGCCGTCTCCCGCACCGCCCGGGGCGCGGCCGACCAGGTGTCGACGACCGCGTCCCATTCGGTGCCGTCGGCCAGCGCGGTGAGGCCGCCGGGCGCGGTGCGGTCGCCGTGCAGCGACCGCACCCCGGCCGGGGGCCGGTGGCGGCCCCGGTGGAAGACGGTCACCTCCCAGCCGCGCCCGAGCGCCGCCTCGGCGACCGCCCGCCCCACGAACTCCGTACCGCCCAGCACCAGAAGCCTCATGCCGCTGATCGTGCCCGCGGGTGCGGCGCACGTCACCGGGTTCAGCCGAGGGCGGAGCGGCCCGTCAGCGGCCGCTGGACGGCCTCAGCGGCCCGTCGGCGGGGTGTACTTGTAGCCCACGCGGCGGACCGTCTGGATCGCCCGGCGGTGCTCCGCGCCGAGTTTGCGGCGCAGCCGGGCGACATGGACGTCGACCGTGCGGCCGTCGCCGACGTGGCCGTAGCCCCAGACCGTGGTGACCAGCTGGTCGCGGGTGTGCACCCGGCCCGGATGCGCCACCAGGTGCGCGAGCAGCTCGAACTCCAGGTAGGTGAGGTCGAGTTCACGCCCGTCGACCTGGGCGGTGCGCTCCACGGTGTCCACGGTGACGAGCGGCCGGGCGCCGGTCGCGGGGGGTGCCGCGGGGGGTGCCGCGGCCGGCTCCCGCGGGTCCGGCACCGCGACCGGCAGGAAGGGCGGCTGCTGGTCCGCCGGGACCAGCACCAGGTAGCCGATCATCGGCGGCTGGCCCGGCAGCGCGGGCAGGGCGTGCTGCGGGGCGGGCAGCCAGGTGGCGCCCGGTGGCAGCAGGTCGGCCATGTCCACGACCTCGTCCCGGTCGACGGCGCGCAGCCGGTGCCGGGCGGGCGAGGAAGGGGCCAGGGTGGAGGCGGGGGAGACAGAACGAGTGGTCGCCATGAGACGTCAGCTCTTTCGCGCGAGGAGTCAGTCGGTCGGGACGACGGCCGCGACTCGTGGTCGGGCGCGCCGGGGACGTACTGCTTTCCGCGCTGGCCGAAGGCCGGGGTGTACGGCTTTAGAGGGCCCGCGCGTTCGTCGCGCGGCAACACACCCGGTCGAAGTCGTGGTGCTGACGGGAAGGCCAGAACGGCTCGAGGTCCTGACGACCTGTCGCGCTGCACTTCTGGATGCCGACCATGCGCCCATTGAAGCAGACACAGCCGGGAAACAGGACCCTCCTCTCACTGCTTGGGACGCTCCTCGGCGTGACGCCGACGTCGCCCGCCGCACGCCGAAGGGGCGCCCATCGTGACGGTGGGCGCCCCTTCGGGAGAGTCGTTGGCGGATCAGACCTGGCCGGCCTTGTCCAGGGCGGAGCAGCAGGTGTCGACGATCAGCCGGGTCACGACGTACGGGTCGACGTTGGCGTTCGGGCGGCGGTCCTCGATGTAGCCCTTGCCGTCCTTCTCGACCTGCCACGGGATACGGACCGAGGCGCCGCGGTTGGAGACGCCGTAGGAGTACTTGTCCCACGGGGCGGTCTCGTGCAGGCCGGTCAGACGGTCGTCGATGCCCGCGCCGTAGTTCTTGACGTGGTCGAGCGGCTTGGAGCCCTCACCGAGCGACTCGCACGCGGTGATGATCGCGTCGTAGCCCTCGCGCATCGCCTTGGTGGAGAAGTTGGTGTGCGCGCCGGCGCCGTTCCAGTCGCCCTTGACCGGCTTCGGGTCGAGGGTGGCGGAGACGCCGAAGTCCTCGGCGGTGCGGTAGAGCAGCCAGCGGGCCACCCACAGGTGGTCGGAGACCTCCAGCGGCGAGACCGGGCCGACCTGGAACTCCCACTGGCCGGGCATGACCTCGGCGTTGATGCCGGAGATCGCGAGCCCCGCCTTCAGGCAGTTGTCCAGGTGCGCCTCGACGATCTCGCGGCCGAAGATCTCGTCGGCGCCGACGCCGCAGTAGTAGCCGCCCTGGGGGGCCGGGAAGCCGCCCTCGGGGAAGCCCAGCGGGCGGGAGCCGTCGAAGAAGGTGTACTCCTGCTCGATGCCGAAGATCGGCTCCTGGGAGGCGAACTTCTCGGCGACCTCGACCAGCGCGGCACGCGTGTTGGAGGAGTGCGGGGTGAAGTCGATGTCCAGGACCTCGCACAGCACGAGGATGTCGTCGCCGCCGCGGATCGGGTCGGGGCAGGTGAAGACCGGCTTCAGCACACGGTCCGAGGAGTGCCCCTCGGCCTGGTTCGTGGACGACCCGTCGAAGCCCCAGATCGGCAGCGCGTCCAGACCGGCGGGGGCGCCCGCTATGATCTTCGTCTTCGAACGCAGCTTGGCCGTCGGCTCGGTGCCGTCGATCCAGATGTACTCAGCCTTGAAGGTCACGGGCCACATCCTTCGGGGTGGGTCGGGCGCACTTGCGGGTGCAGTGGCGCTACGGCACTGGGGCGCCTCGGTGTTGCCCGGCAGCCTGTCAACAGGCGATTTCCCGATCATTGCTCGAATGTGAACCCGGTGTTACCTGGTGGTTCTGTGGTGCGACTCACGTTTTGACTGCTTCCCTCCCTGGGGGAAGGGGATTCCTTCCTTCAGGGCTGGGCGGGGATTCCTGGCTCAGGCCGCCTCCGGGAGCAGCGCTCCCGGAGGTCTTACGCCCTCGGCACCAGCCGGGTTCAGACCTGCCCGGACGAGCATCACGCGGGCGGAGTTCTTGTCTCCGGGGGAGACGGCCCCGCACGCGGTGCAGGTGCAGGTGCGTTCGGACAGCGGCAATGCGTGCTTGGTTCTCGCTCCGCACCGGCCGCAGTCCATGGTGGTGTGCGCGGGGTGGACGAGCCGGATGTCCCGCCCGTGCTTGCGGCCCATCTCGATCAGGGCTTTCTTCGTGGCGCCGATCGCGGCGTCCGCGTATGGAGCCCGTTTCGGGCGCCGCGCCGGGCCCCCGCGCGGCGGTCGCCGGCTTTCCCTCCGTGAAAGCCGGCGACCGTGCCCGGACCCGTGGTGCAGGTCAGCCGACCTTCTCGATCAGCGCCCGGCGGATCAGGAACTTGCCGGGTTCCCGGACCTGTTCGAACGCCGCGTTGTTGAGCAGCACGCAACTTCCGGAGACCGACGTGACCTTCACCGTCGTGGACTTGTTGTTGTCCAGGTTGGTGACCTTCAGCGTGGTTCCCGCCGGGAACTGGTTGCTGGAGGCGGCCGGCGCGCCGGCCTCACCGGAGAGCGTGACGGTCGAGCCCTTGCAGACCTGCTGCCCGGAGGCGGCGGTGCCCCCGGTGCTTCCGGCGGCCGCGCTCTGTGTCGGCGTCGCCGTGGCGGTCTGCCCGGTCTGCCCGGTCTGGCCCGTCTGCGTACCGCTCGCCGCCTGGGAGCCCTGAGCCGACTCCCCAACGACGCAACCGGACGCCTTCTGCTGGACCTTGATCTGCTCGATGACCGCCTCGCGGTTGGCGATCCGGGCCGCCGACTGGGCGTCCGGGTTCGCCTGCTGTCCGGCGATGAACTTCTGGTTGTTGCCGAGGGCCGTGGCCAGCCCCGAGCAGACGGTCGAGTCCGCGGCCGACGACAGCGTCTTCGCGGTCTGCGAGGTCTGCGCGGCGTTCGAGGTGGACGCCAGGGCGAAGGCCCCGCCACCGGCGACGGCCGCGGCGCCGACCAGCAGTGCGACGGTCTTCTTGGCGCCGAGAGTTCTCCTGCGCGACATGCGCGCCTCCTGAAAGGGGTGAGGGAGCGTACGTCGCTATGTACGAGATGCCGAACGTCGTTACTCAGCGGTTACCGGAGTCGCTGAAGTAACCTGCGTCACACGGGAGTTGAGTGCTGTTCAGCTCTTGCGTCTGGCCAGTGCGTCCTGTACGGCCTCGTCGGTACGGCCGACGACCGCCGTGCCGTCGTCGGCGGTGATGATCGGTCGCTGGATGAGCCTGGGGTGCTCGGTGAGGGCCGTGATCCACCGGTCGCGCGCGCTCGCGTCCCGCGCCCACTCCTTCAGCCCCAGTTCCTTGGCGACCGCCTCCTGGGTGCGGGTGATGTCCCACGGTTCGAGCCCGAGCCGTTCGAGTACGGCCCTGATCTCGTCCTCGGTCGGCACGTCCTCCAGATAGCGGCGGACGGTGTAGTCGGCCCCCTCGGCGTCGAGCAGGCTGATCGCGCTGCGGCACTTCGAGCAGGCGGGGTTGATCCAGATCTCCATGCGGAAGACGGTACGCGAGCCGCCGCCCAGGGGTGCTCTGTTCGAATTCCGGGAGTGTCCTGAGAACCCCTCGCGCACCTCGCGACCCACCTGAAAAACCCATCTTCACCTGGCCGTTCGGCAAACTCGCGGGCTGTCCCGTTGTCAGTGCCGGCCGGTACACTGGAAGCAGTGTTCGAGAGAGTCGCCGGGGTGTCCGGTGGCCCTCTGACCGCGACAGGAGGATGCCTGTGCCCGCTGCCGCACTGAAGCCGAAGCCGAAGTCCCCGCCGACCCAGTCCACCGCGAAGCGTGCGGTCCTGTTCGACTCGCCGTACGCGCCGGTGGAGAAGCGCCCGTTGCCGGCCGGGCGGCCACGCGAGTGGTATGTCACACACAACCGCCGTCTGAAGGCCATGCGCCTCGCCATCGCCCTGCTCGACTCCGGTGTCCATCTGCCGCAGCAGGCCCGGAACGAGACGATACGGAGCGCGGCGGAGAGCATCGGCGTCCACCCGCCGTCGGACACGACGTGCCACATGGTGCGGGCCCTGATGCGCTATTCACGCTGAGCCGGTGGTGCCGGGCGCCGTGTGCTTGCGGCGGCGCCCGGCGCTTTCCCGGCTGGGGGGCTGCCGCCCCCGGGCCCCCGCACCGGGGGGCGGCCCTTCGTGGTCCGGCTGCGGGCCGGCGAGGGTTGCTCGCGCAGTTCCCCGCGCCCCTTACGGGAGACTGCCCAGCCGTGTCCTTTCGGCCTGAGGGTCCGCTCCCCGCGCCCCTTACGGGACGCTGCCCAGCCGCGTCCTTTCGGCCTGCGGGTCCGCTCACCCGGTCAACTCCCGTTCCACCGGCGTGCGGAAGCGTGGCGTGACCTTCGCGGCGCCCACCCATCCGCGCAGCCGCTCCGCCTCCGCCGCGACCGCCTGCTCGGCCTCTCTTCGGATGCCGGGATCGAGGATCCGCCAGACGATCTCGCCGTCCTGGCGCTGCGCCCAGCCACCCACCACCAGCCCGTTCCACCACACCGTCGGCCCCACGTTGCCGCTTCGGTCGAAGAGAAGCGGCCGGAGCCGCGGCGGCAGGTACCAGTCCCGCTGCTGCCATGCCATGGCCGTCGGGTCGAGGGCGGGGAGAAGGGCCGCCCAGGGGCGGGCGGGTTCGGCGACCGCCGGCAGGTCGTCGGCCGTCACGTACCCCGTGCCGCCCTCGTCCAGGGTCACCGGCCGCGCCCCGATCGCGGTCAGCGCCCGGCGGACCTCCGTCACCCGCCACCCCGTCCACCACTTGAGGTCCGCCTCCGTGGCCGGCCCGCAGGCACGCAGCCAGCGGTTCAGCAGGGCCGCCTGGGCCTGCGCGTCCTCCAGCTCCGGATGGTCGGGCGCCGGTGCCCAGCGGAACTGGCTCGACGTCCAGGAGCCCAGCGGACGGCCCCGCACCACCTTGCCCTCCACACCCAGGACCCTCAGCAGGCGCCCGGAGACGGTGTGGACGCCCTCGTAGCTCTTGCCCGCGGCGTACGCGAACCGCTCGCGCAGGCGTGGTTCGGCGGCCGCCAGTTCCGTCGCCGTCGCCTGGCCGAGCCGGGCCAGCGCGGCCAGCGCCGAGGACTCGACCTCCGCGAGCCAGGCTGCGTCCGGGGCACCGGCCCGGGCCATGTCCTTCAGCAGCGCGGCGCGCTCGCGGGCGGCCACCGTCAGGCCCGTCGAGGCGTGCACGACCGCCGTGAGCTCCGCGGGGAAGACGAACACCGTGTGCCGCATGCCGTGCATCCGCACCAGGGTGCGGTCCTCGTACAGGGCCCGCTCCGTCTCCGGCACGGTCTTCGCCGCCTCGGCCAGCCGCGCCCCCACCGCCAGGTACACCGTCGCCGGATCCGAGCCGTGCAGCGCCACCAGCGCCTCGGCGACCTCCTCCGGCGCCGTCGCCCGCGCGGTGTCCGCCAACAGGTGGCGCTCCGCCAGCCGGGCGCGCCGCTCCGCCACCCCGATGTGCCGCTGTCCGCCGCTCATGCCGACCTCCCCATGGACTCCTGACCGCATCCTGCCCGACGCCACTGACAACCACCTGCTCGCCGCCCGCGGCAAGACCGTCCCGCAGGCGCGCCCCGCCCGGCCCACGCCTTCCGGCCGCCCTCCGCCGACCGCCCCGGTCCCGCCGCCTGCTCGAAGCGGCGGCGCAGGCTCGACTCCGTTCGGTGGCCGGTGCTTTCGCCGTGGCCCGAGAAGGCGAAGGCCAGGGCGGGCAGCCGCGGGCGGTGAACTCCGCGAGCAGCGGGCGCAGTCGGCGCTCGCTGCCGTCGCAGGCGCCGCGCAGTACGACGGCGACCGGCCCACCGGTGCCGTCCGGGCCGTCCGGGCCGTCGGGGGCCGGGGGTGCGCCCGCACCCCACCCCCCCCCGCACGCACCTGTGCCCGCGCGCGTGCCCGCACGAAAACGGGATGCACGGCGCGTGACCGGCTCCCTACGCTGGAGACGCGTTGCGGAGGGGTCCACCACCGCTTTCCGAAGGGCGGGCCGCGCCCCCGGAAGTCGGGACTACACTGCCGCGCACCGACGGACGGCCGCCCGTCCCCCGCGTGTGCCGTCGGATCCGTCGACCGCTCACACACCCACGCCACGGAGGCCCGTCATGGGCACCATCGTCCTATCCGGAACCGTCGTCCTGGTCATCCTCGGATTCGGCAACCACAACTGGTGGCTCGCCGCCGTCGTCCTGCTCTTCCTGTACGTGCAGTACGGGCGGGGCTCGTCGTCGGCCTCCTCGTCGGGCGGTTCGTCCGGCGGGGGAGGGGGCATGGCGGGCGACTACAAGACGTACCGCGACCGCCGTGACCAGCAGGCCAAGTGGGAGCGCCGCTACCGCCGCGAGCGCCCCCTGGAGTTCCGGCGCCAGCAGAACGAGAAGGGGAAGTAGCCGGCCGGCCGATCCGCACCCCGGCCGGTCAGAGGCCGGGGGCACCCCAGACCGGGAACCAGCGGCTGAGGTCCTGCTCGATCCGCAGGTCGCTCGCGAGCGCCGCCTTCACCTGCAACTCCAGTGCGCTGTCCCGGGGCGGGCCGGTCTCGGGCCCGGGGGCGGACGGGGGGTAAGGGGCCCCCTGG
>NZ_JBFBJL010000123.1:11908-13981 GCF_040686075.1 Streptomyces sp. NPDC086519
CACCGGCTGTGGTCGTCCCCGAACCGCAGGTGGCTGGGGCGCCCCGCCTACCCCACCACCTCGCGGGCGCTGACCCCCCGCTGCCCGTATCCGGGCAGCGGCGCGAACGGGTAGAAGGAGCCCCGCTTGTAGAGGTAGACGAGCGCGAGCCGGCGCCCGCGCTCGTCCTCGAAGGCGGCCAGAGAACAGAGCAGCTGCGGGCCGAAGCCGTTGGCCTCCATCGAGCTGTTCACCGCGTGCAGGTCGTTGACCAGCTGCACAAGCTGGTCGGGGGAGCGCTGCGAGACCAGCCAGGAGTACCCGTAGTCGTCCTGGTGCAGCTCCACCGGAACCCCGCCGCGGTCCGCGTCCGCGTCGAGGAGTGCCTGGACCTCCCGGTGGGTCTGCTCGAAGGCCGCGCCCTCCACGGTGGCGAAGCACACCGCGCCCGCGCCGGTGGGCCGGAACCCGGTAGCCACCTCCAGCGTCACCGCCGCAGACGGCAGTGCGAACAACTGGTCGAGATCGGGCGCGACCGGCTTCGTACGGCCCAGCAGGATGTCCAGGAACCCCATGCTCACCCGGCCTTCCCGGGCGTCGCCGCCTCACCCAGCTCCGCCGAGATCCGCCCCAGCTGTTCGAGCCGCTGCTCCAGGGTCGGGTGGGTGGAGAAGAAGCGCTCGATGCCGGGCTCCTTGCCGGTCGCCGGGGTGAAGTAGAACGCGTTGAAGGCCTGGGCCGTGCGCAGGTCCTTGGTCGGGATCCGGGCGATGTCACCGGAGACCTTGGTGAGCGCCGACGCGAGCGCGGAGGGCCGGCCGGTCAGGAGGGCGGCGGCCCGGTCGGCGGCCAGCTCCCGGTACCGGGACAGCGCCCTGATCAGCAGGAAACTGATCGCGTACACGGCCGCGGAGACCCCGATGACCGCGGCGAACACGGCGGCCGTGTTCTGGTCGCGCCGGCCGCCGCCGAAAAGCTGCGAGTAGAACGCGAACCGCACGATGAGCCCGGCGATCACGCCCAGGAAGGACGCGATCGTGATCACGGCGACGTCCTTGTGCGCCACGTGCGACAGCTCGTGCGCGAGCACACCTTCCAGCTCGGCGGGCTCCAGCCGCCGCAGCAGCCCCGTGGTCACGCACACCACGGCGTGCTCGGGACTGCGCCCGGTCGCGAACGCGTTCGGCATGTCCATGTCGGAGACGGCGACCACCGGCTTCGGCATGTCGGCGATGGCACACAGCCGGTCCACCACCGCGTGCAGCTCCGGGTACTCCTCCCGCTCCACGACCTGCCCGCGCATGGCGAACAGCGCGATCCGGTCGGAGAACCAGAACTGCGCCACGAACATCGCGCCCACCAGTACGACGACCAGCAGCCACGACTTCAGCAACACGATCAACGCGGCAACGAAGCCGACGTACAACAACCCGAGCAGGAACAGCGTGACCGTCATCCGAACGGTCAGCCGCCGATCGCTCCGGAAGCGGCTCTGCATCTTGCACCACCCCGCAGTCAGGCACTCGTCCCGCTGTCCAGTGTGCACCTGCCGGACGCCATGGAACGGTTCCGAACGGCCCTAGTAGCGGCAAAAGGTCCCTGTGAAAACCCTTGGCGGAGCGCTGACGCCGGGCCTGCTAGTACGGCGACCGCGTGTGCAGGTACCCCAGCAGCAGGATCACCGCCGCCACACACCCCAGCACCAGAGCCGTCGAAACCCAGGACGACCGGCGCGGTCCCGCCGGCCCCGGATCCGGCCGGAACGGCACCGGATCCGGCGGGTTCTCCCGCCACCGGGCGGCGAGCATCCGCGCCCGTGCGGACGGCTCCCTGTGTTCCGCCTCGGCGGCCCACCTGAAGTCGAACTCCTGCTCCTCGTTGTCCTGTCGGGACACCCCGTACCCCCGTCTCGAACATCAGTACCCGGGCACGATACGACGGCACCCCCGCCCTGAGGAACAGGGACGGGGGCGCCGGGCGGCCGGGAACGGCGTCTGTCACACGTCGAAGTACAGCTCGAACTCTAACGGGATCTCTGCCACCTGTGGGAACGACCTAGAACCGCGCTGACCTGCATGTTTGACCGTTGGGACA
>NZ_JBFBJL010000124.1:0-13920 GCF_040686075.1 Streptomyces sp. NPDC086519
GGAAGGCCGGTGTTGCGGATGGCTTCGAGGAGGCGGACGGTGCCCAGGCCGGTGGTGTTGCCGGTGAACTCCGGTTCGTCGAAGGAGACCCGTACGTGGGACTGGGCGGCCAGGTGGTAGACCTCGTCGGGCCGCACCTTCTCCAGCAGACCCACCAGCCGTGTGCCGTTGGTCAGATCGCCGTAATGCAGGAACAGCCGGTCCGTCCCGTGCCGGTCGTCCCGTTGGCGGACGAAGTCCGGTACCCGACGGGCGGTGCCGTGGACCTCGTACCCCTTCTCCAGCAGCAGTTCGGCGAGATAGGACCCGTCCTGGCCGCCGATGCCGGTGATGAGCGCCTTCTTGACTGCCACCACGCACTCCCTACTGGGCGTAGACCTCGAAATCCGGTGCCGCCGAGTGCGCCTTCCGGCGAAGGGCCCCTGACGGCATGCCAGATTAGGGTAGATCAACGGTTGTTCAGGAGGAAATGGTGCATTGTGTCCCCTTCGTGGAATTGCGTACTAGGTTGAGGGGACGTGGTCCGCCACATGACCCTTGAGCCTGCCCGAACGGCTACCAGGAGTGCCTGTTCATGAACACGACCATCACCGGGGCACCGACCGCCGCACCCCCCCGTCCGCTGGAGCGCTCGGACCGGATTTTCGTCGCCGGACGCCGGGGGCTCGTCGGCTCCGCACTCTGGAGACGACTGAGCGCCGCGCAGTTCGGCACGCTCCTCGGACCCGACTCGACGGAACTGGACCTGCGGAACCGGCGGGCGGTCTTCGACTGGTTCTCACGGCACCGGCCGCACGCGGTCGTCCTGGCCGCCGCACGGGTCGGAGGGATCAGGGCCAACGCGACCCAGCCCACCGAGTTCGTATCGGACAACCTGCGGATCCAGGTCAACGTCATGGATGCCGCGCTGCGGCACGGCGTCGAGCGGTTGCTCTTCCTGGGGTCCAGTTGCATCTACCCGAGACAGGCCGCCCAGCCCATCCACGAGGAGGCCCTGCTGACCGGGCCCCTGGAAGAGACCAACGAGGCCTACGCGATCGCCAAGATCGCGGGCATCATGCAAGTGAGGGCCGTGCGCAGGCAGCACGGCCTGCCGTGGATCTGCGCCATGCCGACGAACCTGTACGGCCCCGGTGACAACTTCCATCCCGAGCACTCGCACGTACTGCCGTCGCTGATCAGACGGTTCCACGAGGCGTACGTCGAAGGAGCGCCGAAGGTCGTCAACTGGGGCACCGGCACCCCGCGCCGGGAATTCCTCCACGTCGACGACCTCGCCCGGGCCTGCCTGGTCCTCCTCGAACGGTACGACGGGGAAGCGCCCGTGAACGTGGGTACCGGAGAGGACCTCACCATCCGTGAACTCGCCGAGACGGTGGCGTCCGTCGTCGGTTACGAAGGCGCGGTCGAATGGGACCCGCTTCAGCCGGACGGGACGCCGCGCAAGGTCCTGGACATCTCCCGGATCACCGCGCTGGGATGGAAACCCGAGATCTCCCTGCGGGACGGGATCCGCAGCACCTACGCCTGGTACGTCCGGCTGCTTCAAACGGGCGAAGCTCGGCAGGCGGTGAAATGCCGCGGCACTCGCTGAGACGTGCATCGCCCATTCTCCTTGATACGGTCCCCGGGTGCTGAAAAAGGTTGCCATGCGGCTGGCTCAAAGGGCCGTCGACCGAGGAGTTCAGGCCAGGATCGACGAACTGCGCTTCTCGGTGGGAGCCATGGAGAGCCGGCTCGCGACCCTGCTGCCGGAACCGCGGCATCTTCGGGACACGGAGTTCAAGGTGTTCTCCCAATGGGGCGAGGACGGCATCCTGCAATTCCTCGTGTCCCGGCTCTCCCCGCCCGATGTCTTCGTCGAGATCGGAGTCGGTGACTACTCGGAGGCGAACACCCGCTTCCTGGCCATGAAGGACAACTGGCGCGGTGCGATTTTCAACGGCGGATCGGCGCACATGGACTTCCTGAGAAACAGCGGAATGGAATGGCGGTGGAGCATCAGACCGGTCCCGGCGTTCGTCACCGCGGAAAACGTCAACGAGCTGATCCTGGGAACCGGGATCAAGGGTGATGTCGGTGTCCTCTCGATCGACATCGACGGGGTCGACTACTGGGTGTGGCGGGAGATCTCGGCGGTGTCCCCGTGGATCGTCGTCGTCGAGTACAACAGCGTCTTCGGCCCCGAAACGGCGGCGACCGTTCCCTATCGTCGCGACTTCACTGCTGCAGCAGCGCACCACACCGGCTCGTACTTCGGTGCGTCTTTGGCGGCTCTCCATCATCTCGGAGCCGAACTGGGCTACCGCCTCGTGGGCGTCGGCAGCAATGGTGTCAACGCGTTCTTCGTGCGCGAGGACATCGCCGGTGACCTGTGGAACCTGACCCCCGAAGCCGCCTTCGTCCGGTCTCGTGTCCGGACCGCTCGTGGTCCGGACGGTGAACTGACGTACACGGGGGACGACCACGCGCTGTTGCTGCGATCGATGCGCGATCTCATGGTGCATGTGGTGGACGAGCGGAAAGAAGTCCCGATCGCCGAGGCTTTCGGGGTCTGACAGGCGGGAGGCGGGCCGTCCCGGTGGCGGACCGTGGCGGCGGAGCCGCGGGCCTCGTCCTGTGCCGCGGATCAGGCGGAGGCGGCGGCCACGCCGTCGAAGAAGCTCCGCTCTGCCGCACCGGCCTCCTCGAAGAGGTCCGCGTCGTCGGCGTGGAAGGCCGCGATGTCGTAGTAGGCGCCGTTGCCGTGGGCCAGCGTGTAGCGACCGAGATCCTTCCACACCTGCGGCTCGGTGACCCTGGTGACGAGCAGGAGTTCACCGGTGTTGGCGTAGACGAGTGCTCCTCGGTACCCGGCCTCGGCGAGCGCCGTGACGGCGCGGTAGGGGTCTTCGTCCCCCGTTCGGGCGGCCCACAGGGGCGCGAACTCGAAGAAGACGACAGGACGCGCGCGGGCGAGGAGTTCTCTGTTCGCCACGATGATGCGCGGATCCGCCCCGTCCGTGTCGATCTTCACCAGTGCCGGCGAGGAGAAGCGCGCGTGTGAACCGAGGATGTCCGGCAGTGACCGGAAGGGACGGGCGGGCTTCAACCCCGACGTCGGGGGGACCAGCGCGGCGGTACCCGCCTGGCGCAACACGGTGTGAGCGCGGTCGGCGTCGTCGGCGGTGGCGACATACGCCTCCTCGATCTCGACGTCACGCAGGCCCTCCACGTTCCGGCGAAGGAGGTCCAGGAAGAGCTCGTCGCCCTCCACGCACAGGATCGGCGCCGTCGCCGCTGCCCGCATGAGCACAGCGGTGTCCCCGATGTTCGCACCGATGTCCACGATCGCGAGGTCCGGACGGGCCGCCGCCGACAGGGCTGTCAGGCGGGCCAGGTTCTGCGCATAGTGCGGCGATGCGGAGAGAATGACGGGCAGGTCGTGCGACAGCGGCATCACGATGTCCCGTCCTGCCATTCGGCAGGTCACGAGCGGGTCGCCGTGCTCCGACCAGAAGCGGCGAGTAAACCGGGCCGATGATCTGATCATTCGACTCCCGAGGGACCCGCTGTGTGCCACGGTCGCGCATTTCAGCAACGCCTGGGCGACACTGTTCGGTGCCGTTTTTCCGGGCATTGTTGCGTAATTGGTCATGCGGGAAAACGTAGCAGAGAGCATATTCCCGTGACGGTTATTACCGGCTTCCGATTTTCGTGAAGGCGGCCCATCCCCGGCTGACGCAGCGTGCGACCGGCCACCAGCAGTCCTCCGAGCGGCGGGCCTGCGGACCGAGGTAACGGCGCATGACACGCCGTCCCTCGTGCCACGGCTCCGGATTGCTCGCCGTCAGGGACGTGGGATGCACCCGGAAGCACCCGAGCTGCCGCGGCAGGTAGACCATCCGTCCGCTGCGCCGCAGGCGCAGATGGAGGTCGAAGTCCATCGTGTACCGCAGGGTGGGATCGAGCGGGCCCACCTGCCGCACCGCCTCGTGGCGGTAGAGGGATCCGGGCTGGCCCACCCAGTTCTGGCCGTACTGGAAGAACCAGGAGGCGAACGTGCCAGGACGCATGGTGTACAGGGAGCGACCGGCCGAGTCGATCACTCTGATCTGGCCGTACACCATGCTGGCGGCAGGGGTTCGGTCGAGTTCCCCGAGGGCCGCGGTCAGGCTCCCCTCGGGGAGCAGGTCGTCGTCGCCGAGCCAGGCCAGAAAGTCCGTGCCGGCCCCTTGCCAGCCCTGGTTGATCGCGTTGCTGAGCCCCCGCCGCTCCTCGACGAGGAAGCGGCAGCCGTGCCGCTCGGCCGCCCGGCGCAGGAGGGGAGCGGCTCCCGCAGGCCCGACGATCACCAGGTCGACCGGTTCGTCCTGCCGCCTGATCGAGGCCAGGCATTCTTCGAGATAACCGGGGCGTTCGCCGTTGGTCGGCACCACCATCCGTACGCGCGAGAAGGCAGGGAATTTCACTGCACCGCCTCCGATTTCCGTCATCGAGGTGTGTGTCCCTGCCGTAGTGCTACACCGAACAAGGCGATGGGCCGGTAGCGACACGGCACCTGCCGGGAAATTCCTGCACCGGGAACCGGATGGTGCGCCGTCCGCCATTCAGAGGAACCGGTGAGTTTTCCGTCCAGGCGGCGCGCTTGTCGGACGATGCGTTCCCTGCCGGTCCAATCTGTGCATGCCGTACTGCTTTCCGTCACGCCTTCGGCCCGGTTCATCATCGGTACCCCCGAAAGGAAGTCGCCCGGTGTTCTCCACCGTCTGCGTCATCGGCCTCGGCTACATCGGCCTGCCCACCGCCGCCGCCCTCGCCACCAACGGCATCGACGTCATCGGTGTCGACGTCAACCCCGTCACCGTCGACCTCATCAACGCCGGCCGCGCGCCTTTCGTCGAGCCCGACCTGGCCGTGGCGGTGAGCGGAGCCGTGGCCATGGGACGGTTGCGGGCGACGGGCACACCCGAGCCCGCGGACGCCTTCATCGTCGCCGTGCCCACCCCGCTTCAGGAGGATCACACGGCGGACCTGTCGTATGTGCGTGCCGCCGCCGCCTCGGTGGCCGAGGTGCTCAAGGCGGGTGACCTCGTCGTCCTGGAGTCCACCTCGCCGCCCGGCACCACCGTGGAGCTGTCCCGGTGGCTGGGCAAGCACCGGCCCGACCTCACGTTCCCGCACGAGACGGCGGACGCGCCGGACGTGCGGATCGCGCACTGCCCCGAACGTGTCCTGCCGGGCCGGACGATGATCGAGATCGTGACCAACGACCGGGTGATCGGCGGGGTGGGCGAGGGCTGCGCCGAGCGGGCGCGCGCCCTGTACCAGGTGTTCACCAAGGGCGAGTGCCTGCTCACCGACGCCACCACCGCGGAGATGGCCAAGCTCAGCGAGAACGCCTTCCGGGACGTCAACATCGCCTTCGCCAACGAGCTGGCCACTGTCTGCGACCAGCTCGGCATCGACGTGGGGGACGTCATCGACCTGGCCAACCGGCACCCCCGCGTCGACATCCTGCGTCCCGGGCCGGGTGTCGGGGGGCACTGCATCGCCGTGGACCCCTGGTTCATCGTCTCCGCAGCGCCCCGGCAGGCGCGGCTCGTCCGGCTCGCCCGTGAGGTCAACGACGAGCGGCCCGACTACGTGCTCGGTGAGATCGTCCGGACCGCCGAGCGGTTCAAGGACCCCGTGATCGCGTGTCTCGGCCTGGCCTTCAAGGCGAACATCGACGACCTGCGGGAGAGCCCCGCCCTCCACATCGCCACGCGACTCGCCGAGCGTCAGGTGGGCCGGCTGCTGGTCGCCGAGCCGCACATCGGGGAACTGCCCGGGTCACTGGCACGCACGGACACGGTCGAACTCGTCGACGTCACCACGGCCGTGCGGGACGCCGACGTCGTCGTGCTGCTCGTGGACCACGACGCCTTCCGCGGCGTCAAACGGACCGCGCTGCGCGGCAAGGCCGTGTTCGACACCCGCGGCCTCTGGCACTGACACCGGCATCTCGGCCGGGTCCGGCGCGCAGCCGAACTCCGCCGGGCGTTCGCACAGCCCCATCCAGTGTCCGATCGCCCGTACGGCACGGTCCGCGGCACGGCCGTCACCGTACGGGTTGACGGCCCTGGCCATCGCGGCGTAGGCGCTCCGGTCGTGCAGGAGCCGCCGTACCTCCTTCACGATGCGGTCGCGGTCCGTGCCCACCAGGCGGCTGGTACCGGCCCGCAGTGCTTCCGGACGCTCCGTGGTGTCCCGCATGACCAGCACCGGCTTGCCCAGGCCCGGCCCCTCCTCCTGGACGCCTCCGCTGTCGGTCAGGATCAGGTGCGAACGGTTCATCAGCCGGGCGAAGGCGCCGTAACCGAGTGGTTCCGTCAGGCGCACCCCCTCGATGCCCGCCACCTGTGGCAGGATCGCCTCCCGCACCACCGGGTTGGGGTGCAGCGGGAGCACGATGAGAAGTCCGGGTTCGGTGCGGGCGAGATCGGCGAGGGCGCCGCCGATGGACTTCATTCCGTTCCCCCACGACTCACGTCGATGGGCCGTCACCAGCAGGACCCGGCGGCCGGTGTCGTCGAGGTCGGCCAGCGCCGGGTCCCCGTACGGGCTCTTGCGGCCGACCGCCCAGTGCAGGGCGTCGATGACCGTGTTCCCGGTGACCACGACGGACGACGCGGGGACGCCGTCCCGGAGCAGGTTCGCCCGCGCGTCCCGGGTGGGTGCCAGATGGAGGGACGCCAGCTGCGTCGCGAGCCGGCGGTTGATCTCCTCGGGGAACGGCGAGTACCGGTCGTCCGTGCGCAGCCCCGCCTCCAGGTGGACCACGGCGGTCCGGGTGTAGAAGGCGGCGAGCGCTCCGGCGAACGCGGTCGTCGTGTCCCCCTGGACCAGCACCGCGTCGGGGCGTTCGTGCCGCAGCAGGGGACACAGCCCGTCGAGGACGCGCACGGTGATGTCGGCGAGGGACTGGCGCGGGCTGAGGATGTCCAGGTCGTGATCGGCGCGGATGCCGAACAACGCGTGCACCTGGTCGAGCAGCCCGCGGTGCTGGGCGGTCACGGTCACCGTCGGCCGGAACATCCGGGACCGGTCGAGTGCTTCGATGACGGGAGCCATTTTGATGGCCTCCGGTCTCGTTCCGTAGACGACCATCAGTCGCTTCACCCAAGTCTCCTTCCGAGCGGCCCCGACCGCGGACGGGGGCGCTCTACGGGCACCAGCGAAGCGGTATTCCGTGCCGACGCCCGCCATGCCGGAGGCGTGTTCACCCGGCCGCATGGAGATGTTCCGCCGTCTGGTCCGTTCGGCGGGACAAGGACACGTGCCGGTGAACCGGCCTCCCTACAGTGCGCCGTGGGCCGAAATCCCCTCCCGTAAAGGCAGGAAATGAAAACAGTCCTCCTGTCCCCGCGCACCGGTGCCATCACGGTGGGAGACATTCCCGCTCCCGAAACGGCCCCGGGAACGGTGGTGATCCGCAACGACTGGTCGCTCATCAGCGCCGGTACGGAGCGGGCCACCGTCTCGACCGGCGCGCAGAGCCTGGTCGGCAAGGCGCGGCAGCGGCCCGAGCAGGTGGCGCAGGTACTCGACAGCGTGAAGCGGACGGGACTCGCCGACACCTACCGGACGGTCCAGGACCGCCTGGACCGTCCGGTTCAGCTCGGGTACTCCTGTGCCGGCACGGTCCTCGGGACGGGCGAGGGAGTGGGGGACATCCGCCCCGGTATGCGGGTGGCCGCCGCCGGGGCCCGCTACGCGTCGCACGCGGAGATCGTCGCCGTGCCCCGCAACCTCGTGGTTCCCGTGCCGGACGGTGTGGACACCCAGTGGGCCGCCTTCGCCACGGTCGGCGCGATCGCGCTGCACGGCATCCACCAGGCCGAGGCGGCTCCGGGCTCGCGGATCGCCGTCGTCGGGCTGGGCCTGGTCGGCCAGATCACGCTCCATCTGCTGCGCGCCTACGGATACGACGCGCTGGGGATCGATCCCGACCCCGCCATGGTGGAGCTGGCCGAGTCGGCGGGGCTCGTGGCCCTTTCGCGTGACGCGGCCGATCCGCCCGGCGTGGTCTCCCGGAGCTGGGCCGGCGCCGGGGCGGACGCCGTGCTCGTCACCGCCGCCACATCCAGCTCCGACCCTGTCGAGTTCGCCGGACGCCTCGCCCGTGACCGCGCGACGGTGGTGGTCGTCGGCGACGTCGCTGTCGCGCCGCCGCGGTCGTCGTACTACCACAAGGAACTGTCGATCCGTTATGCGCGGTCCTACGGGCCGGGCCGGTACGACCCCCGCTTCGAAGAGGGCGGCCACCCCTACCCCGAGGGCTACGTCCCGTGGACGGAACGGCGCAACCTCGCCGAGGTGCTCCGGCTCCTCGGAACGGGCGCGGTGGACTTCGCCCGGCTCCGGCCGCGGATCTTCGCCGTCGAGGACGCGGCCGACGCGTACGAGGCGCTCAAGCCGTCCGGCACCGGCCGGAGCGTGGCCCTGCTTCTGCGCTACCCAGGCACGGCGCAACTCCCGCCGCCTGCGGCACCGCTGACGGCACCACGCACCTGGACCGCCCCGCGCGGCACGGTACGGATCGCGGCCATCGGCGCGGGCAACTTCGCCACGAGGACGCTCTTTCCCCGGCTGAAGGGGGAGCCCGGCGTCGCGTTCTCGTGGGTGGCCGGCGGACGCGGACTGTCCGCCGCGCATCAGGGCCGCCGCTGGGGCTTCCGTACCGTCGCGGAGAGCGTCGAGGCCGGTCTCGCCTCGGGCGACGCGGACTGCGTGATGGTGCTCAGCCGCCACGACAGCCACGCCGGGTACGCGGCGCATGCGCTGCGCGGCGGTGCGGCTCTGTTCTGCGAGAAGCCCCTGGGGCTCACCGAGACGGAACTGGAGGACCTCGCGGACGCGTGGCTGGCCTCCGGCGCGCCGGCGATGGCCGGGTTCAACCGGCGGTTCGCCCCCTCGGTGCGGGACCTGCGCGCCGCGCTCCCGGTGGGCGCGCCACTGCAACTCGTCCACCGGGTGTTCGCGGGCCGGCTCCCGGCCGACCACTGGTACTTCGACCCCCGGCAGGGGGGCCGGCTGCTCGGGGAGGTGTGCCACTTCATCGACACCGCGGGCTTCCTGGTTTCCGGCAGGCCTCTTGCCGTACGGGCCGTCGGCGTGGACTCCACGGACCCGGTCACCGCCCAGAGCGTCACCCTCCACCTCACCTATGACGACGGGTCGTCCGCCTCGATCGTGTACGGGGGGCTGACCGCTCCCGGGGCCCCGAAGGAGCTCCTGGAAGTGGCCACCGACTCGATGGCGGCCAGGATCGACGACTTCCGCACGCTGACCGTGTGGAAGGGGGGACGGGCGGCCACGACGAAGTACCGCGGCGCGCCCAAGGGCCACGCCGCCGAGATGCGCTCGTTCCTGCGCCGCGTCCGCGACGAGCCCCTCGACGAGCCGGACACCGCCGCCGCCGACTTCGCGTCGGCGCTGTGGAGTTCCCTCGTCGCCTGCCGCGCGGCCGGTTCGCTCGGCGAGGGCCGCGTCGTGGAGACCGCCCCTGCCACCCCTGCTCTGGCCAGGGCACTGGGGTGCCCGCCGCCCGGTGCCGGGACCGCGGCCGCGGTCCCGGCACCGGGCCGGCACACCGCCGGTTCCGCTTCGGCCACGGTGCTCTGATGTGCGGTTTCGTGGTGCTGCTGGGCAGGGCCGGGAGGCACGGGCGGCCGGCGCACCCGGATCCGTGCACGGTGATCGCACACCGCGGCCCCGATGCGGGCGGACACGCGGACCTCGGCGGGCAGAACTGGCACGCGGAGCTGCACTTCCGCCGCTTGGCCGTGGTGGACCTCGCCCCGAGGAGCGACCAGCCCTTCGGGTCCCCCCGGCGGGGCACGCTGGTCTACAACGGCGAGATCTACAACGCACCGCGGCTGCGCGAGCTGCTGCGGAAGCGGAATGTGACGTTCACGACCGAGGGCGACACCGAGGTCCTGTACGAACTGCTGCTCCAGCCGGACGCGCCGCACCTGCTCGGCCAGGTGGACGGCATGTTCGCCTTCGTTCTCGTCCTGCCCGACGGTGAGGTGCGCTACGGACGTGACCGGCTGGGCGTCAAGCCGTTGTACGAGGCGGCGGACGCGGCGGGGCGCATGACCGCGCTCGCCAGCGAGATCGAACCGCTGCGGGTGGCGGGGCTGACCGGAGACGCCGACCCGGTCGCGGTGGCGCAGGGTGCGATGTTCCTGTGGACGCCACCGCCGCGTACCGGCTGGCAGCGCGTGCGCGCGGTACCGGCCGGGACGGTGCTGTCCCGGCGCGCACCCGGGTATGACGAGGCGTCGACCTGGTGGCGCGCTCCCGCCCTCGCGCCCGCCGCGGACGTCGGCGCCGCCGTCCGCGAGTCGATCGCCCGCCAGGTGCGGGCCGATGTGAAGGTGGGACTGCTGCTCAGCGGAGGCCTGGACAGCACCTGGCTGGGTGTCGAGCTCCGCAGGGAGGGCTTCACCGGACCCGCCTTCGCCGCCAGGCCGCGCCCCGCCGTGGCCACCGCGGAGCCGTTCGAGGACGACGCACCCTACGCCGCCCGGGTCGCCCGCCGGCTGGGCCTGCGGCTGGGCTGGGTCGACCTCGACGTCGACGTGCTGCGCCGGATCCCCGAGCTGGTGACCACCATGGAGCTGCCGTTCGGCGACCCCGCCGCCGTCGCCCTCATGCAGCTCTCCCGTGCGGCCCGCGCCGAGGCGACCGTGCTGTTGTCGGGGCTGGGCGTCGAGGAGCTGTTCCTGGGCTACGAGCGCTATCAGGCCGTACTGCTGCTGCAACGGTTCCCCACCTGGACGCGCCCCGCCCTCGGAGCCGTCACCCGGGTTCCCGCGCCCCGGCGCTACCGGGGCCGCGCGGACAAGTTCGGGCGGCTGCTCCAGCTCGGTGCCCTCGACTGGTCGTGGGCGACGCAGGCGTACTACTCCGGGCGGGAGTGGGCGGCACTGTCGCCGTCCGTGGGGCTGGACGCGGTCACCGAACGCCACCGTGAGGTGGCGGGCGCCGTGCTCGCCGCGGGCGGCACGCCCCTCGCGGCGCTGGCGGAGTGCGACCGGCGGCTGTTCCTGCCGGGTCTGAACCTGCTGTACGGCGACCGCGCGTCGATGCGCGCGAGCGTGGAGCTGCGGGTCCCGTTCCTGGGGGAGCCGGTGGTGGCCGCTGCTCTCGGCGCCGTCGCGGAGGAGCAGCTGCGGCTGGGGGACGGCAAAGCGCGCTTCCGTGCGGCCGCGGTGGCCGCCGGCGTCCCGGAGTTCGTCGCCCGGCGCCCCAAGACGGGATTCGGGGCGCCGGTGCGGTCGTTGCTGCGCGAGCACGGTGACCGGCTGTGGGCCGAAGTACGGCGGTCCCCGCTGTTCGAGGACGTCTTCGACCGGCGGACGGCGGACCGTCTCGTCGCCGAGCACGTGCACGGTCGGTGCGACCGGGGGCTCGCCGTGTTCGGGCTGTTGTGCGCGGCCGTGTGGTGGGAGCGGTACGCGGCGGGCGGTGCGCAGCGGACGGCGGAGGTCCTCTCGGGTTACGAGGCGGCCGTCGTCGCCTGACCGGCCGGGGCGGCGGGGTGCGGTCCGCTCGGCAGCACGGCGTGCAGGGCGGTCAGCGCGTCCAGGAGGGGCGCGGCGCTCCAGCGGGGTGACTCCCACAGGGCACTGTTCGCCCGCGGGGTCCTCGGGTCCGTGCCGAGGGCGGGGTAGCGGTCCATGACCGCCGTCAGTACGGCGTCGGCGAAGTCGGTTCCGGTGAAGCCGCGTTCTGCCGTCCACGCCGCCATGCGTACCGCCGTGGCGTCGTTGTTCGGGTCCCTTCGGGTCCGGACGTCCGCGAAGTAGCGGGGCAGCGGGCCGTCGAAGAGGTGCCGCAGATAGTGGTCGACCCCCCGTTCGAGCGCGGCCCGCGCGTCCATGCCGAGCAGGGTCGCCGCCTGGTCGAGGCGCAGCAGCACGTATCCGGTGTGGAAGCCGTCCACCCAGCCCAGGCGCGGTCCGTGGCCGTACGGCCACGAACCGTCGGGGCGCTGCCCCTCCAGGCTCACCTCGACCGCTCGGCGGGCCGCGTCGGCCAGCCGGTCCGCCAGGCCGGCGGGCAGGGGCGTGGTGCGGGCCAGCCGGGCGGCGAGCGCGGCGCCCATGAGGTTGGCGTTGTGGACGAGGACGCCGCCGCCCGGGGTGTAGGTGAAGAACACGCCGTTGTGGAGGTGTGCCAGCAGCCCGTGGGCGAGCGACCGCACGGCCTCCTCGTCGAGCGTCCCGGCATCGAGACAGCCGTCCGCGCAGAAGGTGGTGGCCACCAGGTTGGGGACGGACGCGGGGTAGTACGACCAGCGGGTCTGCACGTCGAACTCGTAGCGCCACAGCCCGGCGTAGCGGCCGGACAGCTGCTCGGCGGCCGTCGACCGGCCGAGGCGCCGTGCGCGTTCGCGCCACACGGGGGCCGTGGCCAGCCGGGCGCAGGCACCGGCCGCGCAGCCGGTGGCGGTGGCCGTGCGCAGCGGGCGGATACCGAGGAGCGGTCGCAGATCGGCCGGGCTGCGTTTGACGGTCTGCAGAAGGGCCTGGCGCAGCACCCGGTGCACGGCCAGCCGCCCCAGCGGACCGGTCAGCCCGTCGTACGGGTCGGGGCCCGACCAGTCGCGGGCGTCGGCCCACCGGAAGAGCCGGTCGGCGAGGGCGAGCACGTCGTCGGCGCACCGGACCGGATGGTCAGGTGCCGGCCGGTCCCGCGGTGTGGGGACGGCGGGGGTGGTTCTCGACTCCACGGTTCTCCTCGCTCTCCGCGGGTTCAGTAGGCGCCGGTCCCGGTGACGACGGCCCGTACCGTCCGCATCAGCACCCCGAGGTCCACCGACGGCGACCAGTTGTCCACGTATCCGAGGTCCAGGGCGATCGTCTCGTCCCAGGACAGGTCCGAGCGCCCGCTGACCTGCCACACCCCGGTGAGGCCCGGCCTGACGTCGAGTCTGCGCCGTTCCACCTCGTCGTAGCGGGCGGCCTCGTCGGGCAGCGGCGGACGCGGGCCCACCAGGGACATGTCCCCGCGCACCACGTTGAACAACTGCGGCAGTTCGTCCAGGGAGCAGCGGCGCAGCAGACGGCCGGCGCGGGTGATGCGCGGATCGCGGCGGATCTTGAACATCCGGCCGTCCTGTTCGTTCCTGGCGGCCAGTTGCTGCCGCAGCCGTTCGGCGTCGGCGACCATGGTGCGGAACTTCACCATGGTGAAGGGCGCTCCGCCGCGTCCGACCCGGGTCTGCCGGTGCAGCACGGGCCCACGGGAGTCCAGGCGTACGGCCAGGGCGACCGCCGCGAACACCGGGGCGAGGAGCACGATCAGCAGCGCCGCGCCCAGCCGGTCGGTCAGGGACTTGAGCACTGCGGCGAGCCCCCGCCGCAAGGGCGGGGTGACGTTCAGCATGGTGATCCCGGCCACCGAGAACACGTTCAACCGGCGTCCGGACACCTCGCTCAGCCCCGGTACGACCACGAGCCGGCAGCCTTCGCCGTGCAGGGTCCAGGACAGCCGGCGCAGGCGCGTGCCGCTCAGGTGCGGTCCCGGTACGACGAGGACCGTGTCCACGCCGAGCCGCCGGGCCGCGTCCAGTACCGGGGCGGAGTCCGCCGTCATACGCGGCGGCGTCTGTCTGCCGAGGCGGGCGGCGACGGGGGCGAGTGACTGCGGGTCCTCCTCCCCGACCGGGCAGACGCCGACGACGATGAACTCGTGCTCGGTCCGCCGCGCGAGGTGGCCGACCAGGCCGTCCACTGCCTTGGCCTCCCCGATCACCAGGGTGCGGCGCACGGCCCGGCCGTCGCGGCGCTGACCGATCCGGAGTTCGTGCGCAACCGGGTGGACATCATCGACCAGGTGCGGGCCATCGTGACCGTGGCCGCCGACGCCTCCTTCAGGAGCTGA
>NZ_JBFBJL010000125.1:0-13784 GCF_040686075.1 Streptomyces sp. NPDC086519
TGGGGGCACCTCCCAGGCCCTTGAGGCACTGGGGGAGGCACGACTGCCCGCGGCTGTACGAGCCACGGCTGGACAGCGCCCCGCAAGGGGCGCGGGGCCGAGTCGATGTGCGGCTCCGCCGCGTGGACGCGACCAGCCCCCATCCGCCCGCAGCCGCGCAACCGGCCCTCACCGCCCCTTTCTCGCGACGATCCGGTACGTGTTCGAGAAGGGCGTCCGGCGCAGCAGCGGTGCCAGGGCGTGGTCGGTGATCCTCGCCACGGCGGCCAGCGGCGCCGCCGCGCGCAGCCACCGCTTCGGCAGGAGCCGGCCCAGGACCAGTGCGAGCGCGGCGGAGATGTCGTACGGCGTGTGGGGCGACTTCCGGTCGGTGCTGAGGATCTCGCAGCCCTGGGACTCCAGTTCCGCCCGCAGGTTGTCGAGTGGCATCAGGTGCAGGTGACGGGGCTGGCCGTGGGGGATCCACCACTTGCCCAGCAGCCTGGCGAACGCGCTGTGCGGGTCGGGGACGTCGATCAGGACGTGGCCGCCGGGGCGCAGCGCCGTGAGGGCGGCGCGGAGTTCGGCGCGTGGGTCGGGGGTGTGTTCCAGGTGGTGGAACATGCTGACGACGTCGTAGCGGGCGCGCAGCCGGGCCAGCATCTCCGGGGCGGCCAGGTAGCCGCAGTGGGCCTCCTCGATGTGGCCCTCGGCCTGGGCCCGCACCACGCGCAGGGTCGGGTCCAGGCCGTCGAAGGACGTGTAGGGGAAGAGTTCCCTTGCCCTGCGCGGGAAGTGGGCGTGGCCCGTGCCGACGTCCAGCCAGCTCTCCGGTTCCGGCAGCGCCAGTATCGCGCGGGCGGCGGCGTGGTGCCGGCGGCGGCCGGCGCGGGTGGCGTGCAGGCGGTCGGCGTAGTCCTCCAGGCGGCCTTCGTAGAAGTCCCGGTGGTAGAGGGCGAGGCCCGCCGGGGACAGCCGGGGGTTCTGGAAGGTGTGGGCGCAGTCGCGGCACTCGTCGACGGTGAACGTGCCGGGCCGGTGGTGGAGGAGGTCGGGCGCGCGCAGGCGGGTGCGCAAGCGCCTGGAGCCGCACCAGGGGCAGTCCTCGCGGCGCGGCTCGTGGAACCGGTCGGGGCCCGGGGCGGGTTCGGGCGTGGGCGGCGGCATGGTCGGCTCCCTGTACTCCCTGTGCTCCCTGAACGCAATCCACTGCAAACCGGAACGTATGGGATCCCCGACTCGCGTGCCAAGGCGCCGTGCGGGTGGGTTGGGGTGGAGATCCGGTACCGAACCTCGGGCATGTCCGACGGGGCAGGGGGCGCACACCCCGCTGCCGCGTGCCGGGGCCTGCCGGATCCCGGTGCGCGACACGCCCCGGCCGGATCCATGCGGCCCCTGCCTCTCCCGCCCGCCGTCGACCGTGCGGGCACTTTCATCGTCTCCCCGTGCCCCGGACGGCACCGGCGACACGCCCGCCAGGGGCGCGAGCAGCGCCCCGAATACCGTGATTCTGGTGATTTCAGCTGATTCGCTGGGTACCCGGACGGCACCCGAGGACGAACCGTCCCGCTTTCGAGGCGAAAGACCGAGGTGAAAGAAATGACCACATCTCCCAGGCCGTCCATGGAGACGCACCCGGACATCGTCGAGATGCGGCTGCGCCACGAGACGGCGGAGCGCGCGACGAGCACCGCGCAGGGGCAGGCAGTCGGGACGATGGCGTTCCTCACCGGCATCTACCTGGCGGCCTCGCCGTGGATCGCCGGCTTCAACGGCCTGTCCACCCTCGCCGTCACCAACCTCATCGTCGGCATCGCCTACGCGCTGGCGATGAGCGGCGGGTTCGGCCGGGCCTACGAACGGACCCACAGCATGGCGTGGTGCGCCTGTCTGCTGGGGGTGTGGACGATCATCGCGCCGTGGGTGGTCGCCGGTTCGGTGCACACGACCAGGACCATCGTGAACAACGTCGTCACCGGCGCGGTGGCCTTCCTCCTCGCGCTGGCCGCCGCCGCGACCGCCCGGGCCGCGGAGTCGTCGACCCTCAGGGGAGGCATGGCGGCACGGTAGGCCGCGGGCCGCGGGCCGCGGCCCCGGACCAGGGGCACGGCGCCGGGCTCGGCGGCGAGCCGGGTGCGCCGTCCGTACCGGACCGGCCGTGCGCCGGCCGGCCGTCCGGGCCGATGACGTCGGCCCCGGCGCAGGGTGAGCCGGGCCCGCCGAACGGCCCGTCCGCCGGATTCGACCCGATTCGCCCCGGAGGCGCGGCGGGACGCCGATACCCGCTCCGACCAGGGCCGGAGGGCATGGCAGGAGACGCCGGCTGAACCGTTCGTTCGGTGCCGGTACTGTTCGGCGAATGAGCTCGCTGAATCTCGACGACTTCACCGATCTGATCGAGCGCCCCGACGGCGGTGTGCGCCGTGACGCCGAGGCGCGCCGGGAGCGGCTGATCGTGCCGCCCGGGTCGCTGGGCCGCCTCGACGACCTGGGTGAGTGGCTGGCCGCCGCGCAGGGTGCCGTACCGGTACGGACCGTGGAACGGCCTCGGGTGCTGCTCTTCGCCGGTGACCACGGGGTCGCCGAACTCGGCGTCTCCGCGCGGCCGGCGGGCAGCGCGGGGCTGCTGGTGCGGGCGATCCTGGAGGGGGCCAGCCCGGTGGCGGTGCTGGCCCGGCGGCTCGGAGTGCCGGTGCGGATCGTGGACATGGCACTGGACTGCGACCCGGAGACGCTGCCCGAGGAGGTCGTACGGCACCGGGTGCGACGGGGCAGCGGCCGTATCGACATCGAGGACGCGCTGACCCTGGAGGAGGCCGAGGCGGCCTTCCGGGCGGGGGTGGCGCTGGCCGACGAGGAGGCCGACTCGGGGACCGATCTGGTGGTGCTCGGCGACGTCAGCGTCGGCGGCACCACGGCGGCCTCCGTCCTGGTCGCGGCGCTGTGCGGGACGGACGCGTCGGTGGTGACCGGGCGGGGCGGGCTCGCCATCGACGACCTCGCGTGGATGCGCAAGTGCGCGGCGATCCGGGACGCGCTGCGGCGGGCGCGGCCGGTGCTCGGGGACCAGGTGCAGTTGCTGGCGACGGTCGGCGGGGCCGACCTCGCGGCGATGACCGGGTTCCTGTTGCAGGCGGCGGTGCGGAAGCTGCCGGTGGTGCTGGACGGCGTGGTGGTGGCCGCGTGCGCGCTGGTCGCCCAGCGGATCGCGTTCCGGGCGCCGGACTGGTGGCTGGCCGGACATGACAGCGGAGAGCCCGGCCAGGCGAAGGCACTGGACCGGATGGCCCTGGAGCCGCTTCTCGATCAGGGCGTGACGGTCGGTGAGGGCGCGGGCGCACTGCTCGCCCTGCCGCTGGTCCAGGCCGCGGCGGCACTGGCGGCGGAGCTGCCGGAGAAGCCGGAAAAGCCGGAGAGCGAAGATCAGCCGACGGATTAGCGGGACCGCGGGCACAGCCGAGACGGCACCGCCGGGCTGCGCCGTCTCGGCCGGCCGCCGTCGCGGCGGGCAGAAGAGACCGGCACAGGAGAGGGACCGGCGAGCCGGCGGAGCGGTCGACAAAGGAGCCCCAGCAGCGACTGACGGCGCCGCACACCGAGGCCAGAGCGGCACCGCCGAAGTGCGCCGTCTCGGCCGGTCGTCGTCGCGGTGGGCAGAAGAGACCGGCACAGGAGAGGGACCGGCGAGCCGGCGGAGCGGTCGACAAGGGAGCCCCAGCAGCGACTGGCGGCGCCGCATACCAAGGCCAGAGCGGCACCGCCGAAGTGCGCCGTCTCGGCCGGTCGCCGTCACGGCGGGCAGGGCGGGTGGCCGTGGCGCCGCTTCAGGGCGCGGGGCTGTATCAGCGTGCGGCCCCGCCGCATGGGCGTGGCCGCACGGAATGCGAGCGGTACCGGCCGTTGCGAGACCCGCGGCCCACGGAGGCGTCCGACGGAAATAGGGTGCGTGTGGCCGAGTTCACCACAGGAGCCCCCATATGATCGCTCTCCATGGGAGATGTCCGAATTGCCGTGGAGCGGTGTGATGGACGTGGGCCGGGGCGGCGGGGAGCGGGGGTTTCCGGGCGGGCCGCCGCCGTTGCCGTGTGGTACCTGCGGGCCGTCGCCTTCGTCAATTTCCTCAGCGCGGTGTGGGTGTCGCTGGGGCAGGACGTGCGGCGGCACAACCAGGAGAACTTCTTCACGCCGTACCTGCTGACCGCCGGCTTCGCCTCCGGCGTGTTCACCGCGTTCCTCGCGATCACGATGCGGCGGCGCAAGCGGGCCGCGTGGATCCTCAACCTGGTGCTGAGCGGGCTCTTCCTCGCGCTGTTCGCGTTCGCCATGGCCTTCCCGGAGATCCGGCGGTACGCGCAGAACTGGATCTCGATCGTGCTGACCGCGGCCTTCGTGGGGGCGCTGCTGGTCGGGCGGCGGGAGTTCTACGCCAAGGGCGACCGGTCCAACCCGCGGCTCGCCGCCACCGTCGCCGTCGGCGGCGGCCTCGTCGCCTCGCTGCTCGCCGCGTTCCTCGTGACCATGACCAACCAGGCGCCGCACGCCGCGCGTTCGACGTTCCCGGAGCGCTGGCACTACGGCACCCTCCGCCTGGTGTCGGTCGCCGCCGACCCCTCCCGGTTCCCGTACATCGCGCCGCCCAACTGGGTGAACGTCGTCATCAACGTGCTCAGCACGCTCCTCCTGCTCGCCGTCCTCTACGCCGCCTTCCGCTCTCGTCGCGCCGTCGACCCGATCACCGAGGACGACGAGAAGCAGTTGCGGGCGCTGCTGGAGCGGCACGGCGAGCGGGACTCGCTCGGGTACTTCGCGCTGCGGCGGGAGAAGAGCGTGGTGTGGTCGCCGACCGGGAAGGCGGCGGTGGCGTACCGGGTGGTGGGCGGGGTGTCGCTCGCCTCCGGGGATCCGATCGGGGATCCGGAGGCGTGGCCGGGGGCCATCGTGCCGTGGCTCGCCGAGGCGCGGGCGCACGGGTGGATCCCCGCGGTGATGGGAGCGAGCGAGGAGGCCGGGACCGTGTACGCGCGGCACGGGCTGGACGCGCTGGAGCTCGGGGACGAGGCGATCGTCGAGGTCGCCGAGTTCACGCTGGAGGGGCGGGCGATGCGGACCGTCCGGCAGGCCTGCAACCGGGTCAGGCGGGCGGGGTACACGGTGCGGATCCGTCGGCACGAGGACATCCCGGCGGACGAGATGTCGTATCTGATCCGGCGTGCCGACGACTGGCGGGACGGGGCCACCGAGCGCGGGTTCAGCATGGCGCTGGGGCGGCTCGGGGACGCCCGGGACGGGCGGTGCGTGATGCTGGAGTGCGCGGACGGGGAGGGGGAGCTGCGGGCTCTGCTCTCCTTCGTGCCGTGGGGGCCGGGCGGGCTCTCCCTCGACCTCATGCGGCGGGACCGGGACTCCGACAACGGGCTGATGGAGTTCATGGTCATCGAACTGCTGAGCCGTGCCGGAGAGATCGGGATCACGCAGGTCTCGCTCAACTTCGCGATGTTCCGCTCGGTCTTCGAACGGGGTGCGCGGCTCGGCGCGGGACCGGTGCTGCGGCTGTGGAGGTCCTTGCTGAGCTTCTTCTCCCGGTGGTGGCAGATCGAGTCCCTGTACCGGGCCAACGCCAAGTACCGGCCCATCTGGGAACCCCGGTTCCTGCTCTTCGAGAAGAGCGCCGACCTGCCGCGCATCGGCCTGGCGTCGGCGCGCGCGGAGGGGTTCCTCGGGGCCGTGCCGGCGGGGCTGCCGACGTCGGTGCGTCACGAGCGCCTGGAACCACGCAGGGACGCCCGAAGAGTCCCGCGGCGAGACACGCACGGATGAGGACCACCGCGTGAAACCGCTCGCCCGCCGGGCTCGCGCCGAATGGGCGCTGTTGTACGCCGCCGTGCACGGCCCGCTGACGGAGCGCCGGCTGCGGGCGGTGCCGATGACGGTCGGGGCGGTGTGCCTGACCGCGCTGCTTCAGTTCACGCAGAACCAGCCGTGGGGCTACCGGTTCGTGCAGGACGTCGGCGCGGTGCGCGCCGAGGACCCCCTCTGGAGGGCCCTGCTGCGCACCCCGCTGTCGCTGTTCGTGCCGGCCCTGGACCTGCCGGTGTGGGGCGCGCTGCTCCAGATCCTGGTGGTGTTCGGCATCGCCGAGGTGTGCCTGGGCTGGTGGCGGAGCCTGACCGTCGCGTACGTGGCGACCCTCGCCGGCACGCTGTACGCCCGGCTCGGCATCGCCTTGGGGCCGCACGGTCCGCTGGGTCTGCACGCCTCGGACGCCCGGGTGGTGGACGCCGGGCCGTCGGCGGCCGTCGTCGGGCTCGCGGTCTACCTGGGCTGGCGGTACGGCGCCCAGGTCACCGCCGGCACGGTGGCGGCCGCCATAGTGGTCGAGGTGGCGCTGAAGGACAACCTCGCCGGGAAGGAGCACCTGGCGGCCATCGCGGGCGTGGCGGCGCTGTGCGCGGCGGTGACGGCGGGGCGCCGTCTGTGGCACCACCGACGTCAGCGGCGACCGGAACCGGATCCGGAGCCGGGTTTGGATCCGGGGCCGGGGCTGGGTGCGGAGCCGGGGCTGGATCCGGGGCCGGTGCTGGGTGCGGGGCCGGGATCGGGTCCGGGTCCGGAGCCGGGTTCGGGTCCGGGTCCGGAGCCGGGTTCGGGTCCGGGTCCGGGTCCGGAGCCGGGTTCGGGTCCGGGTCTCGGTCCGGGGTCGGGTTTGGATCCGGCGCTGGGTCCGGGGCCGGCGCTGGGTTCAGGGCCGGGGCTGGGGCTGGGTCCTGGGCTGGGTTCGGGTTCGAGTCCGGGTTTGAGTCCGGAGCCGAGGCTGGGTTCGCAGCCGGGGCCGGGCAGCCGGGCCGGTTCGGGGCGGTCGGGTCTGCCGCCGATCCAGTCCTGAAGGGTCCGGGTGAGCCGGGACCAGCGACGGTCGTGACGGTAGGAGCGCAGTCCGGCCCGGGCCCGGGCGCGCGGCCGGTTGCCGTAGAAGCGGCGGGCCCAGGGCGAGCCGGGGCGGGCCAGGCGGACCGCGCCGACGATCGCGACCAGCGGGACGATCACCCCGAAGATCGCGGTGCGCGCCTTGCCCTTGCCCAGGGCGACGAGGGAGAAGAGGAAGTTGGCCGCGACGTTCGCGATGACGGTCCCCCGGCCCTGGAGTTCGTCCACCGTGAGGTCGTTGACGCCGAACGGCGAGAACCCGGCGAGCAGCAGCCCCACCAGCGCGGCCGTGATGACGACGACCTCCACGCTCTTGCGGCCCTCCTCGGTCCAGTAGACGTCGCCGAGATGCAGGATCAGCGCGAACTCGTCGAGGACGAGCCCCGCGCCGGCCCCGAAGACGACCGCGGCGAGGGCCGCGCCGACGCCGTTGCGGGAACTGGCGACCGCGGCGAAGCCGCCGATGACGACGAGGACGACCCCGGGGACCACGTGGTGGATGTGCAGCCCGCCCGCCCGCACATTGCGGAACGGGCCCTTTCCGGCGCGGATCAGCCGGGTGACGGCCCGGGTGATCGCGAAGGTCAGGACAAAGGCGGTCAGGGCCAGCAGCAGCGGGAGTTTGCCGGGCTCGATGATGTTCCGCTCCAGCCAATGTCCCATGTGCGCACTTTATCCCCGTCCGCCCTCCCGGCTGTGCGGCCGGGGACACGGCCCTTGCTGACCACCGGGTAACCTGCGCCGGTGGCTGCGACCTCTGCGACTCCCTGGCCGGACGGCGTCCGCTTCGCCTTCGGCACGCTCACCGTCTTCCCCGTGAAGGTGACCCGCTGGGACCGCGAGGCGGCCCGCGGCGGCATGCTGTCCGCCCCGCTGGCCGGCCTGGCGGTCGGCCTCTGCGCGGGGGCGGTCGGCGCACTGCTGGTGGTGCTCGGGGCGGGTGCGCTGCCGGCCGCGGTCGCCGCCGTCGCCGTACCGGCCGTGCTCACCCGGGGACTGCACCTGGACGGTCTCGCCGACACCGCCGACGGCCTGGGCAGCGGCAAGCCCGCCGAGGACGCCCTGCGGATCATGAAGCAGTCGGACATCGGGCCGTTCGGGGTCATCACGCTCGTCCTCGTCCTGCTCGGCCAGGTGGCCGCGCTGGCCCAGGCGTACGGCGACGGGTGGGCGCGGGGTGCCCTGGCGGCGGTCGTCGCGGCGACGGTGGCCCGGCTGGCGCTGACGCTGGCCGCGGTGGAGGGGGTGCCCGCCGCCCGGCCGGAGGGGCTGGGGGCGGCGGTCGCCGGGGTGGTGCCCAAGGTGGGGGCGACCGTGGTCACGTTCGCGGTGATGCTGCTGGCGGCGGGCGCCGGGGCGCTGGTCGGGCCGGGCGACAGCCTGCGGGCGCTGCTCGCGGTGGTGGTCGCCGAGGCCGCGACGGACGGGCTGCTGCGGCACTGCAGGCGGCGGCTGGGCGGGGTGACCGGGGACGTGTTCGGGGCGCTCGCCGAGACCGCGGCCACCGCGGCGCTCGTGGTGCTCTCGTTCGGCGGCCACTGAACTGGGGCCGCCGAAGGGGCACTTCGGCGGCCCGGCTTCAGCAGGCCCGGCTTCAGCAGGCCTTCCGCCACGCCCCCAGCTCGTACTTCTTCTCCAGCGAGCTCAGCCGCAACTTCCGCGACTGGGCGCAGAACCTGCTGGCCGGCAGTTCGTACTCCACGTGGAAGACCGCCTTGTCCGCCTTGATGAACGGCTTCAGGTCGTCGCACTCGCCGTACTGGGCGCACTGCTCGTTCACCGCGAAGTCGAAGTCGCCCACCAGCTGCGGGATCTGGTCCAGGTCGTTCTTCAGGCCCACCGACAGACCCCGGTCATGGGCGAGCCGGGCGATGAGCCGGTTGTAGCGGAGTTGGTCGGCCGCCGTGAGGGGGAAGCCCGTGCGGTTCCTGTAGCCGTCCATGTTGTCGGGCTCCACCGCGTCGAAGCCCTTCTTCACGCACATGTCGAAGCGGGCCGCCATCAGCGGCTTCAGCACGTCCGTACGACGGATGTCCAGCCAGCGCTCGCCCTGCCAGCCGTTGCCGCGGCCGAGCACCGGGGCGGGGAACTTCCGTGCGTCGGGGCGCCAGTCCTCGTAGGCGCCGGTGGAGATGTAGCAGATCGCCTTGCGGCCCTTGCGGTGCAGCGTGGCGACCGTCGCCTTTGACTGGTCGAAGCCGTCGATGTCGTAGACGGACGCCTCGACGGAGGTGTCGACACGGCCGCTCAGCTGCCACTGCCAGCTGACCCCGGGTCTCGGCTGCCAGCGCCCGGTGTCCTCGGGGGCCTGGGTGCAGCCGGACAGCACGGCCGGCAGGAGCAGCAGGGCGAGCAGAGGCGTGGCGCGGGACATCACCGGTCGGGCTCCAGGGCGGGTGGCGGATGACGACGTCGATGATCTCCCATACCGGTTACGGGACGGCAAGTGGCCCGGATGCCACCCTCAGGTGAACGACCGCAGGAATGAGCGAGCGCATACACACGCGTAGGCTCGTCCCGGGTGTTCGCCGACGGGGTGAAGGCCCCGGTCGCAACGCGTCCCGCGGGCATTGCCCAGGGTCGCCCCCCGGGCCCGGTCGACCCACCCACTCGGCCACTGCAACTCAACATCGGAAGCGAGATTCCACCACCGTGACTGCTCTCACACTCAGCACCTCAGCGGCGCCCGGCCTCCGGGCCGACGCGATCGTGATCGGTGTCGCCAAGGGCGCCAAGGGCCCGGTCGTCGCCCCGGGCGCCGAAGCCGTGGACACGGCCTACGACAGCAGGCTCGCCGCCGTCCTGGAGACCCTCGGAGCCTCGGGTGCCGAGGGCGAACTGACGAAGCTGCCCGCTCCGGCCGGCTTCAAGGCCCCGCTCGTCATCGCGGTGGGCCTGGGCGCCGAGCCCGACCGGGACGCGGAGTACGAGGCCGAGGCGCTGCGCCGGGCGGCCGGTGTCGCCGCCCGCGCGCTGGCCGGGGCCCGGAAGGCGGCCTTCGCGCTGCCCGTCGAGGACGCGGCCGCCGTGGCCGCGATCGGCGAGGGCGTGCTGCTCGGCGCCTACTCCTTCGACACGTACAAGGACAACGGTGCCAACGGTGCCGGCACCGGCAAGGGCGCGAAGGCGAAGAACGGCAGGGCGCCGCTCGCCGAGGGCGTGCTGCTCGGCGGCAAGCCGCGGGACGCGGCCCACAAGGCGGCCCTGGCCCGTGCCACGACCGTCGCCGAGGAGCTCAACCGGGCCCGCGACCTGGTCAACACCCCGCCGAACGACCTCACGCCGGCCGCGTTCGCCGCGATCGCGCAGGGCGCCGCCAAGGAGCACGGCCTCAAGATCCAGGTGCTCGACGACAAGGCCCTCGCCAAGGACGGCTACGGCGGCATCCTCGGCGTCGGCGGCGGCTCCGCTGCGACCCCGCGGCTGGTGAAGCTGTCGTACACGCACGCCGAGGCGGACAAGCACCTCGCCTTCGTCGGCAAGGGCATCACCTACGACTCGGGCGGCATCTCGCTCAAGCCGGCCGGCCACAACGAGACGATGAAGTGCGACATGAGCGGGGCGGCGGCGGTGTTCGCGGCGGTCGTCGCGGCGGCGCGGCTCGGTCTGCCGGTCAACGTGACCGGGTGGCTGGCGCTGGCCGAGAACATGCCGTCCGGCACCGCGGTGCGCCCCGGTGACGTGCTGCGCATGTACAGCGGCAAGACCGTCGAGGTGCTCAACACGGACGCGGAGGGCCGGCTGGTGCTCGCCGACGCGCTGTGGGCGGCGTCGGCGGAGCGGCCGGACGCGATCGTGGACGTGGCGACGCTGACCGGCGCGATGATGCTGGCGCTGGGCAGCCGGACGTTCGCGGTCATGGGGAACGACGACGCGTTCCGCTCCGCGGTGTACGAGGCCGCGGAGGAGGTGGGCGAGCCGGCGTGGCCGATGCCGCTGCCGGAGCACCTGCGCAAGGGGATGGACTCGCCGACCGCCGACATCGCGAACATGGGCGAGCGGATGGGCGGCGGGCTGGTCGCGGGCCTCTTCCTGCGGGAGTTCGTGGGCGAGGGGATCACCTGGGCGCACCTGGACATCGCGGGGCCGGCCTTCAACGAGGGGGGTGCCTTCGGGTACACGCCGAAGGGGGGCACGGGCTCCGCGGTGCGGACGCTGGTGCGGCTTGCCGAGCTGACGGCTGCGGGCGAGCTGGGCTGACATCGGTTTTTGTGGACGGGACCTCGCGCGCGGGTAGGGCGGGGTCCCGTCGCCTGTTCACTCCGTCCGGTCCGCCGTCCGGCGACTGCGGGTCGTGGGGGCTTCTCGCGCCCACGCGGCGGAGCCGCACATCGACACAGCCCCGCGCCCCTGGGCGGGACCGAGCGCCCTTCCTCACATGTGAGCGTGTGGTGTCTCACACCCCGGCCCCGCGTCTCGTTCACCTCCGACAAGTGCGAAGATGGGGCTCGGCAGGACAGGGCCCCACCCACAGGGCCGAAGAAGAGCGGCCGGACACCAGCCGACCGACCGGTCAACCACCCGTATGGGACAAAGGTGCCCGGCGTACGGCGCACATGCATGGAGGACGTGACGTGGCGAACGACGCCAGCACCGTTTTCGACCTAGTGATCCTCGGCGGCGGTAGCGGTGGTTACGCCGCGGCCCTGCGCGGGGCTCAGCTGGGCCTGGACGTCGCCCTGATCGAGAAGGACAAGGTCGGCGGTACCTGCCTGCACCGGGGTTGCATCCCCACCAAGGCCCTGCTGCACGCGGGCGAGATCGCCGACCAGGCCCGCGAGAGCGAGCAGTTCGGTGTCAAGACCACCTTCGAGGGCATCGACGTGCCGGCCGTCCACAAGTACAAGGACGGCGTGATCGCCGGTCTGTACAAGGGTCTGCAGGGTCTCGTCGCCTCCCGCAAGGTGACGTACATCGAGGGCACGGGGCGGCTGTCCTCCCCCACCTCCGTGGATGTCAACGGCCAGCGGATCCAGGGGCGCCACGTGCTCCTCGCCACCGGTTCCGTGCCGAAGTCGCTGCCGGGTCTGGAGATCGACGGCAACCGGATCATCTCCTCCGACCACGCCCTCGTCCTGGACCGCGTGCCGAAGTCCGCGATCATCCTGGGCGGCGGTGTCATCGGCGTCGAGTTCGCCTCCGCCTGGAAGTCCTTCGGGGCCGACGTCACCGTCATCGAGGGTCTCAAGCACCTCGTCCCGGTCGAGGACGAGAACTCCTCCAAGCTTCTTGAGCGCGCCTTCCGCAAGCGCGGCATCAAGTTCAACCTGGGCACCTTCTTCTCGAAGGCCGAGTACACCGCCGACGGCGTCAAGGTCACCCTCGCCGACGGCAAGGAGTTCGAGGCCGAGATCCTGCTCGTCGCGGTGGGCCGCGGTCCCGTCTCCGCGGGCCTCGGCTACGAGGAGCAGGGCGTCGCCATGGACCGCGGTTACGTCCTGGTCGACGAGTACATGCGGACGAACGTCCCGACCATCTCCGCCGTCGGTGACCTGGTCCCGACGCTCCAGCTCGCGCACGTCGGCTTCGCCGAGGGCATCCTCGTGGCGGAACGCCTGGCCGGCCTGAAGACCGTCCCGATCGACTACGACGGCGTGCCGCGGGTGACCTACTGCCACCCCGAGGTCGCCTCCGTGGGCATCACCGAGGCCAAGGCCAAGGAGATCTACGGTGCGGACAAGGTCGTCGCTCTGAAGTACAACCTGGCGGGCAACGGCAAGAGCAAGATCCTGAACACCGCGGGCGAGATCAAGCTCGTCCAGGTGAAGGACGGTGCCGTGGTCGGCGTCCACATGGTCGGCGACCGCATGGGCGAGCAGGTCGGCGAGGCCCAGCTGATCTACAACTGGGAGGCGCTGCCCGCCGAGGTCGCCCAGCTCATCCACGCCCACCCGACGCAGAACGAGGCGCTCGGCGAGGCCCACCTGGCCCTGGCCGGCAAGCCCCTGCACTCGCACGACTGACCCTCGGTCGAACACGCGACGACTCAGACTTCCGCAATTCGTAAGGAGCAACCGAAACCATGGCGGTTTCCGTAACCCTTCCGGCGCTCGGCGAGAGCGTCACCGAGGGCACTGTCACCCGCTGGCTGAAGGCCGAGGGCGAACGCGTCGAGGCCGACGAGCCACTGCTCGAAGTCTCGACCGACAAGGTCGACACCGAGATCCCGGCCCCCGCCTCGGGCGTGCTGGCCTCGATCAAGGTCGCCGAGGACGAGACGGTCGAGGTCGGCGCCGAGCTGGCCATCATCGACGACGGCACGGGTGCGCCCGCCGCCGCTCCCGCCCCGGCCGCCGAGCCCGCGCCCGCCCCGGCCCCCGCCGCCCCCGCGCCGGTCGCCCCCGCGCCGGTCGCCGAGGCCCCCGCCGCCCCGGCCCCGGCCCCCGCTGCCGCCGCCGCTCCGGCCGGTGGCGCCTCCGGTACGGACGTGGTCCTGCCCGCGCTCGGTGAGTCCGTCACCGAGGGCACCGTCACCCGCTGGCTGAAGTCGGTCGGCGACTCCGTCGAGGCCGACGAACCGCTGCTGGAGGTGTCGACCGACAAGGTCGACACCGAGATCCCGGCGCCCACCTCCGGTGTGCTGCTGGAGATCGTGGTCGGCGAGGACGAGACCGCCGAGGTGGGCGCCAAGCTCGCCGTCATCGGCGCCCCGGGTGCCGCTCCGGCGGCCGCCCCCGCCCCGGCCGCCCCGGCACCGGCGCCCGCCGCCGCTGCCCCGGCCCCGGCCCCCGCCGCCCCGGCTCCGGCCCCGGTCGCGCCGGCCCCCGCGCCCGCCCCGGCTGCTCCTCTTCGTCATCAGCTGGCGCTGCGTGTAGAACTGCGACGCCGACATCAGGACGATCATGATCGCGGTGACGACCCGGACGTCCGTGAGGGAGGCA
>NZ_JBFBJL010000126.1:0-13240 GCF_040686075.1 Streptomyces sp. NPDC086519
CGCGCAGTTCCCCGCGCCCCCAAAGACCAAAAGCGGGGCGCAGCCCCGTCTTTTCAGGGGCGCGGGGAACTGCGCGACCAGCCACGAGCTGCCCGCACCCGCCGTACGACGGAACCCCCCACCCCGTGGGCGAACGCCCCTACATGCGGCTCAGGCTCGCGGCGGCGAACAGTACGTCCCTGATCGCCGCCGGATCCCCCAACTGCCCCGCGGCGGCCTCCTCCGGAGGGACATGCCCCGCGGCCAGCCGGCAGAACTCCACGTCGTCCAGCGCCACGTGCGCCACCTCGAACTCCGCGGAGCCCACCGCTCCGGGCGAGTCCAGCGGGATCAGCCACTCGCCGCCGCCGTTGCCCTCGATCTCCAGCCGCAGACTGCGGCCGGGCCGTCCCGCAGGGACCAGGTGGGGAGCCTGGCCGGGCGCCGCCAGCCCCGCCCGCCGGCGCTCCGCCAGCACGACGGGCAGCATCCGGGCCGCGAGGTCGATCATTCTGCGCAGGTGTCTGGGGGCCGGTGGCTCGTAGGGATAGTCCACGGCCTCCGCGATGTCCTCCGCGTGCACCCAGCACTCGAAGGCGCGGTCCAGCATCGCGTCGTGCAGGGGCAGTTCGAAGTCGTCGTACGACACCCCGAGCCGCCCGGCGGCGCCGCCCGTGAAGGAGACGGTCTGCACGAGCCGGTGGCTCTGTTCCCGCCAGGGCACCCGTACCGCACGCGTCGGCGGGAAGTGCGAGGCCTGCCAGAACGCCTCGGTGCGGGCGGCCGGGCCCTGTGCCCGGTTCTCCCCGAGCGGGTCGTCGAGGCCCAGTGCCGTCGCCACCAGGCCGTCGACGGACAGCAGATGCGCGATCACCCCGGCGACCGTCGTACGGCGGCTCGCCGCCGCCTCGCCGTCGAACCAGCGCAGCCGCACCGGCGCGTGCCACTCCGCGTCGCCGATGTCCTGGAGCAGGGCGTCCAGGCGGGCCGTCTCCGCGTCGTAGGGCGCCGCCCACGCGGGGATCGGGATCCTGGCCGGCCGCCGGTCCAGGCAGGCCTCCAGGACGCGGGTGCGCAGGCCGGGGTCGAGGTCCAGGCTCTCCGGCTGGTGCAGCAGGCCGACCGCCTCGCGCAGCCGCCGTGCCTCGTCCGCGCAGGCCCCGCAGTCCCCGAGGTGGACCTCGACGGCGAGCGACTCCGCCGTCGAGCACGCCGCCAGCGCCCATGCCCCGAGCAGCGATTTCAGGACGTCGTGCGACAACTCCGGCGCCGCGGGCAGCGGCTGTCCGCCGTCCTCGACGGACGTCCGGGGCAGCGGTATGCGCGGCGGCCGGCCGTAGTCGGCGCCGCCGCCCGGCGGCACGGCACCGGTCCCGTCCCCGGCGCCGTCGTGCGCCTCGGAGAACTCGGAGCCGGTCACAGCCCGCCTCCGGGTCCGGGCGGCGTCCCGGCGTCGTGCGCGGTGGACAGCAGTTGCAGGCCCAGGCGCAGCCGACGGCGGGCCTCGTCCTCGGTGACGCCGAGGTCCACCGCGGTCTGCCGGTAGTCGCGACGCTGGACGTAGGCCAGGTCCAGGGCGGCGCGCAGCGGGGCCGGCATGGAGTGCACGATGTAGTCCGCGCGGGCGGCGACGGAGGCCCGCCGCACCTTGCGCTCCAGCTCCTCGGCGGCCTGCGGGGAGCCGCTGTCGCCCGGAGCGAGCGCGGCGGTCTCGGTGGCCCTGAGACGCTGCACGGCGAGCCGGTGGGCGAGCGCGGCGAGCCACGAGCGCAACGGCCCCTGCCGGGGGTCGTAGGCGTCGGGATGCTCCCAGACCTGGGCGAAGACCTCGCGGGTTATGCCGTCGGCGGCCCGCTCGTCGCCGAGGACGCGATGCGCGAGCCCGTGCACGAGCGAGGCGAAGCGGTCGTACAGCTCACCGAGGGCGGCCGCCTCGCCGCGAGCGAGCCGCTGCTGCATCTTGCGGTCCCAGCGGGGCGGTACGTCCTTCTTCGCCATGCGGCCCCCTCCCCCTGCCCGTGTCCCTGCCCGTGTCCGTGTCCGTGTCCGTGCCCAGCGTGTCTTCACCGTCTCCTCGAATGTAGTCGGCACGTCCGGCGGCGCACGCCCCTTTATTGCAATGCGCGCCCCCTGGCGGACCGCGGGTGGTAGTGGGCGTTCCGGTTGCCGCTCCGCCGCTCCGCTGTCCCTCTGCTCTCCCGGTCGGGTCCGGCCGACACCTTTTGCTTCTGATCGAACAGGATCGGTAGTGACCGAAACAACTCCCTCCCTGATCGATGCTCGTTTGTCATCCGGGGTTTCGGGGAACGGCCGCTGGGCAGCCGCGCGACAACAAGCGTAGGAACTGGCTCCGTTTCCGGGCGGTTCCGGAGATCCGGCGAGCGGAGGGCTGAGCCGTGGCTTTCAAGGTGACCGGCGTCGAGCAGGGCGAGTGGGTCGTGCTCGGGGTGTCGGGCGAACTGGACCTGGTGACCTCACCGGTGCTGCGCCAGCGGGTGCACGACGTGGTCGCCGACGGGTACCACAGCGTGGTCCTCGACCTCTCCGGCGTCTTCTTCTGCGACTCCAGCGGGGTCGGCGTCCTCATCGCCGCCCGCCGCCTGATCCGCTCCTGCCGGGGCCGGCTGCGGCTGATACTGCCCGCCCAGGGCGCGAGTGACGGTTCTCACGTCAACCGGGTGCTCGGCGCCCTCGGCGTACGGCGGCTGTTCGACGTGTACGCCGACATCGACAGCGCGACCACCGACGAGGAGGACCCGCTGTCCGCGTAGCCGGGGCAGCGGGCCGCGCGACGCCCTAGCTGATGATCACGACAGTGCCACGTTGTTGTCGCGGAATTCCCCCGGTCTTGGCACAAGCGTCGTTTTCCCGCGCCCCGGGCGTCGCCGCGTCGTACGCTCCCTGCGAGATGAACCCCCACGTCACGTAAGGCGGCCCGAACAGACATGGTCAGCACCGAGTACGAGCGACGGATCGCCGCCCGGTTCGCAACCTTCGACCAGGACGGCAACGGCTTGATCGACCGCGAGGACTTCAACGCGGCGGCCAAGGCGCTGCTCGCCGAGTTCGGCGTCGCCGCCCGCTCCGACAAGGGCCAGGCCCTGTACGCCGGTGCCGAGGCCTTCTGGCAGGGCATGGCCGGCATGGCGGACCGGGACGGCGACCAGCGCATCACCCGCCAGGAGTTCGTGAGCGGCGCGGTCAAGCGGCTGCATGACAACCCCGAGCGGTTCGGCGAGATCGCCCGCCCCTTCCTGCACGCGGCCCTCGCCCTCGCGGACACCGAGGGCGACGGCACGGCGACCGTCGACGACACCGCGCGCGTGCTGCGCGTCCTCGGGGTCGCGCCGGAGCTCGCGCGGGCGATCTCCGCGGGCCTCGACACCGACGGCGACGGCAAGGTCGCGGAGGCCGAGATCGTCCCGGCGTTCGCCCGCTACTTCACGATCCCGGAGTAGGGCTCCGCACAGCGGGACTCCCTGCCGCGGGACTCCCTGCCGCGGGACTCCCCGAGAAGCGCTCGCGCAGCTTGTACTTGAGCACCTTGCGCAGCGTCTCGTTGCGCGGCAGGGCGTCCACCACCTCCAGCCGCTCCGGCAGCTTGTGCACCGACAGCCCTTCCGCGCGCAGGTACGACACCACCTCCGGCAGTGTCAGCACGGCGGCCCCCGGCGGCTGTTCGACCACCGCGCAGACCAGCTCCCCGCGCTCCGCGTCCGGCAGCCCGACCACCGCCGCGTCGGCCACCGCCGGATGCGCGGCGAGCAGGTCCTCGATCTCCTTCGCCGAGATGTTCTCGCCCTTGCGGATGATCACGTCCTTGAGCCGCCCGGTGAGGACGAGATGCCCGGTCGCGGTCACCCGGCCCAGGTCGCCGGTGCGCAGGAAGCCGTCCTCGTCGAAGGCCGCGGCGGACTGCGCCGGGTCCAGGTACCCCTGGCACACCGCCTCCCCGCGCAGCCGCACCTCGCCGTCGTCCGCGATCCGTATCTCCATCCCCGCCGGCGGCCGCCCCTCGGTCGTCGCCAGGTTCTCCGCGGTGTCGTCCGGCGCCCCCATCGTGATCATCGGCACCTCGGTCATGCCGTACCCGTGCGTCAGCTGCACCCCCATCTCGCGCACCACCGCGTGGTACACCTCCGGCGGCTTGGGTGCCCCGCCGCCGGCCAGCAGCCGCAGCGAGGGAATGACCGGCACCCCCGGCTGCTTGCGCTGCTCGGCCAGGAACATCGAGTAGAACGCCGTCGACCCGCCCGCCACCGTCACCCCGTGCCTGCGGTACTCGGGCAGCGCGTCCGGCAGCGCGAACTGCTCGAACATCACCGCCGGGAACCCGTACAGCAGCAGCATCACGGTGTAGTCGGGGCCCGCGATGTGCGCGTACGGGAACGCCATCGAGCCCACGTCGTCCGCGGTGAGCCGCAGCGCGTGCGCCAGACACGAACCGCCCGCGATGAGCGAGCGGTCCGTGTGGAGAACGCCCTTGGGGTCGGAGGTGGTTCCCGAGGTCCAGTAGATCCACCGGACGGAGGTGCCCTCGGCGGGCGGGGCGGGCAGCGCGGCCGGATCGCCGTCGGGCAGCTCGTCGTACGCCTCGAAGATCCCCTTCGCGCCCAGCCGCCGCGCCATCCCGGTGTGGTCGAAGCCGCGCCACACGCCCGGTACGGCGAAGAACTCGGCCCTGGACTCGCGCAGCGCGAAGCCGACCTCGCGGTCCCGGTAGAAGGGGATGACGGGCGACTGGACGGCGCCCAGCCGGGCCAGTGCGAAGGACAGCACGGCCGTCTCGATCCGGGTGGGGAGCTGCCAGGCGACCACCGTGCCGGGGCGGACGCCCATGCCGTACAGCCCGGCCGCGACGCGTTCGGCACGCGCGCGCAGCCCGCCGAAGGTCAGGGTGCGGTCGCCCTGGAGGAACACCGGCCGGTCGGGGGTGAGTTCGGCGCGCCGGGCGACCAGGTCCCAGAGCGTCGGGGCGGTGCTGAGTCCGTGCGCGGTGGCGTTCGTGTCGTCCATGACCGGGCCCCCTGCTCGCTCCGTTAGCTGACGAGTCGTCAGATCGTAGGTCCTGGCGCCTTGCCGGTCCAGGGGTGCGGGGCTAGCCTGCGAGATCTGACGAACCATCAACTCCATGTCTGACGAACCATCAGCTCCGTGGGGGTGCCTGCCGGTGGACCTGTCGTACACGCCCGAGGAGGAGGACTTCCGGGCGCGGCTGCGGGAGTGGCTCGCCAAGGTGCTGCCCGGCCTCCCGCCCAAGCCGAGGCCCGAGGACTGGCCCGGCCGCCGCGCCTACGACCTCGGCTGGCAGCGCACGCTGTACGACGCCGGGTACGCCGACGTCCACTGGGACGCCTCCCCGACCACCCGGCTGATCTTCCTCGAGGAGACCGAGCGGGCCGGCGCGCCCTATGTGGGCGCCAACTTCGTGGGCCTGCTGCACGCGGGCCCCACCATCGCCGCCGAGGGCACCGAGGCGCAGCGGGCCCGTTGGCTGGCGCCGATCCTGCGCGGCGACGAGGTGTGGTGCCAGGGGTTCAGCGAACCGGACGCCGGCTCCGACCTGGCCGCGCTGCGCACGCGCGCGTGGCGCGACGGTGACGACTACGTGGTGAGCGGATCCAAGATCTGGACCTCGCACGCGGAGGTCGCCGACTGGTGCGAGCTGCTGGTGCGCACGGACCCCGAGGCGCCCAGGCACCGGGGCATCACCTGGCTGGCCATGCCCATGGACGCGCCGGGCATCACCGTACGGCCACTGCGCACGCTCGCCGGATCCGCCGAATTCGCCGAGGTGTTCCTCGACGAGGTGCGGGTGCCCGCGGCCAACCGGGTGGGCGCCGAGAACGACGGCTGGCGCGTCACCATGGTGACCCTCTCCTTCGAACGCGGCACCGCCTTCGTCGGCGAGGTGGTCGCCTGCCGCCGGGTGCTCGGCGAACTCGCGCGCGTGGCGCGCGACAACGGCACCTGGGACGACCCGGAAGCGCGCCGCCGCCTCGGCCGCCTGAACGCCGAGTTCCGGGCGCTGTGGCGGCTCACCCAGTGGAACGTCAGCGAGGCGGAGGGCGGCCGCGTGCCCGGCGTCGGCGGCTCGGTCTTCAAGTTGTGCTACTCGCACGCGCGGCAGGAGCTGTACGACGCGGCGGCCGCCGTGCTCGGGCCGGACGCGCTCGACCTGGACCGGCCGTGGGTCCTCGACCGGCTCTCCTCGCTCTCCTACACCATCGCGGCCGGGACCTCGCAGATCCAGCGGAACATCGTGGCCGAGCGGATCCTCGGGCTGCCGAAGGGACGGTGAGCGGGCGTGCGCTTTCGACTGACCCGTGACCAGGAGGCGTTGCGGGAGGGCATGCGGGAGCTGCTCGGGCGCCGGTTCGACGACGCGGCGCTGCGGGCGGCGGCCGGCGCGCCGGCGCGTCTCGACCGGGGCCTGTGGCGGGAGCTGGGGGCCGCGGGGTTCTTCGCGCTGCGGCTCCCGGAGGCCGACGGCGGGGTCGGACTCGGGCTGCCGGAAGCCGTGTTGGTGTTCGAGGAGGCCGGGCGGGCGCTGCTGCCCGGCCCGCTGCTGGCCACCCACCTCGCCGCGGCCGAGGTGCCCGGCGCGGCCACGGGGGAGACGGTGGTGGCCCGGGTGGACGGCGGCCTGGCCGAGTGGCTGGCCGAGGCGGACGCGGTGACGGGCGACGCGTCGGGGGCCCTGCCGGTGCGCTCGGTGGACCCGTTGACGCCCCTGCACCGGGTCCCGGGGCCGGCTGCCGGGCCGGCCGACCCCGTCGCCGTGCTGCTGACCGCCGCCGAGCAGCTCGGCACGGCCACGCGCGCGTGCGAGCTGGCCGTGCAACACGCCCGCACGCGCGTGCAGTTCGGGCAGCCGATCGGGGCGTTCCAGGCGGTCAAGCACCTGTGCGCCGAGATGCTGGTGCGCGCCGAGACCGCGCGGGCGGCCGTCTACGCGGCCGCCGTGACCTCCGCGCCCGTGGACATCGCGGCGGCCCGGCTGCTCGCCGACGAGGCGGCGGTGCGCGGCGCCCGGGACTGTCTCCAGGTGCACGGCGGGATGGGCTTCACCTGGGAGTCCGAGGTGCATCTGCATCTGAAACGGGCATGGGTGCGGGCGCAGCGTGCCGGTGGGAACACGGAGAGTGAGGAAATGCTCGCCGCGGAGTTGCTCGGCTGAGCGTTCGAAACGGCTCTGGTCTGCGGGGGTGGGTTCGGGGCGGCCAGGATGTCGCGGATTGTGGCATGACGGGAATCACGGAGCGTTGATACCGGGTTGTGTCCAACGCGTGACTCGTCACGGCCCGGAGTCGGCGGTCCCCTCGGGTACCTTCTGTGGGATGCGAGTGGTTCCGAGGACGAGCCATGCCGGCGGTGCCGTCGAAGCGGCCCCGCCGCCGATGGTGCGCCCCGCCGCTCGCAGGGCGGTAAGGGCTTGCGCCCCCGCCTGTTCGACTCCCCGCCGCGAGCGTCGCACAGTATGCCGCAGGCGTACTCCTTCGCGCTGGAATATGCCCGAAGCGCTTGTTGGGGTGACTGTACGTCAACCATGCTGTCTCGTAAGGGAATCACGTTCCGTGACCCTTGCTCTGGCCGTTGTTCTGGCCATGCAGAAAATGGCTACGATCGTGGCCCTCGCCGTCCTCGTCGCCGCGGACCTCGCCGTGGCGCCGGCTCGGCGCGGGTTCATGTGTCCGCCGGTTCGGATGGTGTGAGCGGTGCAGGTGCTTCAAGTGCAGCTGGAGATCCGGCCCGACCCCGCGGAGGTGGGGCGGGCCAGGAGGTGGGCGCGCTCGCGCCTCGCCGGGTCCGGTATAGCGGCGGACGAACCGCTGGCCGAGACCCTGGTCCTGCTCGTCTCCGAACTGGTCACCAACGCGGTGGTGCACACCGGCTGTCCGGCCGTGCTGCGGCTCTCGCTGCCGGGCACGGACCGCTCGGGCGCCGGGGAGTCGGTCACGGTACGGCTGGAGGTCGCCGACGCCAGCGGCCGCGCGCCCGTGCCGCGGTGCGTCGACGGCGACGCCACCGGCGGCCGGGGCCTCGCCCTCGTCGACGGGCTCGCCGACCGCTGGGGCTGGAGTCCCGAAGGCGCCGGCAAGCGCATCTGGTGCGAACTCGACCGGCGGGCGCAGCCGCGGCAGGGCGCGGCGGTGGCGTACGGGCGCGGGTCGGCCTCGCACGAAGGGCTGGCATTCGAGGCGGTGTGATCCCCGCTGTGCGGCCATGCGCCCGGGATTGCATCCGTGCGCGCCCATGGCGAACCGGGGCATAAGCCGTAAAGCTTCGCGTGGGTGTTGACGCCATGTGACCGTGTCCTCACGCTTGAGATCTGCGATTCGCCGCGAGGGGACGACGAGGGACTTGGTGACGGGCGCCCTTGTCGAGTGTGGGTCGGGCCGGACGGCGGCGCGCGGGACCGGGCTCGGGGCGGGCCGGTGCGCGCAGCCGTTCGGATGCAGGGGGGAATGGGGGGAATGGGGGGAGGGTCGGTGTCGCGCCACCTCGGGCGTGACACCGGCTTTCAAGCGCGGCGTTCGCCGCGGCTCGGCGGCGCTCAGAGGACGGCCACGGGGGCGACCGGAGTGCCCGTCGCCCCGACGAACGGCTCGGGCATCGCCGACAGCAGGAACGCGTACCGGCCGGTTTCTCCACAGGCTGTGGACAACTCTTCGAGATTCCAGTTCTGCCCCTGGAGCATCCCCATCTCCACGAGATCCAGGGCGTGCACGGGCAGCCACAGGTCCGCGATCTCGGGCGGGAAGATCTCGAACGTGAGGGTGTCGTTCGCGACGGCGGCCACGTCGCGCGCGTGGAACCACTCCGGGGCGTGCACCGAGAGACCCGGCGACGGGTAGCCGTACCCGTGCTTGTCCCCGGCGAGGTACACCTGCACCTGCCCGGTCCGTACGAGGACGATGTCGCCGCTCCGGACGGTCGTCCCGGCGAACTCCTCGGCCGCGTCGAGGTCTTCCGGGGTGACCGCATGGCCGCCCTCCAGCCGGTCCACGCCACGCGCGCGTGCCACGTCCAGCAGCACCCCGCGCGAGACGATGTGCCGGGCCGTGGCGATCCCGCTGAACTCCGCACCGCCGTGCGCGGTCACCGTGTCCGCCGGGCGGCCGTTGTAGAGCTTCCCCGAGTGCGAGACATGGGTGAGCGCGTCCCAGTGGGTGCCGGCCTGTAGCCCCATGGTCACCGCGTCGTCGCTGCACGCGACGGTGCCCGGGCCGAAGAGCTCCTGGTTGATCTGCACCATGGCGTGCAGGGGGTTGACCCGCCCGGGGATCATCCCGGTCTGCACGCCGTCCTGCTGGAGGGGCAGGGCGAGCGGGACACGGCGGCCGGTCCGCACCGTCGCTGCTGCCTCCCGCACCACCTCGTCGGTGATCAGGTTCAGCGTGCCGATCTCGTCGTCGGCGCCCCAGCGCCCCCAGTTGTTGACGCGCTTGGCGATGTCGTGGAACGCGGGATGCAACGCCGGCAGTGACATCTGGGTCCTCCCCAGGCCTTGTGTCCGCACATCTGACGGGACATAAAATCTAACGGTCCGTCAGAAACCGCGGGAAGGGGCCGGGCGTGGGGAACTTCTTGGCAGGCAAGGTCGTCGCCGTGACGGGTGCGGGGCGCGGGATCGGACGGGCGGTGGCGCTGGCGGCGGCGGCCGACGGGGCGAAGGTCGTCGTCAACGACTACGGCGTCGCGGTCGACGGCGCCTCACCGACGAGCGAGGTCGCCGAGGCCGTCGTCAAGGAGATCGAGGCGGCGGGCGGGGACGCGGTCGCGGTGGCCGACGACATCTCCACGATGGCGGGCGGGCAGCGGGTCGTGGACGCGGCGCTGTCGTCGTACGGCCGGCTCGACGGGATCGTGTGCGTGGCGGGGATCCTGCGCGAGCGGATGCTGTTCAACATGACCGAGGAGGAGTGGGACCCGGTGGTCGCCACCCACCTCAAGGGAACGTTCACGGTGTTCCGGGCGGCGTCGGCGGTGATGCGCAGGCAACGCGCCGGCACCCTCATCGGCTTCACCAGCGGCAACCACCAGGGCTCGGTCTCGCAGGCCAACTACAGCGCGGCCAAGGGCGGGATCATCTCGCTGGTGCGGAGCGCCGCGCTGGGCCTGCACAAGTACGGGGTGACCGCGAACGCGGTGGCGCCGGTGGCCCGCACCCGGATGTCGGCGGGCGTGCCGACGGAGCTGACGGAGATCGGCGAGCCGGAGGACGTGGCCGCGTTCGTGGTCTACCTGCTCTCGGACGCGGCGCGGGACGCGGGGGTCACCGGGCAGGTCTACACGGTGGCCGGGCCGAAGATCGCGGTATGGGCCCAGCCGAGGGAGTTGCGGGCCGCGTACGCCGACGGGGGCTCCTGGACGCCGGAACGGATCGCGGAGGCGCTGCCGGGGAGCGTGGGGACGGATCCGATGCCGATGCTGGCGCGGCTGGCGGCGATGGAGGCGGCGGCGCGGGCGGGGGAGCGGCCGAACACGTGAGGGGGGTGGGCCGGGCGCCTACTCGCCGTCGCGGGCGGCGGGTTGTGCGCGGGTGCGGCGCCGTCGTGGCTGCTCGCGCAGTTCCCCGCGCCCCTGGGGGGTTGCACCTGGCGGTGTTTGTGGGTGCGGCGGCGTTGTGGTTGTTCGCGCAGTTCCCCGCGCCCCTGGGGGGTTGCACCTGGCGGTGTTTGTGGGTGCGGGTGCGTTGTGGTTGTTCGCGCGGTTCCTCGCGTTCCTGGGGGGTTGCACCTGGCGGTGTTTGTGGGGGCCCGGTCAGCTTGGTCGTTGTCGGTGCTGCTCCGGTCTTCGCGTTCTCCCCGCCCACTCCTCTGTCGGCCGCTCTTGTTCTCTCCGCCGCGATGGCGATCAGCCACGGCGGTGGTGTTCGGCGGTTTTCGTTCGGTCGTAGCCCCGAAGCGTCTTTGGAGGTCACCGTGGAGTTCGGCTTTGCGCCGGAGGACGAGGAGTTTCGACGGGAAGTGCGGGGGTGGCTCGCCGCGCACGTCGAGAGTGGTGTGGACCGGCGGAGTTGGGAGCGGACGCTCGGGGCCGACGGGTGGATCGGGCTCGGCTGGGCGGAGGGGGGGTACGGGAACCGGACGGCCACGCTCACGCAGCAGGTCGCCTGGGCCGAGGAGTACGCCCGGTCGGGAGCGCCGCCCCGCTCCGGGCACATCGGGGAGAACCTGCTGGCCCCGACGCTCCTCGCACACGGCAGCGGTGAGCAGAAGGCGCGTTTCCTGCCGCCCGTCGCCAGGGGCGAAGAGCTGTGGTGCCAGGGGTACAGCGAACCCGGCGCCGGATCGGACCTCGCGGGTGTGCGGACCGCGGCCGTACGGGAGGCGGACGGCTACCGCGTCGTCGGGCAGAAGATCTGGACCTCGCTCGCGCACGAGGCCGACTGGTGTTTCGTGCTCGCCCGCACCGAGCCCGGCTCGCGGCGCCATCACGGGCTGAGCTTCCTGCTCGTGCCCATGGACCAGCCGGGCCGCATCGAGGTCCGCCCCATCCGGCAGATGACCGGCACCAGCGATTTCAACGAGGTCTTCTTCGACGGGGCGCACGCGCGCGCGGAGCACGTGGTCGGCGGCGAGGGCAACGGCTGGCGCGTCGCCATGAGCCTGCTCGGCTTCGAGCGCGGGGTGTCCACGCTCGCCCAGCAGATCGGGTTCGCCGCGGAGTTGGGGCGGGTGGTGCGGGACGCCGTGGAGAACGGAGCCGTCGACGACCCCGTCGTGCGGGAGCGACTGGTGCGGCAGTGGGCCGAGTTGCGGGTGATGCGGTGGAACGCCCTGCGCACGCTCGGGAACTCCGCCGCCGAGCCCGGTGCGCCCAGTGTGGCCAAGCTGCTCTGGGGCGGCTGGCACCAGCGGCTCGGTGAGCTCTCCGTGCTGGTGCGGGGCGCGGCCGCGAGCGTCGGCCCGGCCGGCTGGTCGGCCGCCGAGCCGTACGAACTGGACACCGCCCAGCACCTGTTCCTCTTCTCCCGGGCCGACACCATCTACGGCGGCTCGGACCAGGTCCAGCGCACGATCATCGCCGAGCGCGTGCTCGGTCTGCCGAGGGAACCGAAGGGGGTCGAGTCGTGATGCGTGGGGTCGTGTTCGACGGCAAGCAGGTGCAGGTCGTCGACGATCTGGAGGTGCGGGAGCCGGGGCCGGGTGAGGTCCTGGTCGCGGTGTCGGCCGCCGGGCTCTGCCACAGCGATCTGTCGGTGGTGGACGGGACCATACCCTTCCCCGTTCCTGTGGTGCTCGGGCATGAGGGCGCGGGCGTGGTGGAGGCGGTCGGTGTGGGCGTCAGCCATGTGGCGCCGGGCGACCATGTCGCGCTCTCCACGCTCGCCAACTGCGGTGCCTGCGCCGACTGTGACCGGGGCCGGCCGACCATGTGCCGTAAAGCCATAGGACGGCCGCAGAAGCCGTTCACGCGCGGCGGCCGGGCCGTGTACCAGTTCGCGTGCAACTCCGCCTTCGCGGAACGGACGGTCGTCAAGGCCGTGCAGGCGGTACGGATCCCGAAGGACATCCCCCTGACGTCGGCGGCCCTGATCGGGTGCGGGGTGCTGACCGGGGTGGGCGCCGTACTGAACCGCGCCCGCGTCGACCGCGGTGACACCGTGCTGGTCATCGGCACCGGCGGGATCGGACTCAACGTCATCCAGGGGGCGCGGATCGCGGGCGCGCTGCGGATCGTGGCCGTGGACGCCAACCCGGCCAAGGAGGAGGTGGCCCGGCAGTTCGGCGCGACCGACTTCCTGACCTCCACGGAGGCCGTGAAGGACCTGCTGCCGACCGGGGTGGACCACGCCTTCGAGTGCGTCGGCCGGGTCGAACTGGTCCGGCAGGCCGTCGACCTCCTCGACCGGCACGGCCAGGCCGTCCTGCTCGGCATGCCCGCCGCCACCGCCGAGGCGTCCTTCGTCGTCGCCTCCATGTTCCTCGACAAGTCCATCCTGGGGTGCCGGTACGGCTCCGCCCGGCCGCAGCACGACATCGCGCTCTACGCCGGGCTGTACCGCCAAGGGAGCCTGCTGCTGGACGAGTTGGTCACCGAGACCTACCCGGTGGAGGACTTCGAGAAGGCGCGGGCGGACGCGGAGGCGGGGCGGGTGGCGCGGGGGGTGCTCACCTTCCGGTGACGCCGGGGCTGCCGGCGGCGTTCGTGCCGGTCCGGAAGGTACGGCGGTAGGCGGTCGGGGTGACGCCGAGCGCTGCCTGTAGGTGCTGGCGCATCGACTGGGCGGTGCCGAAGCCGGCGTCCCGGG
>NZ_JBFBJL010000127.1:0-12690 GCF_040686075.1 Streptomyces sp. NPDC086519
CGAGGATCTGCCCGACCAGCCGGGTCAGGACCGTCCCGGGCCCGGCCTCCACGAAGACCCGGGCCCCGGCCTCGTACATCGCCTCGATCTGGGCGCTGAAGGCGACGGGTGAGCCGATCTGGGCGGCGAGTTCGGCGCGTACGGCGTCGGCGTCCGGCCGGTAGGGGGCCGCCGTGCGGTTGGACCACACCGGGAACTCGGGCGGTCGTACGGCCGTGTCCGCGAGGACTTCCGCGAACCGGTCGCCCGCCCCGGCCACGACCGGGCTGTGGAAGGCGCAGGCGACAGGGATCCGTTTGGCGCCGAGACCGGCCTCGCGCAACAGCCTCACGGTCTCGGTCACTTCGTCGGTCGGGCCGGAGACGACCGTCTGCCGGGGCGAGTTGTGGTTGGCCACGACCACGGTGGGCGGGGCGCCGGCCGTCCGCAGCGCGCGCTCGACGTCGTCCGCTGCGGCGGACACGGCCGCCATGGTGCCGGGTTCGTCGCCCGCGGCGGCCAGGATCGCGGCCGCGCGTTCGGCGCTCAGTTCCAGGAGGGTCTCGGGGCTGAGGGCGCCGGCCGCGCTCAGGGCGACGAGTTCGCCGTAACTGTGGCCGGCGGCCATGTCGGGGCGGACGCCGGCCGCCGTCAGGAAGGCGTGGGCGGCGAGGCCGGTGATGCCGAGGGCGGGCTGGGCGGCCCGGGTGTCGGTGAGGGCGGCCCGGCGGCGCTCGCGGGTCTCCTCGTCGAACGCGGTGGGCGGGTAGAGGGTGTCGGCGTGGGCGCGGCCGAGCTGGAGGTAGTGCTGCAGCTCGGGGAAGGCGATGAGGACGTCGGCGAGCATGCCGGGGCGCTGGCTGCCCTGGCCGGGGAAGAGGAAGGCGACCTTGGCGTCGGCGTCGGGCCGCGAAGAGGCCAGATGGATCCCCCCGCGCGGGTCGTGCTCCCCGGCCAGGACCCGGCGCAGTTGTCCGGTCAGCCCGGCCACGTCGCCGGCGACCACCGCGGCCCGCACCGGCTCGTTCGAGGCATCCGAACGGCGCGCGGCGGCCAGCGCCAGGTCACGCAGCCGCCAGGAGCCGGTCCCGGCGGCCTTCAAGATCTCCTCGACGCCCCGGTGGGCGGCCTTCTCGTCCCGGCCCCGGAACACGAACAGCTCGGCGGGCCAGGCATCCAGCCCCTGCTCCGGCGGCAGCGCGCCGTCGTACGCGGCGAGCACCACATGGAAGTTCGTGCCGCCGAAACCGAACGCGCTGACCCCGGCCACCCGTTCGGCGGCAGGAACCGCCCAGGGCCGCGCCTCGGTGTGGAAGGCGAACGGACTGTCCGCCTCCTTCCAGGCCGGGTTGGGGTGGTCGAGGTGCAGGGTGGGCGGCTTGACACCCGTGTGCAGGGCGAGAGTGGTCTTGATCAGCCCGGCCAGGCCGGCAGCACACTTGGTGTGCCCGATCTGGGACTTGACCGACCCCAGCGCACAACCGCCGTTCTCCGCGCCCGCCTCCGCGAACACCTCACTGAGGATGCTGAGTTCGGTACGGTCACCCACCACCGTGCCCGTCCCGTGCGCCTCGACCAGCCCCACCCGCGCGGGCGAGATCCCCGCGTTGCGGTACGCCCGCAGCAGCGCCGCCCGCTGCCCCTCCGGCCGCGGGGCGGTCAGCCCCAGGGAGCGGCCGTCGCTGGACGAGCCCAGGCCCTTGATGACGCCGTAGACCAGGTCGCCGTCGCGCTCGGCATCCGCCAGCCGCTTGAGGACGACGCAGGCCACGCCCTCACCGAGCGCGATACCGTCGGCGGAGCCGTCGAAAGCACGGGAGCGGCCGGTCGGCGACAACGCGTGCACGGACGAGAACAGCACATAGTCGTTGATCCCGTTGTGCAGGTCGGCACCCCCGCACAGCACCACATCGCTCGTCCCGGCGACCAGCTCCTTGCACGCGACGTCGACCGCGGCCAGCGAGGAGGCACACGCCGCGTCCACCGTGTAGTTGGCGCCGCCCAGGTCGAGACGGTTGGCGATCCGGCCCGAGATGACGTTGGCCAGCATCCCCGGAAAGGAATCCTCCGTCAGCCCGGGCAACTGGTCCTCCAGCCCCTCAGGCACCCTGCCGTAGTAGGAGGGCAGAACCGCGCGCAGGGTGGCCGCGTTGGACAGGTCGCTGCCCGCCTCGGCGCCGAAGACGACGGAGGTGCGCGAACGGTCGAACTCCCGCCCCCGCGCGCCGTATCCGGCGTGGTCCAGGGCGCGCCGGGCCGCCTCCAGAGCCAGCAGCTGAACCGGCTCGATGTGCCCGAGGGAGGCGGGCGGGATGCCGTAGCTCAGCGGGTCGAAGGGGATCGGCGGCAGGAATCCGCCCCACTTGGACGTCGTACTGCCGTCGGCGTGGTGCACGGCCGGATCCCAGCGGTCGGCCGGCACCTCGGTGACCGCGTCGTGCCCGGCGACCACGTTCGCCCAGAACGCGGCGAGGTCGGGAGCCTGGGGGAACATGCAGGCCATGCCGACGATCGCGATGTCCAGCGGCCCGGGGGCGGTGGGCTCCGTCTGCTTCTCGGGAGCCGTCCGCCGCGCCAGGAAGTCGGCGGCTCCGTCGGTCACGGCGTGGTGCAGGGCGGCCACGGTGGTGGTCGCCGAGCGCAGGACGGCGACCTCTCCGGCCATGAACATCCCGTCGGAGAGCTGGCGCTGCTCGTCCACCGGTGCCAGCTCACCGTCGGCCGTGCGGTCGACACCCTTGCTGGCGATGCGCAGCCGGCCGACGTTGAGCCGTTCCAGTTCCTCCCACACCCGCCGGTCGGGCACTCCCTGTTTCCGCAGGTCGGTTTCGCGCTCGCGGTAGTTGTAGGTGAAGGGGCTGGGGACACAGCGGGTGGCGTGGCCGGGCGCGGTCTCCAGGAGGGCGGTCGAGGCGGCCGCCCTGACCTGGCGCTGGAAGAGGGGCTGGATCGCGCCCCGGTCCACGGCCTCCTCGGTGAAGAGGTAGGCGGTGCCCATGAGCAGGCCCACGGCCGCGCCCCGGGCGGTGAGGGGCGCGGCGAGGGTGGCGACCATCGCCGCCGAGCGTTCGTCGTGGATGCCGCCCGCGAAGAACACCTCCAGGCCTTCGAGGTCGGGGAAGTCCTCCAGCACGGCGAGCTGGGCCTCCCAGAGCGGGAAGCTCGCGCGCGGGCCGACGTGGCCGCCGCACTCGGACCCCTCGAACACGAACTTCCGGGCGCCGGCCTCCAGGAACTGCCGCAGCAACCCGGGCGAGGGCACATGCAGGAAAGTGCTGATCCCGGCGCGCTCCAGCGCCTCCGCCTGGGCGGGCCGGCCGCCCGCGACGATGGCGTGGCTGGGCCGCAGCTCGCGTACCGCTTCGAGCTGGGCGTTGCGGAGTTCCTCGGGCGCGAAGCCCAGCACGCCGACGCCCCAAGGGCGCCCGTCGAGCGCGGCCTTGGCCTCGGTCAGCATCTCCCGGGTGCGGACGCCGTCGGCGAGGGCCAGCGCCAGGAAGGGCAGTGCCCCGTCGTCGGCGACGGCCGCGGCGAAGGCGGCCCGGTCGCTCACCCGGGTCATCGGGCCCTGGGCGACGGGCAGCCGGGTGCCGAGGGCCCGGCTCATGGCGGAGGTGGCGGGCCGCAGCGCGTCGGCGGCAGCCGAGCCGGCCGGCCGCGGCGCGCCCGCGGCGGCACCGGTGCCCCGGATCGCCGCGGTCAGCTCCCGTACGGTCCGCCGTACGTCGCCCCATCGTTCGGCGAACCGTGCGGCGAGGAAGCCGTCCTGTCCCACCGGGAGCAGTTGGGTGCGCAGGTCCTCGGCGCCGAGCAGCGCGGCGACCGCCGCCGGGTCCTCGGCGGGCGGGTGTACGGCGTCCGGGCCGCGGCGGTGCAGGACCCGGTGCCCGGCCACGACGACCGTCTCGGAGCCGTCGAAGGAGCGCAGGGCGGCCGCCGTCGCCTCGGGCAGCCGGGACTCGGCGAGCAGCGCCAGTTGGCTGTCGAGGACCACCCCGGCCGCGCCGCCGGCCACCGCGGCCGCCGCCGTGTGCGCTCCGATGCCGCCGGCGGCCCAGACCGGCACCTCCAACTCGTCTGCGGCGAGCAGTTGTTGAAGTAGGACGAAGGTGCTGAGCTCGCCGACCAGGCCGCCGCTCTCGGCGCCCCGGGCGATCAGCCCGTGGGCGCCGGCCGCGACCGCCGCACGGGCCCCGGCCAGGTCGGTCACCTCGGCCAGCACCCGTGTGCGCGGGGCGAGTTCGGCGATGGTCCAGGGTGCGTCGGCGGCCCGGACCACGGTGTCGGGGGCCGGGCCGGGACCGTCCGGGGTGAGAGCGTCCGGGGTGAGAGCGCAGCCGGCGGCGATCCGCACGCCGTAGGGTCCCGGCGCCGCCCGTCTCAGCCGGGCCAGCGCCTCCAGGGTTCTTCGGTCGCCGCGGCCCAGGTCGAGGACGCCGAGTCCACCGGCGGCGCAGACCGCTGTGGCGAGCCTGGCATCGGGTTCTCCGAAAGGGGTGATGCACATGATCAGGTCGACAGCACGCACAGGGGACGTCATGACGCTCCGAATAATCGGGAGGACAGCACGGTGGGGGATGTGTGCGGCGAAAAGCTCGTGGTGAGGCCACCGGAAACTAGCGAGTTCATTACTCGCGGGTCAACAACGGATCCCACTCATCGCGTCCGGTAGCATTGATTCGGCCAGCGGGGGGAATTCACCGCAAGGGCCGAAAATCCTGGCAATCCACATCGATACAACGGCCGTTCGGCGCCCGGATCACCGGCGGCACACCGTCACAAGCCCGTCAAAGCGCCCCGGCCATTCACCCGGCACTCACCGCGGCGCAACGCGCCATGCGACCGCGCCGAGCTCTGTAAATTCGGGGTGACTTCGGTCCACTGGCTCGATCGTGGCACACCGGAAAGCCGCACCGAACGCCTCTGCGTCAACCCTCACCCAATCCTGACAAAAACCTGTCGTCAACCGCATTGCGCCAAGTGAAACACACGGCGGGGAAAATTCTTGTAAACCCTTGAAGTAAACGGCCGGAGAGCGCCTGGCTCCCCGGCCGCTCATTGACAGGAATTCAGTGACGGCCCTCGCCCGCCCGCGCGTCGGCGCACAGCCTGGGGCCGCCCGAGAAGGCGCCGAAGAGGCGTACGGCAGCCCGTGCCCGAAGGGGAAGAGGGACCGCACGCCGCTCGGCTCCCTCGCGGCCCCTCCGTCGGAAGACACGCACGAAGAAACCGCCTGACGTCCGCTCAGTTCTGCAGTCGCCAGTGCTGGTTCGCACCGCCCGTGCAACTCCACAGCTGGACTTTCGTGCCGTTCGCGGTTCCCTGGCCGTTGGCGTCCAGGCAGAGCCCGGACTGCGCTGCCGTGATCGTGCCGTCGGCACCGACGTTCCACTGCTGGTCCGCCTGACCGCTGCAGTCCCAGATCGCCGCGGGGGTGCCGCTGCCCGCGGACTGTCCGACGCCCAGGCACTTGTTGCCGTAGACGACCAGCTGCTTTCCGGTGGTGTAGGTCCACCGCTGGTTGGAGCCGCCGTTGCAGTCCCACAGTTGGGCCTGCGTGCCGTTGGCCGTCGAGGAGTTGTTGATGTCGAGGCAGCGCCCCGACTGCTGCCCGATGATCTCCTGGTTGCCGGAGGGCGGCGGCTGGTTCGAGTCGAACTGGGTGAAGAACTGCCACACCGCTGCCGAGGTCCAGGTGCGCCAGCCGTCACCGGTGGAACCGTCGATGGGCCCGGGGTCGTGGCCCGCTCCGTCGAACGCGGCCCAGACGACGGGGTATCCGGACTTGCAGCCGGAGTAGGTGGTGATGATGTGCGTCAGGCTTCCGTAGGCCGGCTCGGGCGGGTTCTGCGGGGTGCAGCCGTTCGTCCGGACGAAGGTGTCGCGCAGTTCCCGTCCCGACGAGATGGGCAGCACGTTGTCCCTGATGCCGTGCAGACCCATGTAGGCGATGGGCTGGTTGCCGCCGTCGCATCCGCTGAGGTTCGCGCCGGAGTAGACCGCGACCGCGCGGAAGACCGTCGCCCGGGAGCAGGCGAGGGCGTACGACATCGCGCCGCCGTAGCTGAAGCCGGCGGAGTACAACTGGGTGGTGTCGACGCACAGGCCGGCTTCGATCTGGCTGACCATGGCGTCGACGAAGGCCACGTCCTGGCCGCCGGAGTTGGCCCAGCCGTTGTTGATGCCCTGCGGGGCGACGAAGATCGTGCTGTTGTTCGCGTTGTCGGCCAGGCGCCTCAGGCCGTAGTAGGACCAGTTGTATCCGTCCGTTCCGCCGGAGTCGACGTCGTTGGCCGTGCCGCCCAGCCAGTGGAACCCGAAGATCAGCCGGTAGGGGTGGCCGCTGTCGTAGCCGGCGGGAACCCGCAGTATGTAACTGCGCGTCTGGCCGCCGCTCTGGATCGTGTGGGTACCGCTCGTCAGCGCGGGGGCCTTCCCGCAGCCGGCGGTCGACCGGACGGCGCCGGTGGTGGCCGGCACGGGCCCGCCGAGGGCGCTGCCGAACGAGGTGCCCGCAGCTGACAGGACGAGAAGTATCGCAGCCGCGATGGACAGTAAGAGCGGTTTGCGTTTCATGCGCTCCTTCTTCCGTGGTCGAGGGGGGACAGGGTGCATCAGTCGCTGGGGGGCAGGCGCCGGTGACGGTCCGCTGGTCGCCACGCTCGATGATCTGGCAGCGGCCGTCACCGGATCAGTTGCGCGTCCACTTCTGGTTGCTGCCGCCGCCGCAGGTCCACAGCTCCAGCAGGGTGCCGTTGGCCGTTCCCGCTCCGGTGGCGTCCAGGCACAGGCCGGACTGGACGCCGGTGATCGTGCCGTCGGCGTTGAGCGTCCACTGCTGGTTGCCGCCGCCGTTGCAGGTCCAGATGTCGACCTTGGTGCCGGGGCTGGTGCCGCCCCCCGAGGCGTCCAGGCAGGAGCTGCCGTAGACCCGCAGCTCACCGGCCGAGGTGCTGGTCCACTGCTGGTTGCTGCCGCCGTTGCAGTCCCACAGCTCCACCTGGGTGCCGGACGTCTGGGACTGGTTCGGCACGTCCACGCACCGGCCGGAGCCGACCCCGACGATCGTCGCTGTCGTGCCGCCGCCGGTTCCGCCGCTGCCGGGGGTGAGGGAGAGGTTGTCGAACTGTGCCGTCTCGCCCTGGCCGGTCGCGTAGCCGATCTGTCCGCCGGCCCAGGTGCGGTCGGTGACGGAGCCGACCGTGGCACCGTCGATGACGGCGGTGAGGGTGGTGCCTGCGAAGGTCAGGGCCAGGGTGTGCCACCGGCCTGTGCCCAGCGCCGCGGTCGTGCCGTGGGCGAGGGTGGAGACGCTGCCGTTGGTGCTGGTGTTCAGGATCGACCAGTCTCCGGTGTCGCTCACCCGCAGGTGGTAGGCGTTCAGCCCGCCGGTGCTGCCGTAGTCCTGGCCGTTCGCCCGGCCTATCAGCTCGGCGTAGCCCGGCTGTTCGAGCAGCACGTCGGACGAGACGGTGTAGTTGCTCCAGCCGACGTCGCCGAGCAGGGCGTGCGGATCGGACAGCGCGTCCCAGGTGATCGGTTTCTGGGGGCTCATCTGGCGCACGCACTTGCCGCTGCGGCCGCCGCCGCAGGCCGCCACCTCGAAGGCGCCCTGCCAGTCCATGAGGTACTTCGCCTCGGTGCCGGTGGTGTAGCCGTCGAAGGAGTCGCTGTACGGCAGGCTCATCGCGCCCTGGGCGGGGCCGGTGGCGGTGCCCTTGCCCTGGCCGGTCGTGGTGGTCACGGTGTAGACGCGGCCGGGCTGCACGGTCAGGCTGAAGCCGCCGCCGGACGGGGTGATGTCCGTGGCGTGCGCGAAGTAGTCGTCGGGATTGCCGGAGTTGACGTCGGTCGACCAGACGTGGACCGTTCCGGTGGACAGCCCTCCGGTGACGTTGAAGTTGAGCGTCTGGGCGCTGCCGGCGTCCATCGTCTCGATGACCGTGGAGTAGTCGGAGTTGTTCGTGGACTTGAGCGAGACGTAGCTGCCGTTGTTGCGGTTGCCGCCGAGATAGCCGCTGGAGGCGTCGAGGTACTGCCAGCCCGGTGCGGTGAACTGGGTGGTCTGCGCCATCACCCACGTGTTCTTGCCGATCGCGTAGTGCCCGGACCACGGCTGCGAGGCCAGGGCGAGACCCATCGTCGGGTACGGCAGGTTCGGGGTGATCGCCGCGACCACCGGCCAGTTGAGGTACGCGGTCATCCGGCCGTCGATGTAGCCGCGGTTGATGCCGCGGGCCACGGCCGGCGCCCCCGCGTTGTAGTCGTCCGAGCCGTTCTCGCTCGCCCACAGCTGCTTGCCGGAGGACGTGGCGGCCGACGGCACCGAGCAGTTGGACTGGGAGGAGCGTTAGCCGCACGGGTAGTGGGTGCCGATCACGTTCACCGCGGCGGCGAACGCCGGGTTGGAGTCGACGTCGTTCGCCACGGTCCAGTCCGAGTCGGCCGCGACGATCTTGACGCTGCCGTAGCCGTTGCTGTTGAGGGCGCTGCGCAGTTGCTCGTACCAGGAGACGTTGTAGCCTCTCTCGTTCCACCCGCCGAGGTAGTCGATGCCGAGCCCGTGCTGTTTGGCGCAGCCCAGCCACGAGACCAGGTAGTTGATCATGTCGGTGGACCAGAAGTTCCCGCCGCCGATCCAGCCGGGGGCGCCCCAGGCGAGCCCGTACAGCTTGATGTTCGGGTTGCGGGCTTTTGCCTGCTCCATCAGCCACCACTCGTAGCCGCGGTCGCAGTTCAGGTCGGAGCGGGTGTGCTGGTGACTGGGCTCGGCTCCCGAGGTGGAGTTGGTGTCCCCGCCGATCTCGGCCTTGAGGATCTGCAGGGAGGCGCCGTACCCGGGCCGGAAGAGATAGTCGAGGATCTGGCCGCGTTCGGGCTCGGGGTAGTCGATCAGGAGTCTGCTGTTGCCGCCTCCGCCGCTGATCGCGCCGACGCCGTCGAAGGTCCGGCCGCCGGACGCGCCGTTGATGGTGATGGAGGTGGCGGCATGGGCCGGCTCGGCGGTCGTGGCCACGATCCCGCCGGCGGCCAGGACGAGGCCCGCGAGCACGGCGGTCGAAGCGCGCAGGCGCCGGAACAGCCGTCTGAATGCTGACACGGTGAGTTCCTTTCACGGGTCGTAGGTGTCCACGGCCGGTTCGGGCGGCGGACGGTTCAGCGGACGACGAAGTCCTGGTTGGTGCCCGGTGCGTTCTTGCACTGCCACTGGTCCAGTTGCTGTCCCGCATTGCTGCCGGCGCCGTACACGTCCAGGCACAGACCGCTGTTCCGGTTCTGGAACGCGTAGGAGCCGTCGGACTGGCGCACGGGCAGCCAGAGGCCGTTGACCGCTGTGCCGGGTGCCTGCTGGACGATGTCCGGGGTGCCTGCCGCCGTGGAGCTGCCGGCGACCGCCACGTCCTGCCCGGAGCTCTGGGCGCGCAGTTCGCCGTAGCCGCCCGAGGCCGGTACGAACTGGAACTGCTGGTTTCCCTGCCCGTTGCAGGTCCACTGGTCGATCGCGGCGCCCGCGCTGCCGGAGTTGCCGTAGACGTCCAGGCACAGGCTGTTGTTGGCGACGACGAGCTGGTGGTAGCCGTCGGGGAAGCCCCCGCCGCCGGTCGAGGCGGGTGTCAGATAGACGGCGAACGCGTCGTGCGAGCTCTGGAACGTGACCGGCACGGTGATCGAGCCGCCGGAGGCGCTCACGTCCTGGTCGTACACGATCTGCGGGGCACCCAGCGGTGCCTGGTCCGGGATGCGGTGCACGGTGACGTGCACGGTGCCGGTGCTCGTCAGCCAGGGTACGGACGACAGCCCGTCGAAGGTCACGGAGGCGGCGCCGGTGTATCCGTTCGAGTCGCCGATGACGGCCACCGCGCGCTTGGCGGTGGAGTCCTCGGAGGCGGAGATCGCCGTCGAACCGACCTGGCCGGAGGTGCCGACGAGGGTGCCGGTCATGTCGGCGTAGTCCCGAAGCGCCCACCAGTTGCCGGTGGGCAGCCAGCTGCCGCCGCTCTGGGTGAGCACCCCCGTCAGGTTCGGGGTGACGCAGCACACCCAGTTGCCGCGCATCGCGTTGGTGTAGTCGGACTGCGCGAACCGCGCCAGGTACCAGGCCGTCACGCCGGCGGTCTGCCGGTCGGCCGGCTGGTACTCGTTCGAGGACAGCGGCAACCGGCCGATGCCCGCCGAGGTCAGGGCGTTGTCGAGGCTCTGCCCGACGGTGACCGGGTCGTCGACGTCGCCCTCGTTGTGGTTGGTGATCATGTCCGGCACCGTCCCGGCCGCCTTCACGTGCGCGAGCCAGGCCTGCCATTCACCCGGGTTGCGCTGCGGGGTGAACGCGAGGGACGGCCCCACGATCTGTGCACCGGGGGCGATGCGCCGGATCTCCCGGTAGGCGGTGTCCCACATCTGGAAGTACTGGGCACTGTTCACGCCTCGGGTCCAGAAGACGGAGATGTCCGGCTCGTTCCAGATGTCGTAGGCGAACGTCAGCCCCGAAGCCTGTAGCGCTCCCACCGTGGAGTCGATGAAGCTGATCCAGTTGGAGCAGTCTCCGTTGTCGCACGGGTACGTCGTGTTCGACGGCTGGCCGCCGTTCGCGCCGTAGATGTCGCTCACCAGCACCTGGTACTGCGCGTGGTAGGGCGACCGGGTGAGCCGTTTCGCCTGCGCGACGATCGAGTCGACGTCGGCCCGGGTGGCCGAGCCGTACTGGTAGTTGTCCTTGATCCAGCCGCCGGAGAACCATCCGCCGCCGCGGAACGCGTTGATCCCCAGCGGTTGGAGGAACTGGTCGGCGGGCTGGCTGCCGTCTTCGCTGATGCCGTAGAGGAACCCCTCCCCCACGCCGGTCGACGGTCCCCTGGGCGACGCCAGGTCGACGCTCAGCGACGTGCCCGAGGCGGCCTGGCTGGGGGCCGTCGACAGCAGCGCCAGCACGAGTGCCAGGACCGTGCCGGCCACCAGTGCCAGACGGCCGGGTTTCGCTCTCGTCCTCATCCGATCCTCCTGCGATGTGGTGCCGCTGCCCTGCGGGACGGCGGTATGCCGGGGCGGCGGTCGGACGCCGCCCCGGAGCCGAGCGCGGAACTCTCACCAGGTCAGCTCAGCGACCACTGCTGATTCGACTGGCCGTTGCAGGTCCACAGCTCCACGAGGGTGCCGTTGGCGGTGGCGGCGCCGGTCACGTCCAGGCACAGGCCTGACTGGGCGTTGGTGACGGTGCCGTCGGCGTTGCGGTTCCACTGCTGGTTGGCCTGGCCGTTGCAGGTCCAGGTGATGACCTTGGTGCCGGGGCTGGTGCCCCGGCCCGAGGCGTCCAGGCACAGCAGGCTGTTCCCGGAGTACACGGTGAGCTCGTGGGAGGCGGTCTGCGACCAGGTCTGGTTCGCCGCGCCGCCGCAGTCCCAGATCTGCGTCTGCGTACCCGCCGTCGTGGACGAGTTCGGTACGTCCAGGCACCTGCCCGCGCCCACCGCGTGCAGTGCGCCCGTCGTGCCGCCGGTGCCGCTTCCCGTTCCGTAGCCGGCCGCTGTGATACTGGCCTGGACGGCGTTCTCGGTGGCGTCGGAGGGGTAGCCCGCGGTCATCGCGCCTTCGAAGAACTCACCTTGTCCCGAGGGGCTGTTGTCGCCGCCGGTGCCCAGCAGGACCGAGCTGTCGGTCTTCATCGGTGAGTAGCCGTTCGGCAGCGGCCCGGAGAAGGTGGTGGTCAGGCCGCCGCTGGTGCCGTTGCCGTACTTGAGCGTGAAGTTGCTGGTGCCGTTGTTCTTCTCCCAGGCGCTGACGAAGGGGTAGTGCACGCCGGGGTTGTTCGGGTCTTTGTTGGAACCGGTGTTGGTGTGGTACATCCCGTTCTCCAGGTCGGCCTCGACCCAGGGGCCGGTGCCGGTGCAGCCGCCGAACCAGCAGGCGTTGCCCCAGTAGATGGCGTTCATGGTGGCGTTGCCGGTGTCGGTGTGGGAGTTCTCGCCGCTGCCGTAGTCGAAGCAGCACCACTGGTTCGTGTAGTTCGACGAGGTCACCAGGTAGATGCCTTCGGGCTGGGAGCCGGTGGCCACGCCGCTCGCGTGGTCGATCCGGTAACCCACACCAGGGCTGACCTTGACGCCGAAGACCTGGTGGCCTGCCGCGGTCACCGGCAGGGCCATGGCGTCGGCCCCCACGTCCGCTCCGTTCGGGCCGGGGCCCTTCCAGTAGCCGCCCCAGGAGATCGGCAGGTCGTTGTGTTTGGCGGTCTGGTCGTAGATCTTCGTGATCGTGCACGACGTGCCCGCGCAGAACGACACCTGGGACGCGGCGTCGGCGTACCCGCCCGCGGTGAGCACTCCGATGTCGCGGTAGCCGCCGTCGGAGGACCGCTGGATCTGGTACAGCGGCCCGTTGTACGCCGCGAAGAGCGCCCTGGTCGTCGAGTGCGCCGTCACGCACGGCGTGCCGCCCGCGGCATAGATGTCACAGGGCAGGGGCGTGTCGGCCGCGGCGGCGTTCGCCGGCGCGGCCGCCGGGTGGACGGCGGGGGGTGGTGTCCCGGTCCGCGGGGAGGTGGCGAACGCCGGTGTGCCCAACGCGGCCAGGGCCATCGCCAGGGCGATCAGGAGCACGGCCGGGAACCGCCTTCGCCGGCGATCGGTTGCTGATCCGGGCAAGGAGGCCTCCTGTGTGGCGGGTGCCCCCCACCCCCGCACCCCCCCCCGCCGGGGGGGGGGGGGGGGGGCGGGC
>NZ_JBFBJL010000128.1:0-12562 GCF_040686075.1 Streptomyces sp. NPDC086519
AGCTGCGCTCGCTTGCGGCGGAGTTGGGCGTACACGAAGTACGGACTGGTACCTGAAGTACTAGACAGTACTTGGAGTACGGGTTACTGTGGTTGGTGTCGGCGCGCCCTTTCGCATCCAGCGGAGTGGGTGATGCGGGCATGCGAACGCGCCGGGACAGGAAGGCAGACCTGCACCGGTGCGTGAGCGAAAGGGCCACAGAACACAAATGTGGCCTGAGCGGGAGGCAGCCCACTCAGGCCGGGTGCGTCGTTGGCATCAACGCTCTTGGAGCGTATCGCGCCCAGTCGGTATGCGGTCAACCTCCCGTTGCGTAGTCATTCGTCACTAAATGCACCGCGCGTGCGTACGGTGCAGCGCAAGGGAGACCATTTCTGTGCGTGTTATCCGTGTGGAGACCTCGGCTGCGACGATCCTGCTGACCGAGGCTCCGGAACCCAAGGTCCGCGACCGGCAGACCGGTGAGCGGGCCGTCGACGCCCTCAGCGGTGAGCCGCTGATGACGATCGGCGTCGTCTACATCGAGGACGGCGAGTCGTCGCTGGTCAAGGTCACCGTTCCCGAGAGTGGAGTCACCGAGGGTCTGACGCTTGGTGCTCCGGTCTCACTGGTCGGTCTGGTGGCCCGGCCGTGGGAGAGCGTGTTCAACGGCCAGCAGCGGCACGGCATCGCCTACCGGGCCGCCGCCGTCGCGCCGGGCGCCTTCCCGATGACTCAGGCGGGCTGATCGCCATGACCGACCTCATGACGTGGGCCGAGCTGGGCGGGTCGCTCACCGCGATAAGCGGCGCCGCCTACGCCCGGCGGGCCCACCCGGCGGCGTACTGGTCGACGGTCGGCTTACCGGTCTCGGTGGTCCGGCTGTTGGCCTCGTACTCCTCGACCATGGACGCCTGCGGTCTCACGGTCGAGCCGCCCCGGTGGCGTGCGCTGGCCATCAGGGCGACGACCCGGCGGGAGATCCGGCCCGTCCCGCCCCGCCGAGGCGTGATCCGTCCGACCAGTACGGGCCTGCGGGTGCGGTTGCGGCTGGCCGCCGGGCAGGAGCCGGCCGATGTGGCGGCCTCGGCGGAACGACTGCGGCATGCCTGGGGCGTGCACGCCGTGCACGTGCGGGACGTCAAGCCCGGTGTCGTCGAACTGCGGCTGGTCGGCTTCGACGTGCTGCGCAAAGTCCGGATGCCCAAGCGAATCGACGGCGGATTTCTGCGGGTGCCGGTGGCCCTGCGGGAGGACGCGACCGCGTTCGTACGCGCCTACCAGGCCGTACCGCATGAACTGGTCCTCGGCGCAACGCTGTCCGGCAAGTCCATGTACCTCCGGAACCTGATCGCCCGACTTGCGGCACAGCCGGTCGTCCTGGTCGGCATCGACTGCAAGCGCGGTGTCGAGCTGGCACCGTTCGCCGCCCGCTTCTCCGCGCTGGCAACCGATCCGGAACAGGCCTCTGATCTGCTGCCCGTGCTGGTCAAGGAGATGGAGGACCGGTACGACCTGATCAAGGCCAGGCAGGGCATCGCCCCCGGCGCACCGGAGGAGCTGATCACTTCGGACATCTGGGGTCTGCCGGAGGACGAGCGTCCCGCCCCCATCGTGCTGTTCATCGACGAGGTGGCCGAACTGTTCCTCGTCGCCACGAGGAAGGAGGAGGAACGGCGCGACGAGATGGTCACCCAGCTGATCCGGCTCGCTCAGCTCGGTCGTGCGGCCGGCATCTACCTGGAGGTCTGTGGGCAGCGCTTCGGCGCTGAACTGGGCAAGGGCGCGACCATGCTCCGGGCGCAGTTGACCAGCCGCGTGTGCCACCGGGTGAACGACGAGGCCTCCGCGAAGATGGCGTTGGGAGACATCGCGCCCGAGGCGGCCTACGCCGCTTGCTCCATCGCCGCGGAGCTGCCCGGCCTGGCCGTCGCGGGCGACACCTCCGGGGGCTGGTCCCGTATCCGCACCCCCTACCTCTCCCTCACCGACGCAGCGGCAACCTGCCGTGCAACGGCCCACCTCGCCCCGGACGTACCGGCTCTCACGCCCTTGCGGCCGTACGTCCCGCACCCGCCCGTGAAGGCGTCAGGGCCGGTCACCACCGCGCACCCGGTCACCGGGTAGCGCAACCCGCTCCCACGGTCGGCGCGGCTGTCCCGCGCCAAGTCCTTACCTCCGCCATGCCGAAAACCGGAGAGGAAACCTCGTGACCGCATCGATGTCCTTCTACGCGGACGGCGACACCATCATCCGCCTCAACCAGTACGGCACCCGCCGCGCCCCGATCCTCACCCTGGACGGGGAAGGCCACTCTCTGAGTGTCTCCGCCTTCGACCACGTCCCCGTCGCGGATCACCTGTCCTTCGCCCGCACCCTGGCCACTGCCTGCGCCGAGTACGTCACGGCGCTGGAGGCCTACGCCACCGCCCTGGCCGACGGCGACGGCGACGGCGACGGCGACGGCGACGGTCGGGTGCCGGACGGGGAGGGGTGATGCGGCCGCCGATCCGTCTCGACGCCGTACTCGTCCAAGCGGCCATCGCCGCCGCGCTGTCCTTCGCCCACCTGCACGACCTCGCCGCCGCTGCCGGACAGGACGGCTGGAAGGCGTGGGCCTACCCGGTCTCCGTCGACCTGCTGTTGGTGGCGGCCTGGCGCAGGCTCCGTTCCGGCGGAGCGAAAGCAGCCGGCTGGTGCTGGTTCCTCGTCGCGCTGACCGCGTCGCTCGGAGCGAACGTCGCCACGGCCGGGCTGCTCGACCTGGGCGCCGTACCGGCCTGGTTGCGGATCCTCGTAGCCGGTTGGCCGGCCGTCGCCTTCCTCGGCGGAACACTTCTCGCCCACGGATCACCTGCGCCCGAACCGGCATCGGTGAGGGACGAGGAAGCCGCCTCGGAAGCCTTGGCTGCCGAACTTCCCGCCGCGGAACCGGAGTCGGCTCGGAACTCCCCAGTCTCCGTCCCACCCGCGCTCGTCGCCCTGGCCCGCAATGTCGCCGATGAGCACCGGGCCCGGACCGGAACCGCCATCGACATCTCGACGCTTCGTGCCCGGCTCGGCGTCCCGCTGCCGCTCGCCGAAGCGATCAACACCCAACTCGCCTGAGTTCTGGAGGACTTTCCCCCTTGCGCCCGTCCACGCTCCGCGCGCTGACCCGCGCCGCCGAGCTGACCCGTCAGAACCGCTTCACCGAGGCCGTGCTCATCGCCGAACCAGTGATCCTCACCGCCGACCACGCGGAAGGCGAGGAGATCCGTCGCTGGCTCGTCGACCGCGTCACCGACTTCGCCAACGACCACCCCACCGCCGCCTCGAAGGAGGCCGCCTGATGTCCGCCAACCGCCGCTTTCGCCGCGTCGTCCGCATCGGTCCCGTCCAGGTCGGCACGTACTACGACGGCCGGGGCCGTGAGAAGCACGCGGCTGTCTGTACGGCTCCGCGCTGTGGCTTCTCCGCCGACTACGACAGCCGTGCCGCCGCCGAGCTGGCCGCCCGCACTCACCGTTGCCGCGTCCGCTGAGGAGAACGCCGTGACCGTCTCACTCCCGCTCGTCCTCGTCCTGGGCGTCATCGCCTGGGCCGCGATCAAGTTCCTCGGCATCCGCGTCTGGGCGGCCGTCGTGATCGCGCTGTTCGGTTTCTGGCTCTCCCACACGTTCCTCGCTCCGGCCATCGAGACCGGCACCCGCTCCGGGGTCGGCGTCGTCGACGGCACTCACAAGTGACAAGGAGGGCCACCGTGTTCCGTCCCAAACTGCCCGACGTTCCTACACCGCCGACGGCTCCTGCTGTCCCTCAGCAGACGCATCCCTCGGTGCCCTCTGCGGGCCGGTCGCTCACCCCGTGGGTCGGCGTGGTCACCGCCGCGGTCGTCGTCGGTGTCGTCCTCACCGCGCTCCTGGCGGCTCTCGCCGTCACGGCCATCTCGGTGGCCATCGCCGCCGTGGTCCTGCGCTCTCTCGTAAGCGGCGCCCACAGGCGCTGACCGGCCGCCGGGGCGGCAAACGCCGCCAAGCATCCCGCCGCCCCGGGGCCGCCCCTCCCCACCGCCAAGAGCAGTCGAAAGGAAGCCTCATCATCACCCGGCAGACTCCGCCCCCGCTGGCGGAACTCTCCATGCTGGCCTCCCTCGGCACCATGCCCGAGCTGGCCGGCCAGCTCTCCGGCCTGGGCGGCTGCACCCACCCCGTCCGCCTCGACGGCCACCGCACCGAATACGAGATCGACAAGGCAACCGGCGAGATCGGCCGAGTCCTGCACCACCTCGATTCCGCGGCCCTCCCCGCCGGTCAACTCCTCGTCCGCTGCAACAACCGACGCGCGACACGCTGCCCGGCCTGCGCCGAGACCTACCGCCGCGACACCTACCACCTGATCACCGCCGGACTCCGAGGTGGCAAAGGCACCCCGGAACAGGTGGCCACCCATCCCCGCGTCTTCGCCACGTTCACCGCCCCGGGCTTCGGCCCGGTCCACAACCGCCCCACCAGCGGTCGGAACTGCCGCTGCGGCATCCGCCACGACGAACAGGATCCCGGCCTTGGCACGCCCCTCGACCCCGACACCTACGACTACGAAGCGGCCGTTCTCTGGAACGCGCACGCCGGTGCCCTGTGGCGGCGCTTCTCGATCTACCTCCGCCGGGAGGTCGCCAAGCGCGCCGGCCTCACCCAACGCGCCTTTCGCCATCACGCGCGCATCTCCTTCGCCAAGGTCGCCGAGTACCAGAAGCGCGGTGCGGTCCACTTCCACGCCGTGATCCGCCTTGACGGCCCGGAGGGAGGCGACGCCTTACCCCCGACGTGGGCCTCGGCCGAGCTGCTCACCGATGCCATCCGGGCCGCCACCGCCGCCGCACGCATCGACGGACCCGAGATCGACGGCCGGGCCCACACCTTCGCGTTCGGCCGTCAGCTCGACGTCCGCGCGATCCGTTCCGCCGACTTCGACGGCGGCCAGGAACTGACCGAACGGGCCGTAGCGGCGTACATCGCCAAGTACGCCACCAAGGGCGCGGAGGCGGCGACCGGCACCCTGGACCGCCCGATCCGCCTCCTCGCCGAGCTGGCGCACGCCCGGATCAGCGACCATGCCCGCCGCATGATCCGTACCGCCTGGTCCCTCGGCGCGCGCAAGGAACTGGAGGAACTCCGGCTCCGGGCCTGGGCTCACATGCTCGGCTTCCGCGGCCACTTCTCCACCAAGTCCCGCCGCTACTCCACCACCCTCGGCGCCCTCCGCGACGCCCGCGCCGACTGGCGCCGCGCCCAGACGGCTCCGCCTTCCCCACAGGACGGTGGGACGACCCTCGTCCTCGCCCACTGGGTGTTCGCCGGAACCGGCCTCAGCACTGCTGAGACCTGGCTCGCCTCGACCCTCGAACCCGCCCCCGGAACGGAAGGAGAACCGACGAAGTGACCTCCATGACCATCCAACGGAAGTGGCACACAACGGCCGAAGTCGCCGAAATGCTCGGCTTCGGCCTCTCCAAGACCAAAGCGCTCGTGCTCGCGGGCGAGATCCGTTCCGTGAAGGTCGGCCGGAACCGTCGCATCCTCCCGGCCTGGGTGGACGAGTACGTCAACCGGTGCGTCGGGGACGCTGAGAGGTGGTCGGCATGAGCGGGAAGCGCGCCAACGGCGAAGGGTCCATCTACCCGTACAAGAACGGCTTCGCCGCGTACGTCTGGGTCACGACCCCTGAGGGAGACCGGAAGCGGAAGTACGTCTACGGCAAGACCCGCGAGGAGACGCACGAGAAGTGGATCAAGCTTCACAACGAAGCCACGAGGGGCCCGGTACAGACCCGCCACCGCACGGTGCAGGCGTTCCTCTCCTACTGGCTTGAGTCGATCGTGAAGCCCAACCTGGCCCCGCTCTCCTACGTCTCGTACGAGGGCTCCGTGCGGCTCTACATCGTCCCGCACCTGGGAACGAAGCGGCTCGACAAGCTGACCGTGCGGGACGTGCGCGAGTGGCTGACCAAGCTGGCCGGCATCTGCCAGTGCTGCGCCCAGGGGAAGGACGCCAAGCGGCCCGAGGAGCGGCGGCGCTGCTGTGCTGTCGGGGAGTGCTGTGAGGCGTACCCGTCCCGGCGCGTGGTCCAGGCGGCGCGTGATGCACTGCGGGCCGCGCTCACCCATGCCGTGACCGAGGAAGAGATCAGCAAGAACGTGGCCTCCCTGGTCAAGGTCCCGAAGCCTCGTCGCCGCCGGATCAGGCCTTGGTCCGTGGTCGAAGCGGGGAGCTTCCTCGCCGATTCCCTGGCCCGTGAAGATCCGCTGTTCGCGGCCTGGGTGCTCGTGCTTTGCCTGGGGCTGCGTCGTGGTGAGGTCCTGGGCCTCACCTGGAAGTCGATCGACTTCGAGACGGGTGAGCTGTACGTGGACCACCAGATCCAGCGGGCGGGCCGTCAGATCCTCCACCGAGAGACCAAGACAGAGGAGTCCGACGACTTCCTTCCGCTCCCTGAGTTCTGCCTCAGGGCGCTCCGCATGCGTCGCGCTCAGCAGACCGGCGACCGGAAGGCGGCCGGTGATCTCTGGCAGGACACCCGGGGACTGAGCTTCACCACCAAGTACGGGACCCCGATCGAGCCGGGCAATCTCACCCGCATGTTCGCCCTGCGGGCCCGTCGCGCCGGCCTCCGGGTCATCCCGCTCCGGAACACCCGGCACACGTGCAGCTCGCTCCTGGTCGCCCTGAAAGTGCATCCGAAGGTGGCACAGCGCATCCTCCGGCACTCGCAGATCGCCATGACGATGGAGGTCTACGCGGAGGCGAGCGAGGAGGAGGTACGGGCCGCGCTCGGCAAGCTGTCCGAAGCGATGGGCGGCTCCCGGACCGACGGCTGACATCAACCGCTGACATCAGCCGTTGCTGTACTTCGCTGCTGTACGCCCCCGAAACGCCAAAGGCCCCGGAGTGATCCGGGGCCTTTGACCTGTGTGCACTCGGCAGGATTCGAACCTGCAACCTTCTGATCCGTAGTCAGATGCTCTATCCGTTAAGCTACGAGTGCTTGTTCTTCTGTTTTTTTGTCTTCGCTTCCCGGCCCTTTCGGCCCGCTCGCGGCGACAGGAAGAACATTACATGACTGCCGCCGCCATGTGAAATCCGTTAGCCGCACCCCTTGTGAGCTGCGGAAACGTCCGATCGAGCGAGCGTCGTGCCGCCACCGCGTCGGCGCCTGTGCCGCCGCGGCAGGGCCCTAAACGCGACTCAGGGAGTCCAGACCGAAACGGTTGGACTCCCTGAGTCAGGTGCGGAGGCGGAGGGATTTGAACCCTCGATGGGCTTTAAGGCCCAAACCGCATTAGCAGTGCGGCGCCATAGACCGGACTAGGCGACGCCTCCCGCACAGCCGCCCGCGCGAGCGCGAGTGGTGCGTGCAGATGATGACACAGTCGAGCGTGCTGCCACCAATCGGCTCCCACGGTACTAGGCAGTCGGGCCGCAGGGCAAAGCCCTTCTCGCGAGGCCATGAGCCGGCGCGCAACGTCTCGCCGGGCCGCGCGTTGGGCAGGGCATGTCGCACTTCGCCGTGCGGGGCGCCCTCGGGGCCGTCGCCGCCGTCCTCGGTTCCTTCCCCGCCCTGCCGGCCTCCGCCTCCGCCGCCGCCTCCGCCGCCGTCGCGGCCGACCATCTCACCGTGACCGTGCGCCACGCCGGGGACGGGCGGGACGGGACGTACGAGCTGTCCTGTCACCCCGGCGCCGGCAGTCACCCGAACGTGGACGGGGCCTGTCAGGTGCTCGACCGGAACACCCGCTGGGGCCGGGACACCTTCGCCCCGGTCGCCCCGGGCAGCGTCTGCACCATGCTCTACGGCGGCCCGGCCACCGCCCATGTCACCGGGACCTGGGCCGGCCGCCCGGTCGACGCCACGTACGACCGCAGCAACGGCTGCGAGGTCGGACGCTGGGACCGGATGGTGCCCCTGCTCCCCGCCCTCAGCTCGTGAAAGTCCAGAACATCCGGAACATCCACATGGTCCATGGAGTCCATGAGCGGCCTCGCCCGTCGGCTCACAAGGGCCGCTCGCCCGCACGCCCAGCGCGCCATAAGGGCGGCACAGGCGTCTCACGGGGGCGGCTCCGCTTCCGTAAAAGTCTCGCGAAGGGTATGGCGGAGCTGAGACGTGTCGGTCACATGTTCGCCGTCACTTCGTCGTGCGACCTGCCTCTCATCCGGCGCCGCGAGCGCAATCGGTGCCTTTAGACTCCCTCGCGTGACACGCCGCGGGCCGATTGGCAAGATGGCCCGAGCGGTCGGCAAGGTGCGGTAACAGGGAGGAAGCGTCTCGTGAGCAGCAGGCCATCCCGAGGCGCTGCTCGCCTCGCAGCCATACTGGACGCGCTGCCGGATGCGTTGGTGCTGGTCAACGCCAACGGCACCGTCGTCAACGCGAACACGATCGCCCTGGAGGCGTTCGAGACGCCGGGTACCGCGCTGGTCGGACGAGGGCTGCTCGATCTGCTGCCGGAGTTCGACTCACGCCTGATCCCGGGGTCGATGCGGCGGCCCGACCACAGGGACCCGCGGGGGCGGACCAAGCCGACCCGGATGGTGGCGCGGCGGACGGACGGGACCGAGTTCCCGGTCGAGGTCACCAGCGCCAACCTGGAGAACGGTCAGCAGGCGTACGACGGTTACGGCTACAGCGGCGACGAGCTGCTGATGCTGGTCGTCCGCGACCTGACCGGCACCGTGGACACCGAGGCCGAGCTGGCCCGCTCGCAGCGGCAGACCGAGATGATCCTGCGGGCGGCGAGCGAGGGTGTGGTGGGGACGGACACCGACGGGCGGATCGTGCTCGTCAATCCGGCCGCCGCTCAGATACTGGGGTACCGGGCCGGTGAGCTGGGCGGCAAGGAGCTGCACAACCTCGTGCTGCACTCGCGCGCCGACGGCTCCCCCTTCCCGTTCGCCGAGTCGCCGCTCGCCGACACCCTCCGTTCCGGGCGCAAGCACCGGGTGCGCGGGCAGGTGCTGTGGGCCAAGGGCGACAAGAAGGTGCCGGTCGACCTGACGACCGCGCCGGTGCGCGACGGCGACCAGCTGGTCGGCGCCGTGATGACGTTCACCGACCGGCGGCCGTACGACTCCGTCGTCGACGAGAAGACAGCCCTGGAGCAGGCGCACGCCGACGAGCTGGAGCGGCTCTCCGAGGAACACGCCTCCGACCTGACCGCGCTGCGCCAGAAGCACGTCACCGAGGTGGAGGAGCTGCTCGAACGGCACGCCGAGGAACTGGCGGCCGCCGAGGACCGGTACGCGGCCCTCGGCGAGCGCGAGAAAGACCGGTACGAGGCCCTCTCCGGGCGGCACGAGCAGCTCCTGACGCTGCTCGCGCAGTCGCTGCGCGGCCCTCTCGACGAGCTGCGCCGGGAGCTGGCCGTGCTCGCCGCCGACGACGCCGGGCAGCTGTGGCCCGAGGCCAACCAGGTGCTTCACCACCTGTCGGCCGGCTATTCGCGGATCACCCAGCTCATCGACAACGTGCTCGGGTACCAGCGGCTGGACGCGGGGACCGAGGACATCACCCGCACCAAGGTCATGCTCGACGCCGTCGTCGCCGCCGGTGTGGACGGCGCGGTGGAGCTGATCGGGCCCGGACGGGTGCAGTTCGCCGTGCACGCGCCGCCCATCGAGGCCGAGGTGGACCCGCAGCGGCTCGCCGTCGCGCTCGCGCATCTCATCGCGGACGTGGCCGGCGTGGACGCGACCGGCAACGCGCCCGTCTCGGCGGGCGGCTACATGGACAACACGGTCGTGGTCGCGGCGGCGCAGCGCGGCGAGGTCGTCCGTATCGAGGTGCGCGGGCCGTACGCCGGGGGCGACCCGGTGCACGAGCCGATCGTGCGCGGAATCGTTCGGGCCCACGGCGGTGTGCTGCAGACCCACGAGGTGCCGGGGATGAGCGGCAGCGCCTTCGTGCTGGAGGTGCCGATCGGGGGCGGCGCCGGCGCGGTGACCCCGCCGGCCGGTACCGAGATCGCCATGGTCGCGGCCGCCGACGAGACCGGTGCCGGCGGACGGCGGCGGGCCCGGCGGTCCTCCGTGGACGCCTTCCTGGAGAGTGACGTGCCCGGCGAGGCGGGCGGCGAGGGCGAGCTCCCGGCCGCGCCGACCGGGCGGCGGCGCCGGCGTGCCGCCGAGGCGGCGGACGGTCCGGACAGCGGGCCCGCCGCGATCGAGAGCGCGGAGTCGGCGTCCGGCGGTACCGGTCGGCGGCGCGGGCGTCCCGCCGACGGTGCCCCGGGGGTCGCCGAGGGTGCCGTGATGACGGCGGCCGAGCAGGGCGCCGGGGCGGCTGCCTCGGGTACGGGGCTGGGCGGCACCGTTCCGCCGCAGGGCGTACCCGTGCCGGCGCCGGGGCGGCGCGCCCGGCGTGAGCCCGACGAGCGGCAGGCGCTGCCGCCCGCGTTGCCCTCGGTCCCGTCCGAACAGGCGGCCGACGAGGGGCAGCCCGGCGGGCGCCGACGCCGCGCGCTGGCCGCCGCGGCCGAGCGGGCCGAGCAGCAGCAGACGGGGCCTCGCCCGGTCTTCGCGCTGCCGCCCGCCGCGGCCGACCGCGCACCCGAGCCGGTCGCGGCCGTGGCGCAGGCGGGCGACGAGGGCCGGCACGATGCCGTGGCGCACGACCAGGCCGAGGACCACACCCCGCCGCAGCCGCACCCCACCAACGCCCCGACCGGCCGACGGCGGCGGGCCGTGGGCCAGGCCGCGGCGGAGAACATCCCGGCCGCCCCGGCCGGCACGGCCGTGCCGACGGTGCCCGCGCAGGCGGCCGTGCCCGGGCAGCCGGTGCAGCCTCAGGGGATTCCGATGCAGGCCGGTCCGGCGGCCCAGGTCGCCGCGCCGGCCGGGATCCCCGTCGCCCAGGCGGCCGGCGGGCAGCAGCCCGGGCCGGTGGGACAAGGGCAGGTCCAGGGACAGGCGCAGGCGCAGGGACAGGGCCAGCCTTCGGCCCTGCCGGGCGCGCAGGCACTGCCGGGCGCGGCCGTACCCGCGCAGGCACCGCCCCAGCCAGGACCTCAGCCGCAGCCGCAGGGGGGTGTTCCGGTCACCGAAGCCACCCCGGCTCCGGCCCAGCCCGCCCAGCCCGTCCAGTCGCTTCCGCTTCCGCTTCCGGCGGAGGCCGCGCCGGTGGCCCCCGTGCCGCAGCAGTGGCCGGGCGCCGACGACACCCCCGCCGCGCCCCAACCGGCCCATGCCGCGCAGCCGTTGCCCGCCGAGGCGACCGCGGCGCCGACACCACCGGCGGCTCCGGCACCGCCGGCGGCACCGATCGACCCGGACTCCACGCAGGGCCGGGCGTTCAGCGTGCGGACGCTGGGGCAGGGGGTGCCGTTCTCGCGGCAGGCCGCGCAGGTGCAGCAGCCGACGGCGACCCCGCCCCCGCACCAGCCGGGCGGCAACGGGCGGCGCCGCAAGCTGGGCACGCCCCCGGACCCGGGCGCGCGTGCCGAGCAGCCGCAGCCCGATCAGTCGGCCCGGCCGCATCCGCCGGCCGAGCAGCCGGTCGCCGCCCAGCCGCTGCCGCAGCCGTCGCCGGCCGGGCAGTCCCGGCTGGTGGGGGCCACCGACGGCGCCGGACGGTCGTACGCGATAGGCGCACCGGACGTGAACGCCGCCGAGGGCCCGGAGCCGCTGGACGGTCCGGGCGGGGCGATCGAGGTCGCGGATCCGCCGCGCCCGCAGCCGATGGACGACGAGCTGCCCCCCGAGCCGCTGGACAACCCGCGCCGGCTGCTGGTGTGGCCCGCGCCGGACGTCACCACCCAGCAGGAGCTGAGCGACCGCGGCTACCGGCCGGTGATCGTGAACTCCCGTGCGGAGGTCGACGCGCAGATCGCCGCGTTCCCGGCGGCGCTGTTCGTGGACCCGCTCACCGGGCCGATCACCCGGACCGCGCTGCAGTCGCTGCGGCAGGCGGCGGTGGCCGCGGAGGTGCCGGTGATGGTGACGGCGGGGCTGGGACAGGCGACGCGTGAGGCGGCGTACGGCGCCGATCCCGCCGTACTGCTGAAGGCGCTCGCGCCGCGGGACAGCGAGCAGCATCCGCCGCGGGTGCTGCTGATCGAGGAGCACGCGGAGATCGCGCTCGCGCTGACCTCGACGCTGGAGCGGCGCGGGATGCAGGTGGCGCGGGCGGCGAGCGACGCGGACGCGGTGACGCTGGCGGGGCAGTTGCGGCCGAACCTGGTGGTGATGGACCTGATGCAGGTGCACCGCCGGCAGGCCGGGATCATCGACTGGCTGCGGGCGAACGGGCAGCTGAACCGGACGCCGCTGGTCGTCTACACGGCGGCGGTGGACCAGGCGGATCTGCCGCGGCTGGCGTCGGGGGAGACGGTGCTGTTCCTGGCTGAGCGGTCGACGAGCCCCGAGGTGCAGAGCCGGATCGTCGATCTGCTGGCCAGGATCGGGACGAACTGAAGCGACGAAGCGCCGTTGGGGAACTGCCGGGGGGGGGGGGCGGCCCCCCCCCCCCCCCCCCCCCCCCGGGGGCCCCCCCCCCCCCCCGGGCGGGGGACTACGGGGGCGCGGAGCGGGGGGGGGGGGCGGGGCCCGGC
>NZ_JBFBJL010000129.1:0-12424 GCF_040686075.1 Streptomyces sp. NPDC086519
GGACGAAAGCCGGTCCGCGCCCTCCACTACCAGCCCGTCCGGCGTTTGAGGACGAGGCCGTTCAGGCCGAAGCGGGGGTCCGGGGGCGGCAGCCCCCGAACCGGGCGGTCGAAGGGGGCCCACCCCCTGGAGGACGGGACGGGTAGGGGCGGCGGGGGCGAACACCCCCCTACGACGCGAACAACCGCACCGCCCACCCCGCATGCCACTCCGCCCCGATCTCCGCCAACGGCCCCGCCGCCGCAGGCAACGCATCGACCCCCACCCCGTCGACCACCCCCCGCGCCGCCTCCACCGCCCGGTCGACCACCCGGTCCACCTCCCCCGCCAACCGCGCCAGCACCCCCGTGGCCTCGAACGGATCCAGACTCAGCAACCGCACCACCGCCGTGGCCGGCCCGCTCACACTCTCGTACGCGGCGCAGTAGGCCGCGTCCTCCGCCGAGAGCCCCGCCGCCCGGGCCACCACCCCCAACACCACCGGCTGATGGGCCCCCTTGGGGAACTCCAGCGCCAGGGCGTCGAGTTCGGCACCGGGCCAGGCCACCCGCGCGGCCCGCAGCAGCTGCCGCCCGAGCCTTCGCCCGGCGCCCCGCAGCGCGGCCGACGGCGTCCGCGCGTCCACGGCGGCGTCCAGCTCCCGTACGCCGGCACCGAGCACCGCCGCCGCGGCCACCGCACTCGCCACCAGCCCCGCCGTGTGCAGCCGCCCCCGGCAGTACTCCTCCAGGCCGGCGGCCCCGGTGATCCGCCCGGCCTTGACGGCGGCCTCCGCCCCGCCGGAGTGCGCATGCCCTCCGGCGGGAAAGCGGCCGTCGGCCAGTACCAGCAACGCTGCCCGAGACATCACGGACCACCTGCTCTCAGAACAGGAAGTAGCGTTGGGCCATGGGCAGTTCCGCGGCCGGTGTCGCCTCGACCAGCTCCCCGTCGATGTGCACGGCGAAGCTGTCGGGATCGACCTGGACCCGCGGACGCGCGTCGTTCTCCCGCATGTCCGCCTTGGTCACGCCACGGGTCGACTCGATGGCGACGAACCGCTTCCCGAGCCGCAGCCGCTCCGGCAACCCGTCCTCGATCGCCAGCGGGGCGACGAAGTTGAAGGAGTTGGCGGCCGGGGCCCGCCCGATCGCCCCGTACATCGGACGCGGCAGGATCGGCTGGGGCGTCGGGATCGACGCGTTGGCGTCGCCCATCTGCGCGTAGGCGATCTGGCCGCCCTTGAGGACGAGCTGCGGCTTGACCCCGAAGAACGCGGGCTCCCAGAGCACGAGATCGGCGAGTTTGCCGGTCTCGACCGAGCCGATCTCCCGGGCCAGCCCCTGCGCGAGGGCCGGGTTGATCGTGTACTTGGCGACGTACCGCCGTACCCGGTGGTTGTCGGCCCGTCCGTCACCCGGCAGCGCGCCCCGCCGCCGCTTCATCACATGCGCGGTCTGCCAGGTCCGCAGGATCACCTCGCCCACGCGCCCCATGGCCTGCGCGTCGGAGGAGATGATGGAGATCGCGCCCAGATCGTGGAGGATGTCCTCCGCCCCGATGGTCGAGGGCCGGATCCGGGACTCGGCGAAGGCGAGGTCCTCCGGCACCGCCGGGTTGAGGTGGTGGCACACCATCAGCATGTCGAGGTGTTCCTCGGCGGTGTTCACCGTGTACGGCCGGGTCGGGTTGGTGGAACTCGGCAGCACGTGCGGTTCGGAGACGACGGTCATGATGTCCGGCGCGTGCCCGCCGCCCGCGCCCTCGGTGTGGTAGGCGTGGATCCCGCGCCCGCCGATCGCGGCGAGCGTGTCCGCCACGAATCCCGCCTCGTTCAGGGTGTCCGTGTGGATGGCCACCTGGATGCCCGTCCGGTCGGCGACGGTCAGGGCCGCGTCGATGACGGCCGGGGTCGACCCCCAGTCCTCGTGCAGCTTCAGCCCCAGTGCCCCGCCCCGGATCTGGGAGAGCATCGCCTCGTGCGAGACGGTGTTGCCCTTGCCGAGGAAGCCGATGTTGAGCGGGTACTGCTCCATCGCCTCCAGCATCCGGGCGAGGTGCCACGGGCCGGGGGTCACGGTGGTCGCCTTCGAGCCCTCGGCGGGGCCGGTGCCGCCGCCCACCAGCGTGGTGATCCCCGCCGCCAGCGCCTCGTCGGCGATCTGCGGGCAGATGAAGTGGACGTGCGCGTCGATCCCGCCCGCGGTGAGGATGCGCCCGTTTCCGGCGATGACCTCGGTCTCGGGGCCGATCACCAGGTCGGGGTGGACGCCGTCCATGGTGTCGGGGTTGCCGGCCTTGCCGATGCCGGTGATCCGGCCGTCGCGGATGCCGAGGTCGGCCTTGACGACGCCCCAGTGGTCGATGATCACGGCACCCGTGATGACCGTGTCGGGGGTGCCGTCTGCGCGCGTAGCACGCGACTGGCCCATGGACTCGCGGATGACCTTGCCGCCGCCGAAGACCGCCTCGTCCCCGGCGAGCCCGGGGCCGCCGGAGCGGTCCTCCTCGATCTCGACGAGCAGGTCGGTGTCGGCGAGCCGGATCCGGTCGCCGGTGGTCGGTCCGAACAGGTCGGCGTACGCGGCGCGGGAGATCTCAGGCATCGAGGGCACCTCCGGTCTCGCCGCGCAGCCCGGGGACCACACGGGCACCGGTGAGCGGGACGAGTTCGACGTCGACGGGGATGCCGGGCTCGAAGCGGACCGCGGTGCCGGCGGCGACGTTCAGCCGCTTGCCACGCGCCGCGTCCCGGTCGAACTCCAGTCCGGGGTTGGCCTCGGCGAAGTGGTAGTGGGAGCCGACCTGGACGGGCCGGTCGGCGGCGTTGAGGACGGTCAGCCGGGTGACCTCACGGCCCGCATTGAATACGACGGGCTCGTCGGCGAAGAGCACTTCTCCGGGAATCATCGGCGGTCCCCTCAGACGATCGGATCGTGGACGGTGACGAGCTTGGTGCCGTCCGGGAAGGTCGCCTCGACCTGCACGTCATGGATCATCTCGGGGATGCCCTCCATGACGTCGTCCCTGGTGAGAAGCTTGCGTCCGGAAGCCATGAGTTCGGCGACGGTACGGCCGTCGCGGGCCCCTTCGAGGATGTGCGACGTGATGAGGGCGACCGCTTCGGGGTGGTTCAGCCTGAGCCCGCGGGCCCGGCGCTTCTCGGCGACGTCGGCCGCCACGTGGATCAGCAGCCTCTCTTGTTCATGCGGGGTCAGTTGCACGTCCCACCTCACAGTCCTCGCTCCGGACCGTGCGGGGCCCGGTTGCCGCAGCCACCGCGACAGATCGGGCTCACGGGCCCGTTCCGGCCAGGAAAACCCCAGGTGGCGTGGATCGGCAGGCTAGTTTGCCGGAGTTTCGGCGACGTTAACCGGACCTTGATCACCTCATGACCGGCGCATGAGCCGCGCGACCGGCGCACGGAAGCGGTCCGCTCGTCGACGGGTTGCCCCATCGCGCCCCGGCGGTCCCTGACACCCGAACGGCCCTCACCCGAACGCCCGGGGAGGGCCGAGGCCGGCGCGGTGGGCCGGCTAGGCGCCCGTGGTTCCCCGGCGCTCCGCCGCGATGCCGAAGCGGCCGCGTTCGGGTCGTACGGCGGCGGTCTCGCGGACCGTGGAGACCGAGCTGACCACGTGGTCCACGTGGTCCTCGGCGGGTTCCGAGAGCTCTTCCAGGCGTTCGAGGTCGACGGCGGAGACAAGGGCGACCAGCGGCTTGCCGTGGCGCGTCACGACGACACGCTCGCCGCCGTACACCACCCGGTTGATCAGTTCGGCGAGCTCAGCCCTGGCTTGGGTCACCGGAATCTCGTAGGCCATGAACCCAGCTTACGGGGCACCCCGGACATCACCTCTTGTTCGGTGACAGCGGAATCCCTCCTCAACGATCTGTACGTCCTGTACATTTTCAACAGAGAGTCCGGCTGCTGGGCCGTCTCCGTCGCGAGGAGGGGTACATCCATGACCCGACCGTCCGCCCGCTACGTCCTGCCCGAGTTCACGGAACGCACGACCGCGGGGCAGCGCACCCTGGATCCTTACTCCAAGCTGCTGGAGGAGCGGATCGTCTTCCTCGGCACGCCCATCGACGAGACCTCGGCCAACGACGTGATGGCGCAGTTCATGTATCTGGAGCACGCGGCCCCGGAGCGGGACATCTCGCTGTACATCAACTCCCCGGGCGGGTCGTTCAGCGCGATGGCCGCGATCTACGACACGGTCCAGTACGTGAGCTGCGGCGTGGAGACGATCTGTCTCGGCCAGGCCGGGGCGTCGGCGGCGGTCCTGCTCGCGGCCGGCACGCCGGGCAAGCGGTCCGTACTGCCCGGCGCGCGCATCGTGCTCCAGCAGCCGTCGCTACCGGAACCGGTGCAGGGCCAGCCGAGTGATCTGTTCATCCAGGCAGGGGAGTTGGACCGGGTCCGGGCACTTCTCGAACTGATGCTCGTCCGGCACACCGGGCGCACGGCGGAGCAGGTGCACCGGGACCTGGAGCGGGACCTGGTCCTGGACGCGCGGGAAGCGCTGGCGTACGGCCTGGTGGACCGGGTCGTGCCCAGCCGCCGGTCCTCGCTCGGCCTGCCGGACGCGGGGTGAACCGCCGATGCTGCCGCCGGAGCTGCCGCCACTGCCCGCACTGACCCGGGCCGAAGGTGAGCTGATCGACCGTTATCTGGACGTGGTGGATCTGCTGGGCCGGATCAATCCGGCGCAGAACGAGGACACCTACCGTGGGCTGCGCGCCGCGCAGGCGCTGGTGCGCGCGGCGTCCGAGCTGCGCGACGCGCTCGCCCTGATGCATCGGCGGGGCGAGACGGAGCTCCACGGGGACACGCTGGCACGGGCGTTGCGGGTGCTCGACGGCGAGCGCCGGACCGCTCGCGTCGCACTCCCGCCCGACTGCGTACGGTGAGACCCGCCGGACTGCGGTCCGGGGCGTCGACGGCGCGCGGGGGCCGGAGTCGAAACGATCCAAAGGGGTTACCGCCGTTCGGAGGAGTGTGGCGTGGTTTTACCCGGCCGTGACGGCCGCTCAAGCCGCCTGTGCGGGGGTGCCCGCGCGAGGCTTCCGCGCAGGTCCGGGGCTACGCAGGGCAGTTGACGGAGAATCGAACACGGGGCTGTCCACCCGAACGGGTGGGTGGTGAGTAACACCACAAATCCCCGGTTCCGTTGGGATTTTCGGACACGAGTGAGTGAAGATCCCTGTCTGACGACAAGCCCCCGCCACAGCGGCGGGGCGGTCCGGGCGGACGCCGAGTCCTGCCGCCGCCTGGATTGACCCGTCGACAGAAGTGCATCGGCAGGAGTGGAGGACCCGAGCAAGCCGGGTCGCCGGCACGGTCACGCCATGACCGGGTCGAGCGGCCCTTGGGGTGAAGCCGTGGCAACACGGCCGGGCAACTTCGCCAGCCCGAATCCGACAGGTCATCCTTCACAGGCGGCTGACGAAGGGTTGCGCATGACTGCGCTCAATCGCGTTCCGTCGCTCATGGCCCGGGCCGGTACGGCCTCGGCGCTGACGATCGCCGCCGTGGGCGGCTCGATCGTGATCCCGGGTGTCGCCTCCGACGCCTCGGCCGCCACGATGGCGACGAAGGCACTGCAGGTCGCCGCCTCGAAGAAGGGCGCCCCCTACCGGTGGGGCGCCACCGGGCCGAACAGGTTCGACTGCTCCGGGCTCACGCTGTACTCGTTCAAGAAGGCGGGCAAGACCCTGCCCCGTACGGCGGCCCAGCAGTACAACAAGACCCGTCACATCTCGGCCGGCCACCGCAAGGCCGGGGACCTGGTCTTCTTCCACTCCGGTTCCAGCGTGTACCACGTCGGCATCTACGCCGGGAAGGGAAAGATCTGGCACGCCCCGCACACCGGGGACGTGGTGAGGCTCCAGAAGATCTGGACCCGCAGCGTCTGGTACGGCCGGGTCAGCTGACCCGTTCCGGCGGCGGCCGGCCAGCAGGAGCTCGGGGCTACGGCTCCTGCTGGCCGGCCGCTGTGGCGGTACCGGCCGGGACCGTCCAGGGGAGTTCGATGGAGACGGTCTTGCCGCCCTCCCGGGTGGGGCGTACGCGGAGTCTGCCGCCGCACTCGGCGGTCAGCCAGCGGATGATGACCAGGCCGCGCCCGTTGTCCTGCTGGACCGCGGCGGGAAGTCTCCTGGGAAAGCGCGGGTGGCTGTCCGTGACGCCTACGCGCAGCCGCTCGTCGCGGTCGAGCACGAGGCCCACCGTGAAGGTGGGTGACTGCCCGAAGGTGTGCTGCACGGCGTTGGTGGCGAGTTCGGAGACGATGAGGCGGATGGTGTCCGCAGTCTCCGTCTCTGGCGGCAGTCCCCACTCCGCGAGGATGTCCAGCACATAGGAGCGGGCGGTCGAGACCGAGGCTGGTTCGCTCGGCAGAGTGACGGATGCTTCCAGGTGGTCTGCCATGGCGACGTCGTCCCTTTCCTCGGGACCGGAGTCCGACACGGTGCGGATGGTTCGAGTACGGTCCCGGACTGGTGCTTCTCCGCCAGACTGCCATTACCCGGCCGGTCACGGGGAGCGATCCACCAAGATATGCATATATCTGTCGCTCAAAGCGGTGAACTCTGCTACCTCAGGCCTTATTCGGGCGGTTGGGTAGGAGTAAGGAGTAGCCCATGCAGAACGGTCCCGCGGTACGCCGCCGGAAACTGGGCGCCGAACTGCGCACACTGCGCACCGGCGCCGGCCTCACCAGCGGTGAGGCCGCCCGCCTGGTGGGCTGGCATCAGTCGAAGGTGAGCCGGATCGAGACCGGTGCCAGCGGTGTGAAACCGGCCGATGTGCGGTTACTCCTGGACGCCTACGGCGTCGTCGAGGGGCAACTGCGCGAGTTGCTCCTGGTGTTGGCGGGGTCGGAGGACACCGCGGGACGGCACCACTGGTGGCACGCCTATCGTGGGGTGCTGCCGCCCGCCTACCGGGATTTCATCAGCCTGGAGTCACAGGCCAGCGCGATGCGCACCCTGGAGACCCTGGTCGTGCCGGGGCTGCTGCAGACCCCGGAGTACGCGCGTGCGGTGACCCGGGCGGCCGTGGACAGGCGCGACGACGAGGCCCTGGACACCCTGGTGGAAGTGCGTCTGGCCAGGCAGGACGTGCTGCACAGTGATCCGCCGCTGGAGCTGAACGCGGTCCTGGACGAGGCGGTGCTGCGCCGGGAGGTGGGCGGTCCCGGGGTGATGGCGCGGCAGCTGGCGCGACTGGTGGAGGCGGCCCGGCTGCCCCAGGTACGGCTCCAAGTGCTGCCATTCGCGGCCGGAGCGCATATCGGCATCACCGGGCCTTTCGTAATCTTCTCATTTCCGAGCACTTCTGATCTGGACGTGGTTGTTATCGACCAGTTGACGAGTAGCCTCTACCTGGAGCGGAAAGAAGACCTCCAGGCCTACACGGAGGCCTTCGACACGCTCCGGATCCACGCCCTTTCGCCCGAGGACTCGTTGGATTACATCGCCGCAATAGCTGACGGCGCGTAAGGAGGCACCATGACCGCACTGCCTCGGAACGTACCTTCAAGTGCTGATCTGCCCGGACTGCGGTGGCTGCGCAGCAGCTACAGCACCGGAGCGAACAACTGCCTGGAGACGGCACGGCCGCACTCCGGCCCGGCGGCCGGACTGCTCGCCGTGCGCGACTCCAAGGCTCCGGCGGGACCCGCGCTGCTCTTCTCCCCCGAGAGCTGGGCGGGTTTCACGGCCACGCTCGCCGACTGATCAGCCCCAGAAGAGTCTGATCAGGGACGACCGAAACCGACCAGACTCCCACCCCGGTCCATCCCCTACTCCGTATCCGCTCGCGAGCCAGGCCCGGCCGTGTCACGCCGACTCATGGTCGTGTCTTGCCGATCACCCGTACAGCGCGTTCGATCTCGGCTCCGGAAAGGTCCGCACGGGCGGTCAGCCTGAGTCGTGAGATGCCGTCCGGCACCGACGGCGGACGGAAACAGCCCACGGCCAGTCCTGCCGTCCGGCAGTCGGCCGCCCACCGCACGGCCTGCTCCGGGGACGGGGCCCGCACGGAGACCACCGCGGCGTCCGGACGCACCGCTTCCAGACCCGCGGCGGTCAGCCGTGCGTGCAGTTCCGCGGCCACCTCGCGGGACCGCGCCGCACGTCCGGGCTCGCGGCGCAGCAGCCGCAGGGCCGCCAGCGCCGCGCCCGCCGCCGCGGGGGCCAGGCCGGTGTCGAAGATGAAGGTCCGGGCCGCGTTCACCAGATGGTCGATCACCCGGGCCGGGCCCAGCACGACCCCGCCCTGGCTGCCCAGCGACTTCGACAGGGTCGCCGTGACCACCACGTCCTCGGCGCCGGCGAGGCCGGCCGCGTACGGCGCGCCCCGCCCGCCGTCGCCCAGGACCCCGAGGCCGTGGGCGTCGTCGACCAGCAGCCCGGCACCGCGCTCCCGGCACGCCTCGGCGAGGGCGGCCAGCGGTGCCGCGTCCCCGTCGACCGAGAACACCGTGTCGGAGACGACCACCGCGGGCCCGTCGTGGGTGCCCAGCGCCTTGCGCACGGCGTCCGGGTCGGCGTGCCCGACGACCTGGGTGGCCCCCCGGGCCAGCCGGCAGCCGTCGATCAGGGAGGCGTGGTTGAGGGCGTCGGAGACGATGAGGGAGCCGTGCGGGCCGAGCGCGGTGACGGCGGCGAGGTTCGCGGCATAGCCGGAGGAGAAGACCAGGGCGGCCTCGAACCCGCAGAATCCGGCCAGCTCGCGCTCCAGCTCGGTGTGGAGCTCCGTCGTGCCGGTCACCAGCCGGGAACCGGTGGAGCCGCCGCCCCAGGTCCGGGCCGCCCCGGCAGCGCCCTCGGCGACCTCGGGGTGATGGGCGAGGCCCAGGTAGTCGTTGCTCGCCAGGTCCAGCAGCGGCGAATCGGCGGGGCGGGGGCGCAGGGTCCGTACGAGTCCGGCGCGGCGGCGCTGTTCCGCCTGTTCGTCGATCCAGCCGAACGCCATGGCCCCTCCGGTGAATTTGTAGGCAGTGGACAGACCCTAGCGGGACCGTTGGTCCCCCACTGTGTGGCAATACCCACACGTCGAACTGACAGGGTTGTGCAAACTCTCCTTGGCCCGGAGCAGCCTCGTAGTACAGGATCGGCTCTCATGGACCTGCTGAACACGCTGGTGGACAAGGGGCTTCGGCGCGAGCTGCCGACCCGCGAGGAAGCGCTCGCCGTGCTGGCGACCTCCGACGACGACGTGCTCGACGTGGTGGCCGCGGCCGGCAAGGTGCGCCGGCACTGGTTCGGCCGGCGCGTGAAACTCAACTACCTGGTCAACCTCAAGTCGGGCCTGTGTCCGGAGGACTGCTCCTACTGCTCGCAGCGGCTGGGCTCCTCCACCGGGATCCTGAAGTACACCTGGCTGAAACCCGACGAGGCCTCCAAGGCCGCCGCCGCGGGCCTGGCCGGGGGCGCCAAGCGGGTCTGCCTGGTGGCCAGCGGACGCGGTCCGACCGACCGGGACGTGGACCGGGTCGCGGGCACCATCAAGGCCATCAAGGAGCGGCACGAGGACGTCGAGGTGTGCGCCTGCCTCGGTCTGCTCTCCGACGGCCAGGCGGAGCGGCTGCGCGAGGCGGGCGCGGACGCGTACAACCACAACCTCAACACGTCCGAGGGGACGTACGGGGACATCACGACCACGCACACGTACGCCGACCGGGTGGACACGGTCAACAAGGCGCACGCGGCGGGGCTGTCGGCCTGCTCGGGCCTGATCGCCGGCATGGGCGAGTCGGACGAGGACCTGGTCGACGTGGTCTTCTCGCTGCGCGAGCTGGACCCGGACTCCGTTCCGGTGAACTTCCTGATCCCGGTCGAGGGCACCCCGCTGGCCAAGGAGTGGAACCTCACCCCGCAGCGCTGCCTGCGCATCCTGGCGATGGTGCGGTTCGTCTGCCCCGACGTGGAGGTGCGGATCGCGGGCGGTCGCGAGGTCCATCTGCGCACCATGCAGCCGCTCGCGCTGCACCTGGCCAACTCGATCTTCCTCGGCGACTACCTGACCACCGAGGGCCAGGCCGGCCGGGCCGACCTGGAGATGATCGCGGACGCCGGGTTCGTGGTGGAGGGTTCGGACGAGGTGACGCTGCCGCAGCACCGGGCCGAGGTCCAGGGTGGCGGCTGCGGATCGCACGCGGCCGAGGGCGCGGTGTGCGGGTCGCACGGGACCGAGGGCGCCGGATGCGGGTCGCACGCCGAGGCCGGGTGCGGGTCGGTCTGCGGCTCCCATGAGGCCGTGGCCGTCCCCGCGGGCGAGCCGCGCACCGATCTGGTCGCCGTCCGCCGCCGGGGCGCCGGAACGGATCTCGCGCCCAATGCCTGACCCCGACCTGAGCGTCCCCGACCTGCTGGACCTGGACCGCCGGCACGTCTGGCATCCGTACGGGCCGATGCCCGGCCGGGCCGAACCGCTCGTCGTGGAGTCGGCGAGCGGGGTCCGGTTGAGGTTGGCGGACGGCTCGGGCGAGTTGGTCGACGGCATGTCGTCGTGGTGGGCGGCGATCCACGGCTACAACCACCCGGTGCTCAACGAGGCCGCGCACGACCAGCTCGGCCGGATGAGCCATGTGATGTTCGGCGGGCTCACCCACGAGCCCGCCGTCCGCCTGGCGAAGCTCCTGGCCGACATCTCGCCCGCCGGTCTGGAGCATGTCTTCCTCGCCGACTCGGGGTCCGTGTCGGTCGAGGTCGCGGTGAAGATGTGCCTGCAGTACTGGCGCTCCCTCGGCCGCCCCGCGAAGCAGCGCCTGCTGACCTGGCGCGGCGGCTACCACGGCGACACCTGGCAGCCGATGTCCGTCTGCGACCCCGAGGGCGGGATGCACGAGCTCTGGTCCGGGGTGCTGCCCCGCCAGGTGTTCGCCGACGCGCCGCCGGCGGAGTACGACGAGTCGTACGCCGGGCATCTGCGGTCCATGGTCGAGCGGCACGCGCACGAGCTGGCCGCGGTGATCGTGGAGCCGGTGGTGCAGGGCGCCGGCGGGATGCGGTTCCACTCCCCCGCCTACCTGCGGGTGCTGCGCGAGGCGTGCGACGCGCACGACGTGCTGCTGGTGTTCGACGAGATCGCGACCGGCTTCGGGCGCACCGGCGCGCTGTTCGCGGCGGACCACGCGGCCGTCACCCCGGACGTGATGTGCGTGGGCAAGGCGCTGACCGGCGGGTATCTGACGATGGCGGCGACCCTGTGCACGTCCCGGGTGGCCGAGGGCATCTCGCGGGGCGACGTGCCGGTGCTGGCCCACGGCCCCACGTTCATGGGCAATCCACTGGCCGCCTCGGTGGCCTGCGCCTCCCTCGGGCTGCTGCTGGGCCAGGACTGGCTCGCGGAGGTCAAACGGATCGAGGCGGGCCTGCGGGACGGCCTGGCACCCGCCCGGGAGATCTCCGGGGTCCGGGACGTCCGGGTCCTCGGTGCCATCGGGGTCGTACAGCTGGACCACGACGTCGACATGTCGGCCGCCACGGCCGCCGCGGTGCGCGAGGGCGTGTGGCTGCGGCCGTTCCGCGACCTGGTCTACACGATGCCGCCGTACGTCACGGGTGACGCGGACGTGGCACGGATCGCGCGCGCGGTGTGCGCCGCCGCGCGGGAGGGATGAGCATGCCGGTCCTGGTGATCACGGGAACGGGCACAGAGGTCGGCAAGACGGTCGCCACGGCCGCGGTCGCCGCCGCCGCGCTCGCCGCGGGCCGCTCGGTGGCGGTCCTGAAGGCCGCGCAGACGGGGATACGACCGGACGAGCGCGGGGACGCCGACGAGGTGGCGCGGCTCGCCGGTGCCGTGACGGCGGCCGAAGTGGCCCGTTTCCCCGAACCGTTGGCGCCGGGCACGGCGGCCCGCAGGGCGGGGACGCCCCCCGTGCGTCCGCAGGACGTGGCGGAGGCCGCCGCCAAGCTGGCGACCGAGCACGAGCTGGTGCTGGTGGAGGGCGCGGGCGGCCTGCTCGTCCGGTTCGACCCGGCCGGCGGCACGCTGGCCGACGCGGCCCGGCTGCTGAACGCGCCGGTGCTGGTGGTGGCGTCGGCCGGCCTTGGCACGCTGAACACCACCGAGCTGACGGCCCGTGAACTGCGGGCCCGGGAGCTGGAGTTGCTGGGCGTGGTGATCGGGAGCTGGCCCGACTCCCCCGACCTGGCGTCGCGCTGCAATGTCGCCGATCTCCCCGAGGTGGCCGGGGCGCCGCTGCTGGGTGCGCTGCCCGCCGGGGCCGGGGCGCTGGCGCCTGCCGACTTCCGTGCGACGGCGCCGAGTTGGCTGTCGGCGCGGCTGGACGGGAGCTGGGACGCGGAGGCGTTCCGGGTACGCGAAGCGGCCTAGTGCCGCGGGAGCCAAGGCGGCCCTGTCGCTGGAGCGGTCGATCGGCATGCACCTGCTGGTCAAGCCCGGCCCGGACGACGGCAGCCCGGC
>NZ_JBFBJL010000130.1:0-11852 GCF_040686075.1 Streptomyces sp. NPDC086519
CCCTGAAGGGGCGCTGCGCCTGACGCCCCTGAAAGGGGCGCGGGGAACTGCGCGACCAGCCACGACGCACCCGCACCCGACCACCGGGGCGAACCCGGCAACGGCTCAGCGCCCCCCGCGTGACGTGGTCACCGTGAACTGCGCGCCGTCCGGATCCCGGAGAATCGCCTCGGTGTCCTCCTCGCTCAGCACGCTGCCGCCGTGTTTCTCGGCGGCCCGCGCGCACTCGGCGACATCGGCGACCGCGAAGTGGATCTGCCAGTGCGGCCGTACCGACGGATCGGGCGCAGCCTCCACCGCCCCCGAGTCGATGCGGGCCACGGCATCGCCCCGGCTGCGCAGCACGACCTCGCCGCCTTCGTACTCGACCTCGCAGCAGCCCGGCTTGTCGGAGGCCCAGCCGAGTACCTCGCCGTAGAACATCGCGGAGTCGAAGGCGTTGCGCGTGTGCAGGCGGATGAAGGTCGGGGCGGCCCGTCGCCAGGTCTCCCAGTTGGAGACGAGTTCCCCCTCCCAGATGCCGAAGACGGCGCCGTCCCGGTCGGCGATCAGCGCCGCCCGGCCGGGCGGGAAGGACAGTGGCCCCACCGCGGGCGTCCCGCCCCGCTCACGGGCCCGCGACACCGCCTCGTCCGCGTCCGGTACGGCGAAGTACGGCGTCCAGGCCACCGCCATCTGCCACATGGCGGCGACCGCTGCGATGCCCGCCACCGGCGCCCCGTCCGCCAGCGCGATCCGGAAATGGTCGCCGAGCCGGACGCTGCGCCATCGCCAGCCGAGCACGGCGCTGTAGAAGTCCTCGGTCGTCTGCAGGTCGCGGCTGGTCAGGCTGACCCAGCACGGGGCACCGAAGACCGAGTGCGTGGAGAGCACCGATCGCTTCTTCTGCGTGGGTCCGGGGGGAGGCGTGTCGTCGTTCATGGCACTCGTGTCCTGGTGTCGGGGCCGGCGGGAGAACCGGTCTGCCACCAGTCTCCAACCGGAAGCGGTGGAAATGCCTGCCGAGTACCCCGGTGGCGCGGGGGCATACGGGTGACGCGACGGAGGGACGGGCGAGAGCGAGTCGGACCGGATCCTCCACCTGCGGGAAGAGGGCGACCAGCTCAAGGAGACCCGAGGAGGTCTCAGCCGGCCTCGGCCTCGGCTTCGGTCAGCAGCTCCTCGCGCAGCCGTTCGAAACAGGCGCTGAGCAGGCGGGACACGTGCATCTGCGAGATGCCCAGCTGCTCGGCGATGCGGCTCTGCGTCATGCCGCGGAAGAACCGCAGATAGAGGATGAGCCGGTCGCGCTCGGGCAGCCCCTGGAGACAGGGTTCCGCGGCCGTGCGGTCGACGATCAGGTCGTAGCCGGGGTCCGGGCCGCCCAGGGTGTCCCCGAGCACATAGCCGTCGCCGCCGGGCACCTCGGCGTCCAGCGACAGCGCCGAGTAGCACTCCAGGGCCTCCATCCCGGCCCGTACCTCGCTCTCGGTGAGCTGGGCCCGCACGGCGATCTCGGCGACGGTGGGGACGCGCCCGGGGGTCGTCTGGCCCAGTTCCTTGAGGGCGACCCGGACCCGGTTGCGCAACTCCTGGACCCGGCGTGGCACGTGCAGGGTCCACATGTGGTCGCGGAAGTGGCGTTTGATCTCGCCGGTGATGGTCGGGACGGCGTAGGCCTCGAAGGCCCGGCCGCGTGCCGGGTCGTAGTGGTCGACGGCCTTCACCAGCCCCAGGGCGGCGACCTGGTAGAGGTCCTCCAGGGTCTCCCCGCGGCCGCGGAACCGTACGGCGATCCGCTCGGCCATGGGCAGCCACAGCTCGACCAGCTGGTCCCTGAGCGCCCGGCGCGCCGGGCCCTCGGGCAGTCCGGCCAGCCGGACGAAGTCCTGGGCCGTGTCCGGGGCGTCGTCGTGCGGATGGGAGTTGGTTTTACAGGTGGCACGCATCGCGCGCACCTCCCTCAGCGAGGTGCTGGTGTACGGAGACCGTGGGAGGCGCGCTCGGACCCTGCGGAGGACACGGGGGCGGCCGGCGGAAGGCGGTTCCCACGTACGTGCCTCCGGTCCGAAGCACTGAGGTGCTGATGCCCCGAATGGCACATAACAAAACAATACGGTCGATAGGGTGGTATTTCTTTCTATCGGCGGTTGATCTTCTCGTCGGTTCTTCCTTTGACCGTTCCTTGACGGGTATATCTCTGTAACAGAGGTAATCTTCCAGGTGTGGAATCGGAGACCTTTCCGGAAGAACTCGCCGACGCGTTGGTCGGCCTCCAGCGGCTGATCCGCCGCCGGCTGCGCCGCGGGCTCACCCTGCCGCGGCTGCGCGGCGCGGAGGTGGAGCTGCTGCGGCTGGTCGAGTCCCGGCCCGGGATCGGAATCTCGGACGCGGCCAAGGAGCTGTACCTGGCGAGCAACTCGGTGTCGACCCTGGTCAACCAGCTCGTCAAGGACGGCCACCTGGTCAGGGAGACCGACCCGGCCGACCGGCGGGCCGCCCGGCTGCAGCTCACCGAGGACGCCGAGAAACGGCTCGCCGACTGGCACCGCCGCCGCGCGGAACTCGTCGCCGGCCGTGTCGCGCGGCTGGCAGAGGCGGACCGGGAGGCGCTGAGAGCGGCGCTTCCCGCGCTGCGCAGGCTGGCCGACACCTTGCACGAGGAGGCCGAGGAATCATGACAACGGACACCACCGCAGTCGCCTGCACCGGGCTCTCCTACCGCTTCGGGGACACCAAGGCCGTCGACGGACTCGACCTGAACGTCGGCGAGGGCGAGGTCTTCGGGCTGCTGGGCCCCAACGGCGCCGGCAAGACCACCGCCATCCGCTGCATCACCACCCTGCTGCCCGTCCCCGCCGGGATGGTCCGCGTCTTCGGCCACGACACCGGCAGGGAACGGATGGCCGTGCGCCGGCTGCTCGGCTACGTCCCGCAGCAGCTGTCCGCCGACAGCGGGCTCACCGGACGCGAGAACGTCGAGCTGTTCGCCCGCGTCTTCGACGTTCCCCGGCGCGAGCGGGCCGCACGGGTGGCCGAGGCGCTGGCGGCCGTCGACCTGGCCGACGCCGCCGACCGGCTCGCCGGCACCTACTCCGGTGGCATGGTCCGCCGCCTCGAACTGGCCCAGGCGCTGGTCAGCGCGCCCCGGCTGCTGATCCTCGACGAGCCGACCATCGGCCTCGACCCGATCGCCCGCACCGGCGTGTGGGACCAGATCAACTCCGTGCGGGCGGCCACCGGCATGACCGTCCTGGTCACCACCCACTACATGGACGAGGCCGACCAGCACTGCGACCGGGTCGGCCTCATGCACCGCGGCCGGATCCGCGCCCTCGGCACCCCCGACGAGCTCAGGCGCGGCCTCGCCGAACGGCAGGGCACCGAGGCCCTGCCCACCCTCGAAGACGTCTTCCGCGACGTGGCCGGCAGCGGCCTCGACGACCGGTCAGGAGGTTTCCGCGATGTCCGAAGCACCCGCCGCACCGCGAACCGGGTCGGCTGAGGGCACGGGCACGTCCCTGCTGCTGACCCCGCCCCGGCCGCGCTCCGGCTGGCGGCTGCTGCCCGCCCGGGTCGTCGCCATGTGCGCGGTCGAACTGCAGAAGCTCCGCCACGACCGCACCGAGCTCTACACCCGCGCGATCCAGCCCGCCCTCTGGCTGCTGATCTTCGGCCAGACCTTCACCCGGATCCGGGCGATACCCACCGGCGGCATCCCCTACCTCGACTACCTGGCGCCCGGCATCATCGCCCAGTCCGCGATGTTCATCGCCATCTTCTACGGCATCCAGATCATCTGGGAGCGCGACGCCGGCATCCTGAACAAGCTCCTCGTCACCCCCACCCCCCGCTCGGCCCTCATCACCGGCAAGGCCTTCGCGGCCGGGGTCAAGTCCCTGATCCAGGCCGTCGTGGTGATCGTCATCGCCGCGATCCTGGGCGTCTCCCTGACCTGGAACCCGCTGAAGCTGCTCGGGGTCGGCCTCGCCGTCGTCCTCGCCTCGGCGTTCTTCTCCTGCCTGTCGATGAGCATCGCCGGCATCGTCCTGAGCCGGGACCGGCTGATGGGCATCGGGCAGGCGATCACCATGCCGCTGTTCTTCGGCTCCAACGCCCTCTACCCCGTCGCGATCATGCCGGGCTGGCTCCAGGTGGCCAGCAGGATCAACCCGCTGAGCTACCAGGTCGACGCCCTGCGCGGCCTGCTGCTCGGCACGCCCGCCCACCTCGGCCTCGACTTCGGCGTGCTGGCGGTCGCGGCCGCCCTCGGCATCACCGCGGCCTCCGCACTGCTCGGTCGCCTGGCCCGCTGATCCCGCCGCAGGCGGGACACACGCCGACGTGATGTGCGGCACGCGCCCGCGACCCGCTCCGGACCCCGGGGCCGGATAACCGCTGCGCAACGCTTGATCAGCGATCAAAGCGGGCGAACCCCCTGGCCACAGCGCATTCCGCCCATTTGACAGTGCGCTGAGCACACAGATAGACAGCGGGAGTCGAGAGGGGCACTGTGTACGAGCCGAACGTGGTCGGGGACTGGCACGAGTACGACGAGCATGCCGGTCTGCGGGTCCGCGTCCACCGCCTGGAGGAGTCCGAGCCGCCGCGCGGCCGGGACGACGCCGCGGCCGGGCTGACGTACTTCAGTGTCCGGGTCACCATCGAGAACCGCGGCTCCGGCCACTTCAGCGTGCAACTGGAGGACGGTCAGATCGACGTCCGGGTCGGCCCCGACGGGGAGGGCGCGTTCATCGACTGGCGCAACTCCCAGTTCATCGAGGGCTTCGACGTCTACCCGCTGCGCCGTGCCACCGCCGTCCTCTACGCGGCCGGCCCCGAGGCCGCCCTCACCCAGGTGGACGTCCAGGTCCAGCTCCGGGTCGACGAGGAATGGACGGAGCGCCGGCTGTGGGCGGGCGGCATCGGCGTACTGGAGTCGACCACCGCCACGGCCTGCCAGGGCGCCGGCCCGGGCAGCCTGGCCCACCAGGTGACCGCCTTCCTCAAGGACCAGACGGAGCCGGGCCCCACCGCTCCCTGAGCAGGCCGCCGCGGGGCCGTATCCGATATGCGGCCACCGCCGTGCGGGCGTGACCGGCCACGACGGCGCCGCGGACGAACGACGGCACGTCCGGCACCGCCGGCGGAGCGCCTAGTGCGGGATGCCGTCGATGATCTCGCGGGCGCCCTGGCGCAGCAGGGCCACGGCGACCGAGGTGCCGAGCGTGGCCGGGTCCAGGCGGCCCGCCCATTCGTGGGCGTTCAGCCGGGTCTTGCCGTCCGCAGTGAACACACAGGCCCGCAGCGACAGTTCACCGCCGCCGTCGACCCGGGCGTAGCCGGCGATCGGGCTGTTGCAGTGCCCCTGCAGCACGTGCAGGAACATCCGCTCGGCGGTGGCCTCCCGGTGGGTCGCCGGGTCGCCGAGCGCGCTCACCGCGTCGATCAGCTCCGAGTCGCCCTCCCGGCACTGAAGGGCGAGGATGCCCGCGCCGATGGGCGGCATCATCGTCTCCGGGTCCAGCACCTCGCTGACCACGTCCGTACGGCCGATCCGCTCCAGGCCCGCCAGCGCGAGCAGCAGCGCGTCCGCCTCACCGGCGGCGAGCTTCGCCAGGCGCCGGTTGGCGTTGCCCCGGAAGGGCACGCACTCCAGATGCGGATGGGCCGCCGCCAGCTGGGCGACCCGGCGGACCGAGGAGGTGCCGATCCGGGTGCCCGGCGGCAGCTCGTCCAGGGTCAGCCCGCCCGGGTGGACCAGGGCGTCGCGGATGTCGTCCCGCTTCAGGAACGCCGCGAACATCGTCCCGGCGGGCAGCGGCCGGTCCGCCGGGACGTCCTTCACGCAGTGCACGGCGAGATCCGCCTCGCCGGTCAGCAGCGCGGCGTCCACCTCCTTGGTGAACGCGCCCTTGCCCTCGACCTTGGAGAGATCGCCGAGCCACTTGTCGCCGGTGGTCTTCACCGGCACGACCTCGGTGCGCACCTGCGGATACAGCGCTGCCAACTCGGCCCGGACACGGGCCACCTGAGCGAGCGCCATCGGTGAGTCGCGGGAGACGATACGGATCAACTCGGGAACCGACATGAGGACACGATAGACCTTCTGACCGTCCGCGGATTCCGACATCCTGTCGGCCTCCGTCTGCGGCAGCGAGCCGGTGCCCCGGCCCCTTCCAGCCACCGGCCGAAGGCGAACAGATCGGCGTCCGCACCCGATACGGCCGGGTTCGACGGGGGTGCGCAGCAGACGGCGGCGGCGCAGCAGAGAGCGGTGGCGCAGCAGAGAGCGGTGGCGCAGCAGACGGCGGTGGCGCGGCAGTTCGCGGCGCTCGGCCGGGGCGGGCGGCCCACCGGCCCCGCCGTCCGCCACCGAGCCGACGTGCTGATCACCGGCGGCGACGTCGAGGCGGTCCGAGCCCGGGAGCCGGACGCCGACGCGGAAGCCGGTACGGCACGGGGAGTTGGACCCCAGCGCGCCCGGCGGCGGTTTTGTCCCGGGAGCCGTCCCACCGTCATGCCAGGACCGGCCGCCGGGGTCGCACACGAATGCGAGACGGCACGGCCGGCCGCGACAGGCGGCGAAGCCGGTGTCCTCGTGCCCCCTTCGGCTCGACGTCCGCACGCCGGAACCGCGGTCCTCAAGGCCGCCGAAGCCGGCCCCGCCGGCACGGCGGATCCGGCCGTCAGCCCAGGTCCGGCGGCAGGTCCGCAGCCGACTCCTCCGGTGCGAGGTCCGGGCGCAGCCGGAGCCAGGACGGCTGGCGCAGCAGCCCGGCCCGGGTCCGGGTGCTGTAGCTGACCTCACCGACCAGCCGGGGCAGCACCCAGTGGGCGCCCGGGACCGGCGGCGCCGGGTCGAAGGGGCACGAGCCGGTCGCGGCGGCCCGCAGCAGCGCGGCCAGTTCGGTCCGCTCCGCCGTGCTCCAGCCGGTGCCCACCCCGCCGACGTACCGCAGCCGCCCGTCGGCGGACCGCTGGCCGACCAGCACCGCGCCCGGCAGCCCGGTCAGCCGCCCCTTGCCCGGCAGCCAGCCGCCGACGATCACGTCCTCGGCCCGCATGTTCCGGATCTTGATCCAGGCGCGGGACCGCACCCCCGGCTCGTACACCGAGTCCAGGCGCTTGCAGACCAGGCCCTCCAGACCGTGCTCCCGGGTCGCCCGCAGCGCCTCGGCGCCGTGCCCGACGACGGCTCGCGGCGTCGACCAGTACGGGCCTTGCAGGGACAGGGACTCCAGGCGTCTGCGACGTTCCGCGTACGCCGTGGTGAGCAGCGGGTCCGCCAGCAGCAGCACGTCGAACAGCACCAGGTGGACCGGGACCCGGGCCGCCATCCGGGCCGCCCGGGCCGGGGCGTGGGCCAGGCCCATCCGGCTCTGCAGCAACTGGAAGTCGGCACGCCCGTGTTCGTCGACGGCCAGCACCTCGCCGTCCAGGATCGCCGGGGTGCGGCCCAGCGCCTGTGCCAGCGGGCGCAGTTCGGGATAGGCGGCGGTGATCTCCTCGCCGGAACGGGCGCGCAGCAGCATGCTGGCGTCGCCCGGCAGGTAGACGACCACCCGCTGGCCGTCCTGCTTGGTCTCGTAGGCCCAGCGGGCGTCCTGGGCGGCGGGCGGCAGCCGGCCGGGGGTGGCGAGCATGGGCGGGATCAGCGGCAGGGCGGTCACTCAGGAGATGTGAACCGGTCACGGCCGCCGCACGCGCCTTCCGGCACCGGTTCCCCCGAACAGGCCTCAGGCGTCCGGCACCGGCGGCGGGGCCTGCACCAGCCCCGACTGGCAGGCCGTCACCACCAGTTGGGCCCGCCCCCGGGCGTCCAGCTCGGTCACCGCCCGGTGGACCCGGGTGCGCACGGTCAGCGGGGAGACGAACAGCTCCCAGGCGGTCTCCTCGGTGGCGCGGGCGTGGCCGGGGACCCGGTGATCAGGGTGCGGGGCGTGGCGGGGGAGAGCAGCGACTCGCCGGCCGCCCCCGTCCTGGTGTACGGCGGCGAAGGCGCCGCCGGCCGACCGGCCCCGCTCGCGCGTCCCGGTCAGCCCGAAAACGTCTCCGAGAGGCGGGCGCGGCAGGCGCGTTGGCGGCGCCGTCACCGGCGACGGGGAGGGGCGGCCGGTCCCGGGCCCGGCCGCCCCGGACGTACGGACCCGGCCGAGGCGTGTTCGGTGACGATGGCCGGCGCCCGCTGTGCGATCCGGTACGCCGCCGGGCCGACGCCCGCCGTCAGCGGCCGCGGGGTGCCCTCGACGCCGGCGTTCCGGGGGCGGGCCGCCCGCCGGGGTACGGCCCGCCCCACCGAGGATCACCGTCCGCGTCCGGGGTCAGCGCACGGACTTCGCGGTGGGCCTGGCCGGGGTCTGAGCGGGCTCCGGGTCCGCCGGGCGGCGGCCGGGCAGGAAGGAGGCGAGGACGAAGGCCAGGACGGCCGCGCCCGCACCGATCGCCATGACCACCTTGAAGCCGTTCTCGGAGGGCAGGGTGGCGCCGCCGAGGCTGATGGTCAGCTGGGCCAGGATGACGCCGGCGACGGCGCTCGCCACCGACGTGCCGATGGACCGCATCAGCGTGTTGAGGCTGTTCGCGGCGGCCGTCTCCGACGCCGGGACCGCGCCCATGATCAGCGCGGGCATCGCGCCGTACGCGAAGCCGACACCGGCGCCGATGACGCAGGAGACCAGGATCAGGTGCCAGACCTCGGACATCAGGACGATGTTGAGGCCGTAGCCGGCGGCGACGATCACCGCGCCGATCATGAGCGTGATCTTCGGCCCCTTGGCCTTCGTGATGGCGGCCGACAGCGGGGCGAAGCCCATCATGACCAGACCCTGCGGGGCCATCACCAGACCGACCGTCAGCATCGACCGGCCGAGGCCGTAGCCGGTCTGGGTGGGCAGCTGGAGCAGCTGCGGGAGCACCAGGGACATCGCGAACATCGAGAAGCCGAACGCGATCGAGGCCAGGTTGGTGAACAGGATCTGGCGGCGGACGGTGGTGCGCAGGTCGACCAGCGGCTCGGTGGTGCGCAGTTCGAAGAAGCCCCAGGCGAGCAGCACGAGGACCGCGAGCGCGAACAGGCCGAGCGTGGTGCCGCTCGCCCAGCCCCAGTCGGCGCCCTTGGAGACGGCCAGCAACAGCGAGACCAGGCCGACCGCGAGGCCCACCGCGCCGACCGCGTCGAAGTGGCCGCCCGAGCGCACCCTGGACTCCGGCACCAGCAGCATGACCAGTGCGAACGCGACGACACCGAGGGCGGCGGAGGTCCAGAACAGCACATGCCAGTTGTAGTGGTCCGCGATGAACGCCGCGGCCGGCAGGCCGAGCGCGCCACCGACGCCCAGCGAGGCACTCATCAGGGCCGTCGCGCCCGCGAGGCGCTCCGGCGGCAGCTCGTCGCGCATGATGCTGATGCCCAGCGGGACCACGGCGGCCGCGAGGCCCTGGAGGGTACGGCCCACGATCATCGGGACCAGCGAGTCGCTCAGCGCGGCCACCACCGAGCCGGACACCAGCAGCACCAGGCTGACCAGCAGCATCAGCCGCTTGCCGAGCATGTCACCGAGCCGGCCGGCCACCGGGGTGGCGACGGCGGCGGCCAGCAGGGTGGCCGTCACCGCCCAGGCCGCGTTGGACGCGGAGGCGTTCAGGTACTTCGGCAGCTCCGGGACGATCGGGATCACCAGGGTCTGCATCAGCGAGACGGTGATACCGGACAGGGCCAGCACCGCCACCACCGCGTTCGGGTTCGGTCGTGCCGGTGTCGTGGACCCGGCGGGCTGGACAGGGGCTTCGGGCATGGAACGGGGCCTCCGTAGGCAGGACATGGGGCGACTGGGCATTATTTAAGTCAGGCGCTTGACTTACTGTACTGGCAGGGTGCGACCACACGGTGCGCCCCTGCCGCGTAGGCTTCTTCGGCTGGACCTCGCCGCTTCGGGCGGGGCCCCGGTACGGCTCGCGGGACAGGCCGGTCCGGGTGGTGCGCGGTCCCGGAGCGGTGGTGGGCATGGCCGGCAGGACGGTTCGGGCGGACCAGGTCAGCGCGACACGGGAGGCCATCCTGGACGCGGCGGAGCGGCTCTTCGCCGAACAGGGCGTGTACGCCGTCTCCAACCGCCAGGTCAGCGAGGCCGCCGGCCAGGGCAACAACGCGGCCGTCGGCTACCACTTCGGCACCAAGGCCGACCTGGTCCGCGCGGTCGCCGCCCGGCACTTCGAGCGGATCGAGGAGATCCGCCTCCGTCTGCTGGCCGAGGCAGGCGACTCCGACGACATCCGCGACCGGGTGGACTGCCTGGTCCGCCCGATCACCGAACACCTCGCGAGCCTGGGCAGCCCCACCTGGTACGCCCGCTTCTGCGCCCAGGTCATGACGGACCCCGCCCTCTACGACATCATGGTCGAGGAGTCCCTCGCCTCGCCGTCGCTGCGCCAGGCCGTCGACGCGCTGAACCGGCGGCTGCCGGAACTGCCCGCCGAGGTCCGCACCGAACGCGGCCTGATGGCGAGGACGCTGATCCTGCACACCTGCGCCGAGCGGGAGCGCGCCCTGGCCGAGGGCACCGCCACCCCGCGCGCCACCTGGAGCGACGCGGCCACCGGGCTCACCGACGCGCTCCTCGGGCTGTGGCTGGCGCCCGTCTCCGCTACGCGTCGAAGGTGACGACGACCTTCTCCGCGGCCCCCGGCGTCAGCGCCAGTTCGAAGGCGCGGTGCACGTCGGTGAACGGGACACGGTGGCTGATCAGCTGCGCGAACCGCTCGTGGTGCTCGACCAGTTCGGGGGTGACCTCGAAGATCTCCGTCGGGTAGCCCTGCGAGGCGATGAGGGTCAGCTCGCTGCGCAGCATCCCGCCGAGGTCGATCTCGCCCTTCTTCTGCACGGCGACCATGACCAGCCTGGCGTGCCACCGGGCGTTGGCGACCACGGTGTTGAAGACGGCCGGGGCGCCGGCCGCGTCGATGAAGACGTCCGTGCCCGGTCGGGGCTGGCCCAGGGCGTTGGCGCTCTGCCCGTGCAGTTCGGTCAGCCGCGCGGTGACGTCCTCCTCCGCCGAGTTGATCACGGCGTCCGCGCCCACGGCCAGCGCCTTCTCCAGTCGGGCCGGGATGACATCGGCGACGACCACGTGCCGCACACCCCGCAGCTTGAGCCAGATCGCCGCGCCCAGCCCGATCGGTCCGGCGCCGAAGACGACCACCTTGTCGTCCGGCTCGGCCTGGGAGCGGTTGACCGCGTGCCGGGACACCGCCATCGGTTCGTTGAGGGAGGCGACCTCGAACGGCACGTTGTCCGGGAACACCGCGAGGCTCCGGCCCACCTCGGCGTTCTCGATCAGCAGGTACTCGCTGAGGGCGCCGTACCGGCCGCCGCAGCCGATGATCCCGGTGGGCGCGTCCTGCGGGTTCACCACCACGCGGTCACCCGCCTTCAGCCCCGTGACCTCGGCGCCGGCCTCGACGACCTCGCCGGCCGGCTCATGGCCCAGGGCGATCGGGACCAGGCCGCCGCCCAGGTGGGCGCGGGCGGGCATGCCGCCCATGTGCAGGAAGGTGACGTCGGTGCCGCAGATGCCGCCCGCGCGGATCTTCAGCAGCACGTCCTTCGGACCGGGCGCGGGACGCTCGACGTCCACGACCTCGATCCTGCCGACGCCACCGGTCTGTACGGACTTCATCGTGGCCATGGGTGACTCTCGCTCTCTGGTGGTGCCGGGAGGTCCGTCGGGCCGTCCGCCCGAGGAGATTCCCTCGGGCCGGCCGCCGGGCCGGGGGGAGCCACGGACGCCGCGGTGGTGACCATCGTCCGGGTGCGGGGGTGCAGGCTCGCCAGGTCCTGGAAGTAGTTCGCCAGGCGCTGGCGCAGGCTCTTC
>NZ_JBFBJL010000131.1:0-11494 GCF_040686075.1 Streptomyces sp. NPDC086519
GCTTTGAGTACGGGTTGTTCGTCGCCGGAGAGGACGGTGGAGGTGGGGCTGTTGACCGCCGCGATGTCCACGCCGGGGTGTGGGGGGATGTTGTGCTCGGTGGTGGCCACGGCGACCATCGCGCCGCCTTCGGGCAGTGCTTCCATCAGGCGTCCGCGGGTGGTGACCAGTGTGGCGGCGTCCTTGAGTGACAGCACGCCTGCGATGTGTGCGGCTGTCACCTCGCCGATGGAGTGTCCGCCGACGATGTCGGGTGTGATGCCCCAGGAGGCGATGAGCCGGTACAGGGCGACTTCCAGGGCGAACAGTGCGGCCTGTGCGTACATGGTCCGGTCGAGGCGGTCCTGGTCGTCACCGAGGACGACGTCGCGGATGTCTCCGCCGAGGGCCGCGCACACCTCGTCGAAGGCTTCGCGGTATACGGGGAACGCTTCGTACAGCCCACGCCCCATCCCGGCCCGTTGGGAGCCCTGGCCGGTGAACAGCACAGCCAGCCGTCCGCGTGTCACCGTGCCCGTCACGACTCCGGGTGCCGTCTCGCCCCGCGCCACCGCGCCCAGGCCTGTCAGCGCCTCGTTCCGGTCGCGGGCCAGGACCACCGCGCGGTCCGGCAGCGCGGCCCGGCCCAGGGCCAGCGCGGCGCCCAAGGCGGGCAGGTCCACCTCCGCGTGTGCCCCGGCGTGGTCCCGTACCTGCCGTGCCTGCGCCCGCAGGGCTGCCGTGCCGTGTCCGGAGAGGAGCAACGGCATCACGGGGAGGGCGGCCGGGCCCGGTGTCTGGGCCGGCTCCTGTTCCGCGGCCTGTTCCAGGATCACGTGGGCGTTGGTGCCGCTGATGCCGAACGCGGAGACACCCGCCCGGCGGGGCCGTTCGACCTCGGGCCAGGGCCGCTGTTCCGTCAGCAGTTCCACCGCGCCCGCCGACCAGTCGACCTGCGGGGTGGGGGCGTCTACGTGCAGGGTGCGCGGCAGGATTCCGTGCTGGAGGGCCAGTACCGTCTTGATGACGCCCGCGACGCCCGCGGCGCCCTGGGCGTGCCCGATGTTCGACTTCAGCGAGCCCAGCCACAGCGGACGGTCCGCGGGGCGGCCCTGTCCGTAGGTGGCCAGTACCGCCTGGGCCTCGATGGGGTCGCCGAGGGCCGTGCCCGTGCCGTGTGCCTCGACCGCGTCGACGTCGGACGCGGTGAGGCGGGCGTCGGCCAGAGCCTGGCGGATGACGCGCTGCTGGGAGGGGCCGTTGGGGGCGGTGAGGCCGTTGGAGGCGCCGTCCTGGTTGACCGCGCTGCCGCGCAGCACCGCCAGCACCCGGTGGCCCAGGCGCTGGGCGTCCGACAGCCGTTCGAGGAGCAGGACGCCCGCGCCCTCGGCGAAGACCGTGCCGTCCGCGGCGGCGGCGAACGCCTTGCAGCGGGCGTCGGCGGCGAGGCCGCGCTGCCGGGAGAAACCGATGTAGGCGCGGGGGGTGCCGAGGACGGTGACACCTGCGGCGAGGGCCATGGAACAGTCACCCGCGCGCAGGGCCCGCGCCGCGAGGTGGAGGGCCACCAGGGAGGCTGAGCAGGCGGTGTCGACGGTGACGGCGGGGCCCTCGAAGCCGAAGGTGTAGGAGATCCGGCCGGACAGCACGCTGCCCGCCCCGGAGGTCATCAGGTAGCTCTCCAACTCCTCCGGGAGTCTGGTGAGTTCGCTGCCGTAGTCGCTGCCCGCGAAGCCGGCGAAGACCCCGACGTCCTTGCCGCGCCACGCGGTCGGGTCGATGCCCGCGCGTTCGAAGGTCTCCCAGGACAGTTCGAGCAGGAGGCGCTGCTGCGGGTCCATGGTGACCGCTTCGCGCGGGGAGATGCCGAAGAAGGCGGCGTCGAAGTCGCCCGCGTCGTGCAGGAAGCCGCCCTCGCGGACGTAGCTGGTGCCGTGGTGGTCGGGGTCGGGGTGGAAGAGGCCGGGCAGGTCCCAGCCGCGGTCCTCGGGGAAGGGCGTGATGCCGTCGTGGCCGCGGCGCACCAGGTCCCACAGTTCCTCGGGGGAGGTGACGCCGCCCGGGAGGCGGCAGGCCATCGCCACGACGGCGATCGGCTCGGACCGCTCGGCCTCCAGTTCGCGGACCCGCTGCTGGGAACGGCGGGCGTCCGCCAGCACGCGCTTGAGGTAGTCACGCAGCTTCCCGTCATCTGCCATGAGAGTTCGCTCCTGATGGAAACGCGTCGGAGGTCTGCCGGGCCGGGGCCTGGGCTGGGCCTGTGGTCGGAGGTCGCGGTCGGTCAGGTGGTGCCGAACTCCCGGTCGATGAGGTCGAACATGTCCTCGTCGGTCGCGGTGTCCACGTCGAACTCCTCGATATCGGTACCGGTGTGGGCCGGGTCCGCGGCCGTCCTCCACTGCTCGACGAGCGCGTTCAGGCGGGTCAGGACGGTGGCGTGGGTCGATGCGTCGGGGCTGGTCCCGGCCAGCGTCGCGGCCATGGCGTCGAGTTCGGTCAGCAGCAGCTCGGCCGGGTCGACCTCCTGGCCCAGCTCGGCGAGGAGGAAGCGGGCCAGGGCGGTGGGTGCGGGGTGGTCGAAGACGAGCGTGGCGGGCAGCCGGGTGCCGGCCCGGCGGGAGAGACGGTTGCGCAGCTCGACCGCGGTGAGCGAGTCGAAGCCGATCTCCTTGAAGGGCTGGTGGGGGTCGACGGCGTCGGCGGAGGAGTGGCCGAGGACGGCGGCGGCCTCCTGCTGGACCAGGTCGAGCAGGATCTTCTCCTGCTGTCCCGCGGTCGCCCTGGCGAGCCGGCCGGCCAGGTCGTCGGTGTCCGCCGCCGGGTTGTCGACGGCCCGGCGCGGGGCCCGGACGAGGGAGGCCAGCAGCGCGGGCAGGGTGCCGGCGCCGGCCAGGCCGCGCAGGGCGGCGAAGTCCATGCGGGCAGGCACCAGGACGGCGGCGGGGGTGCGCAGGGCGGCGTCGAACAGCTCCATGCCCTCGGGCACGGACAGGGCGAGCATGCCACCCTCGGCCATGCGTCGCTGGTCGGTGTCGTCGAGGTGGGCGCTCATGTCGGTGACCTGGCCCCACAGCCCCCAGGCGAGGGAGGTGGCGGGCAGCCCGGCGGCGTGCCGGTGGCGGGCGAGCGCGTCGAGGAAGGCGTTCGCGGCGGAGTAGTTGCCCTGGCCCGGGGAGTCGAAGGTGCCGGCTCCGGAGGAGAAGAGGACGAAGGCGCTCAGCGGCAGCGTGGCCGTCAGCTCGTGCAGGTTGAGCGCGGCGTCCACCTTGGGCCGGAACGTCGCGGCCAGCCGCTCCGGTGTCAGGGCGGTGATCACACCGTCGTCCAGGAGTCCGGCGGCGTGCACCACGGCGGTCAGCGGGGCGTCCGGCGGGATCGAGGCGAGCAGGGCGGCCGCCGCGGCTCGGTCGGCGACGTCGCAGGCGACGGTGCGGACGGTGGCGGCGCCCAGGGCGAGCAGCTCGTCCTCCAGCTCGGGCACGCCGTCGGCGGCCCGGCCGCGCCGCCCGGCCAGGACGACGTGGCGCACACCGTGCTCGGTGACCATGTGCCGGGCCACCAGGCGGCCCAGGGTGCCCGTGCCGCCGGTGACCAGCACGGTGCCGTCGGAGTCGAGGGGGCGGGGCAGGGTGAAGACGTTCTTGCCGGTGTGCCGGCCCTGGCTCATGAACCGGAAGGCGGCCGGGGCCTCCCGTACGTCCCAGGTGTGCAGCGGAAGGGGACGCAGGACACCCTGCTCGAAGAGGGCGGCCAGGTCCCGCAGCATCTCCCCTATACGGTCGTCGCCCGCCTCGTGGAGGGAGAACGCCCGGTAGACGACGCCGGGGTGGGCGGTCGCCACCTCGGCGGGGTTGCGCAGGTCGCTCTTGCCCATCTCCAGGAAGCGCCCGCCGCGCGGCAGCAGCCGCAGGGAGGCGTCGACCAGGTCGCCGGCCAGCGAGTCGAGGACGATGTCGGCGCCGCGGCCCTGCGTGACGTCGAGGAAGCGGCGTTCGAACTCCGTGGTGCGGGAGCCGGCGATGCGGTCGGCGGGGACGCCGGTGGCGCGCACGGTGTCCCACTTGGCGGGGGACGCGGTGGCGAGGACGTCGGCGCCCCAGTGCCGGGCCAGCTGCACGGCGGCCATGCCGACACCGCCGGCGGCGGCGTGCACGAGGACCGTCTCGCCCGCGCGCAGCCCGGCGAGGTCGCGCAGACCGTAGTAGGCGGTGAGGAAGGCCATGGGTACGGAGGCGGCCTGCTGGAAGGTCCAGCCGTCCGGGATCCTGGTGACGGTGCGCTGGTCGGCGACGGCGAGCGGGCCGACGGCATCGGGGAACAGGCCCATCACCCGGTCGCCGACGGCGAGTGCGGTGACGTCGGGGCCGGTCTCGGTGACGATGCCCGCGCCCTCGTTGCCGAGGGTGGCGTCGACCTTGTTCATGCCGAGCGCGACCAGGACGTCCAGGAAGTTCAGGCCCGCGGCCCGTACCTCGACGCGGACCTGCCCGGCGGCGAGCGGTTCGAGCGCGGCGGGGGAGGGGCGCAGCGCCAGTCCTTCGAGGGTGCCGTCACTGCCGGGCTCCAGCCGCCACGCCGCCGCGTCCGCGGGGGCGGTGAGCGCGCCGGTGGTTTCGGCGCGGGTGAGCCGGCGGGCGAAGCGGACGCCGTCGCGCAGGGCGAGCTGGGGTTCGGTGCCGGTGAGGACGGCGGGCAGCAGGGCGCGGGACGCCCGGGCTCCGTCGGTGTCCACGAGGGTGATCCGGTCGGGGTTCTCGGCCTGCGCGGACCGCAGCAGGCCGAGGGCGGTCGCGGCGGCGGGGTCGGTGAGTTCACGGTCGTGGTGCACGGCGACCGCGCCGTGGGTGAGGACCAGCAGCCGGGTGTCGTCCAGTTCGGGCGCGGCCAGCCAGGTCTGGAGCAGGTCGAGGACCCGGCCGGCGACGTCACGGACGGCGTCGGCGTTCAGCCCGTCAGCCGCCGCTTCCAGTTCGAGGAGCAGCGTCTCGGGGATGCCCAGGTCGGCGGTCTCGGCGAGTTCACGGATGTCCTCGGCGGTCGCCACCGGCACGGGGTGCGGCGCGTCCTCGACGGGGCCGGGCGCGGGGAGTTCGTCCCAGCCGACGCGGAACAAACGGTCGCGGACGGGGGCGGTACGGATGGCGGGCAGGTCCGTGGCGAGCGGCCGGGACACCACCGAGCCGACGGTGGCGACGGGCGCGCCCGTGCCGTCCGCCAGGTGCAGGGCGACCTCGTCGGCGCCGCGCGGGGTGACGCGGACGCGCAGCGCGGTCGCCCCGGCGGCGTGCAGGGCGACGTCGCGGTAGGCGAAGGGCAGGGCGAGCGCGGCGTCGGCGCCGACCGGGGCGCGGAAGCCGATGGCGTGCATGGCGGAGTCCAGCAGCACAGGGTGCAGTCCGAACCCGTCGGCGGACAGCCCCTGGTCCTCGGCGAGGGCGACCTCGGCGAACACCTCCTCGCCCCGCGTCCACACCGCGCGCAGGCCCCGGAACGCCGGCCCGTAACCGTATCCGGCGGCGGCCATCTCCTCGTACGCCTCCGTCACCCGCTCCGGGCCGACCGGGACCGCCCCGGCCGGCGGCCACGGGGCCAAGGCCTCCGGCGGGGTGCCGGCGGCCGGGGCCAGGAAGCCGCTGACGTGCCGGGTCCAGGCCGCGCCGGGGTCGGCGTCCGCGGGGCGGGAGCGCACGGACAGCGGGCGGCGGCCCTGCTCGTCCGCCTCGCCGACGAGGACCTGTACGCGTACGCCGTCGCCCTCGGCCAGGGGCAGCGGCGCCTCGACGACGAGCTCCTCCAGGGTGGGGCAGCCCACCTCGTCCCCGGCGCGCACCGCCAGCTCCACGAAGGCCGCGCCGGGCAGCAGCACCGTGCCACCCGCCGCGTGGTCGGCCAGCCAGGGGTGGGTGCGCAGCGACAGGCGGGAGGTGAACAGCACGGAGCCGGAGCCGGATGCGGAGCCGGTTCCGGTCCCGGAGATCTCGGTGACCGCGCCGAGCAGCGGGTGCCCGGCCGGTGTCAGTCCGAGGCTCGCGGCGTCGCCGTGGCCCTGCCACTGGCCCGACTCCAGCCAGTAGTGCCGGTGCTGGAAGGCGTAGGTGGGCAGGTCGGTGACGGCCGGCCGCTCCGGGCCGCCGGCGTCCCCGGCGCCCCCGTCGGAGTCCGCCGCACCGGCAAGGACCGCGGACCAGTCGACGGGCAGCCCGCCCACGTGTCCCTCCGCGAGCGAGGCCAGCATCCGGGGTGCGCCGCCCTCGCCGCGCCGCAGCGAGCCCACGGCGACCGCCTCGGCCCCGGCGTCCTCGAAGAGCTGCTGCATGGCGGTGACCAACACGGGGTGGGCGCTGGACTCCACGAAGAACCCGAAGCCGTCGGCGAGCAGTTCGCGCACGGCGGCCTCGAAGTCCACCGGGCGGCGGGCGTTGCTGAACCAGTACTCGGCGTCCAGGCCGGCGGTGTCGAACGCGCCGCCGGTGACCGTCGAGTAGAACGGGACGGCCGAGCGGCGCGGACGGACGTCGGCGAACATCGCGAGGATACGGTCGCGCAGCGGATCGACCTGGGCGCAGTGCGAGGCGACCGTGGAGCCGACGACACGGGCCCGCAGGCCGTCGGCCTCGCAGCCGGCCACGAACTCCGCGAGCGCCGCCTCCTCACCGGCGACCGTGACCGCGGCGGGCCCGTTGCGGCCGGCGACGGCCAGCCGCCCGTCCCACGCCGCGAGCCGCCTCTCCACCGCGTCGGCGGAGGCGGCGACGGAGGCCACCGCGCCCTTGCCGACCAGCTCCTCGGCGAACAGGGCGCTGCGCAGCACGACGATACGGGCCGCCTCCTCCAGCGTCAGCGCCCCGGCGACGTACGCCGCCGCGATCTCCCCCTGGCTGTGGCCGACCACCGCCGCCGGTGCCACCCCGGCCGCCGTCCACACCGCGGCCAGCGACACGTGCACCGCGAACAGCGCGGGCTGGAGCACCTCGATGCGCTCCATGGACGGCGCCGACGCGGCGCCCCGGACGACGTCGGTGACGGACCAGTCGAGGTGGCGGCGCAGCGCCTCGTCGCACTCGGCGAACCGGGCGGCGAACACGGGGGAGGAGTCGAGGAGTTCGGCCGCCATACCGGGCCACTGCGAGCCCTGGCCGGGGAAGACGAAGACGGTGTGCCCGGTGGCCGGGCCGCCGTCGCCCCGCACCACCTCGGGCACCGGGGTGTTCTCGGCCAGCGCGGCCAGGCCGCGCAGCGCGGCGTCCCGGCCGGCGGCCAGTACGACACCGCGCTGTTCCAGCGCCGCGCGCCCGGTGGCCAGCGACCGGCCGAGGTCCGTCAGCGCCACGCCGGGACGGTCCGTCACGTACGACCGCAGCCGCTCGGCCTGGGCGCGCAGCGCGGCCTCGCCGCGCCCGGAGACCAGCAGCGGCACGGGGGCGCCGGTCAGGAGAGGCTTCCCGGAAACCGCTTTGTCCACTGGATCGGTGGCGGCCGGGGCCTCCTCCAGGATCACGTGGGCGTTGGTGCCGCTGATGCCGAAGCCGGACACGGCGGCCCGGCGCGGCCGTCCCGTCTCCGGCCACGCCCGCTCCTCGGTCAGCAGCTCCACGGCCCCCGCCGACCAGTCCACCTGCGGTGTCGGGGCATCCACATGCAACGTCCGCGGCAGCACTCCGTGCCGCATCGCCATGACCATCTTGATGACTCCGGCCGCTCCGGCGGCTGCCTGCGTGTGCCCGATGTTCGACTTGACCGACCCCAGCCACAGCGGACGTTCGCGGTCCCGGCCGTAGGTGGCCAGCAGCGCCTGCGCCTCGATGGGGTCGCCCAGCGCCGTACCGGTGCCGTGTGCCTCCACCACGTCCACCTCGGCGGCGGTCAGCCGGGCGTTGTTCAGCGCCCGCCGGATGACGCGCCGCTGCGAAGGGCCGTTCGGCGCCGTCAGTCCGTTCGACGCGCCGTCCTGGTTGACTGCCGAGCCCCGTACCACCGCGAGTACCGGATGGCCCGCCTCGACCGCGTCGGACAGCTTCTCCAGGAGCAGCACCCCGGCGCCCTCGGCGAACCCGGTACCGTCCGCCGCCGCCGCGAACGCCTTGCACCGGCCGTCGGGGGCGAGCCCGCGCTGCCGCGAGAAGCCGACGAACGCGTCCGATTCCGCCATCACCGTGACCCCGCCGGCCAGCGCCAGCGAGCACTCTCCCGCGCGCAGCGCCTGCGCCGCCAGGTGCAGGGTGACCAGCGACGACGAGCACGCCGTGTCCACGGTCACCGCCGGCCCCTCGAAGCCCAGCACGTACGACACCCGGCCCGACAGCACACTGCCCGCCCCGCCCGTGAGGAGGAAGCCCGCGAGTTCGTCGGGGACCTCGGGCACTCCGGCGCCGTAGTCGTGGAAGGCGATGCCGGAGTACACGCCGACGTCCTTGCCGCGCAGGCTCGTAGGGTCGATGCCGGCCCGCTCCAGCACCTCCCAGGACAGCTCCAGCATGATCCGCTGCTGCGGGTCCATCGCCACGGCCTCGCGCGGCGAGATGCCGAAGAAACCCGCGTCGAACATCCCTGCGTCGTGCAGGAAGCCGCCCTCGCTGGCATAGCTGGTGCCGGGGTGGTCGGGGTCGGGGTGGAACAGGTTGTCCAGGTCCCAGCCGCGGTCGGCCGGGAACCCGGTGATGCCGTCGCCCCCGCCGGACACCAGCTCCCACAGCTCCTCGGGCGAGGACACCCCGCCCGGCAGGCGGCAGGCCATGCCGACGACGGCGACGGGCGCGGTGGTGGCCGCGACCGCCTTGTCGTACTCGTGCCTCAGCCGGGCGTTGTCCTTCAACGAGGCGCGCAGCGCTTCGACGATCTGTTCAGTCTGGCCGCTGCTCATGGCTGCTCCCACCGTGTCGAGTGCGCGATCACAACCGGTTCCCGTCCAGCGCTCGTTGGACCAGCCCGGCGACGTCCATTGCGTTGATCAGGTCGAGTTCCTCGGCGGCGGCCGTGGCGGACGGCGACTGCCCGCCGTCGTCCGGTCCGTCCGCGCCGGCCGCCCGGGCGAGCTGCCGCAGCGCGTCCAGCAGCCCGGCCTCCCGGAACCGGCTGAACGGAACCGAGGCCAGCGTCCGGCGGAGCTCCTCCTCGTCCGCCTCGCTCAGCTCCTCGTCGGCCGCGTCCGCGAGCAGTTCGGTGCGCAGGTGCTCCACCAGCGCGGCGGGCGTGGGGTAGTCGAAGACGAGGGTGGCGGGCAGCTTGGTGCCCAGGGCGGCGCCGAGGGTGTTGCGCAGGTTGACCGCGGCGAGCGAGTCGAAGCCCATCTCCTGGAAGGCGCGCCCCGGCTTCACGGCCTCGGCGCCGCTGTGTCCCAGCGCGAGTGCCGTGTGCTCGCGGACCGCCTTCATCAGCGCGCGTTCCCGCTCGGCGTCGGAGGCCGCGGCGAGCTGCCGCAGGAACTCCGAGGCCGACTCGTCGCCGGGATCGTCCGCCGCCGTCAGACCGTCGACGATCTCCCGTACGCCCGGCAGGTCGCCGATCAGCGGGCTCGGCCGCAGCGAGGTGAAGGCGGGCACGAACGCCGCCCAGTCGACGTCCACCACGGCCACCCGCGTGTCGTCGCCCCGCACCGCGAGCGTGAGCGCCGCCATGGCCTCCTCGGGTGCCATCGGCAGCACACCACGCCGGCGCAACTGCTCCCGCGCAGCGGCGTCGGACGCCACACCGAACCCGTCGATCACACCCCAGGCCACCGAGGTGGCCGTCAGCCCCCGCGCCCGCCGCCGTTCGATCAGCGCGTCGAGCTGGGCGTTGGCGGCACCGATGAGCCCCTGCCCACCGCCGCCCCACACACTGGCGACGGAGGAGAAGACGACGAACAGGTCCAGGTCCCGTCCGGTCAGCAGCGCGTCGAGGTGCCACAGCCCGTCGACCTTGGCCGCCAGCGTCTCCGCCAGTTCCTCGACGGTGGTGACGTCCGCCTGGGCGACGCGCGCGAGGTCGGCGGTGTGCACGACGCCGGAGAGTCCCGGCGCGACGGCGGGCCCGGAGAGCAGCCGCGCGAGCGCCTCCCGGTCGCCGAGGTCGACCTGACGAACGGTGATCTTCGTGCCGTGCGCGCTCAGCTCGTCACGCACCTTCCGCACCCGTGGCGCCTCCGGGTCCGACGAGACCGTCAGCACCAGGTGCTCGGCCCCGGCCTCGGCGAGCCAGCGCGCGGCGTGCCGGCCGAGGCCCTCGGTGCCGCCGGTGACCAGCACGGTGCCGCGTGGCCGCCACTCCGGTCCCGCCGTCGCGCCCGGGAGCAGCGGACGGCCGCTCATCCTGCGCACCAGCGCGCCCGTGGGCCGGACCGCGAACTGGTCCTCACCGTCCGGGGCGGCCAGCACCCCGAGCAGCGTGCGGGCGGCCCGCTCGTCGAACACCTCGGGCAGGTCGACCAACCCGCCCCAGCGGTCCGGCTGTTCCAGCGCCACGGCGAGCCCGAGCCCCCACACGGCGGCCTGCTCGGGGGCGTCGATGCCGTCCGTGCCACCGACGGTGATCGCGCCCCGGGTGGCGCAGTACAACCGGTGCCCCGAGCCCAGGTCGCCGAGCGCCTGCACCAGCGCCAGGGTCGCCGCGACACCCTCGGTGAGGGTGGCACCGCCCGGCCGCGGACGCCGGTCGAGCGCGAGCAGCGACAGGACGCCGCCGACGTCGTCCACTCCCGCCAGCGCGCCCCGCAGCGTCTCGGCCAGCCCGCCCCGGTCGGCGGCGGCCCCGGCCTGTACGACGACAGTGCGCAGCCCCTGCCGGTCCAGCGCCGGCGCGACCCGCTCGGCGTACTCCTCGGCATCGCCGCCGTCCGGCAGCACGACCAGCCAGGTGCCGGACGGCACCCCGGACGCGGCGCCGGGCAGCGGCTTCCACAGCACCTCGTAGCGCAGCCGGTCCGCCGCGACCCGCTCGTCACGCCGGCGCCGCCACGCCGACAGCACGCCCAGCGCCCCGCCGACGGCGTCCAGCTCCGCACCGTCCCGCACCCCCAGCGCCTCACCCACGGACCCGAGGTCCTCGCGCTCGACGGCATCCCAGAAACGGGCGTCGGCATCATCGGCGGCACCGGGGCCGCCCTCGCCGGTCAGCCAGTAGTGCGCGCGCTGGAAGGCGTAGGTCGGCAGCTCGGGAAGGTGAACGGGCGGGAGGGACACACCGAGGTCGACGGGGACGCCGGCGATGTGGAGTCGGGCGAGGGCGGAGGTGAGGGTGCGCACCTCGTCGCCGCCGCGGCGCAGTGCGGGGACGAGGGTGGTGTCACTGTCGTGGTCCAGGTTTTCGCGGGCCATGGCGGTGAGGGTGCTGTCGGGGCCGAGTTCGAGGTAGGTGGTGACGCCGTGGTCGGCGAGGGCTTGGATGCCGTCGGCGAAGCGTACGGTCGCGCGTATGTGGTGTGCCCAGTAGGCGGGGGTGCGTATGGCGTCGGGGTCGGCGAGTTGTCCGGTGGTGTGGGAGAGGAGGGGGAGGGTGGGGGTGTGGAAGGTCAGGCCTTCGAGTACGTGTTGGAACTCGG
>NZ_JBFBJL010000132.1:0-9632 GCF_040686075.1 Streptomyces sp. NPDC086519
GTACCAGGAGCCGTACAGGGCCCGTTCGCGCTCGACGAGCAGCGGCAGCGGCTCGGAGGCGGTGACCAGCTCCCGCAGCGGATGACGGGCCAGGACCTTGTCCACCTCGGGAGCGAGGGCGGCGGCCAGGCGCCAGGGGGCGGGCCGTTCCTCGTCGCGGAGGGCGGCGGCCGCGGTCAGCAGGATTTCCCGTTTTTTTGCCTTCGGGACCCCGGCGGCGGCCCGTTCGTAGAGCCGGGCGCCCTCCTCCAGGACCAGATCGGTGTCGATGCCCGCCGGGATCTTGATCTGCGCGTGGTGGCGCCAGGTGGTGACCGGATCTCCCCATGCCTCGACCTGGTAGGTCCAGCGGCCCGGTTTCCCGTCGACGGTGACGGTGGCGCCCCAGCGGTCGGTGCCCGGGGCGAGCTCCCGCATCGGGGTCCAGGGGCCCGGTCGGCCCTTCGGGTCCTTCAGGACGACGTTGGCGGCGACGGCGTCATGGCCCTCGCGGAAGACGGTGGCGGTGACCTCGAACGACTCCCCGGTGACCGCCTTGGCGGGCCGGCGCCCCTGCTGGACCAGCGGGCGGACGTCGAGGACGGGTATGCGGCCGACGGCGGTGGCCTCGTCCGCGGGGGGCGGCGGGCCGGGTGTCGTGCGCCGGGCCGGAGGTGCTGAGGAATGGTGCGTGGCGGGCATGACCGCTCCTGTCCGCGGCAACGTGGGTGTGGGCGGATGAGTGGTGGGGAGGTGGGTCCTGCGGGGTGTACCTGGAGTTGTACCGCTGCCTGGTGTCAGTCCTGTGTCTGTCGGGTGTACCGGAGGAACCTTCCCACCCTATTCGGGTGGCCAATCCGGCACTTTGTTAACTACTCAGCCGTATGTCTACGCACAAGACCGGCCGTTGCCGTCTCTCGTTTCCTCCTGACGCCGCGAGGGCGGCGCGAACCGGTACGCGACTATTCCTCACCACGTCAAGCGAGCACCGCGACGAGAGGTCACGCATTCGATGAGAGAACTCTCGTTCCCCGGCCGAGCGGATGAAAACCTGCCCCCGTACCACCCCGCGCACGTCAAGCACCGTCCCGGCCGGAGTGCCGCACACCGTTGCGGCGCGGACCGGGACGCGCTGGTGCATCGCTCCGACGCCGGCCTCTCTTCGGCAAGCGGCGTCCGGCGCGGGAGCGGGACGGACGAGGAGGCGGTCCGGATCCCCGCCCCTCGACACCCCCGGCACCGGTACCGTCGACACAGACGCGAGCCGCACACCGCCGTACGGCTCCCACGCGAACGCGAACTGCACGAGGTGGAATGTGAAGGCGATCCGTCGGTTCACCGTCCGTCCCGTTCTCCCCGACCCCCTCCGGCCACTCAGCGACCTGGCCCGTAATCTGCGGTGGTCCTGGCACGCCGAGACACGTGACCTCTTCCAGGCCGTCGACCCCGAGCGCTGGGCAGCCTCGAAGGGCGACCCGGTGCGGCTGCTCGGCAGTGTGCCGCCGGCGCGCCTCGCCGAGCTGGCCGGCGACCGCCGTTTCCTGCGCCGGCTGACGGCGGTCGCCGATGACCTGGGCGACTATCTGGCCGGCGACCGCTGGTACCAGTCGGGGGAGCGGTCCGCCGAACTCCCCGCCGCCGTCGCCTACTTCTCACCCGAGTTCGGCATCACGGCAGCCCTGCCCCAGTACTCCGGCGGCCTCGGCATCCTCGCCGGCGACCACCTCAAGTCGGCCAGCGACCTCGGCGTCCCGCTGATCGGCGTCGGCCTGCTCTACCGGCACGGCTACTTCCGGCAGACCCTGTCCCGGGACGGCTGGCAGCAGGAGCACTATCCCGTCCTCGACCCCAACGAACTCCCCGTGGCGCTGCTGAAGGAGGCCGACGGCACCCCGGCGCACGTCTCCCTCGCACTGCCCGGCGGCAGACTGCTGCGCGCCCGCGTCTGGCTGGCCCAGGTCGGCAGGGTGCCGCTGCTGATGCTGGACTCGGACGTGGAGGAGAACGACCTCGTCGAACGCCAGGTCACCGACCGGCTCTACGGCGGCGGCAGCGAGCACCGGCTGCTCCAGGAGATGCTGCTCGGGATAGGGGGTGTGCGGGCCGTACGGACGTACTGCCGGCTGACCGGCCACCCCGAGCCGGAGGTGTTCCACACCAACGAGGGCCACGCCGGCTTCCTCGGCCTGGAGCGGATCGCCGAACTGGTCGCCACCGGGCTGGACTTCGACTCCGCCCTGGAGGCGGTCCGGGCCGGCACGGTCTTCACCACGCACACGCCCGTCCCGGCCGGCATCGACCGCTTCGACCGTGAGCTGGTCGCCCACCACTTCGGTGCCGACGCCGAACTCCCCGGGATCGGGGTGGAGCACATCCTGCGGCTCGGCATGGAGACCTACCCCGGCGGCGAACCCAACCTCTTCAACATGGCGGTGATGGGACTGCGGCTCGCCCAGCGCGCCAACGGGGTCTCGCTGCTGCACGGCAACGTCAGCCGGGAGATGTTCTCCGGGCTCTGGCCGGGGTTCGACCCCGACGAGGTGCCGATCACCTCGGTGACGAACGGGGTGCACGCCCCGACCTGGGTGGCCCCGGAGGTGGTCCGGCTGGGCGCCCGGCAGCTCGGCGACCGCCGTACCGAGGAGGCCCTGACCGTCGGCGGTCCGGAGCGCTGGGACGCGGTCGCCGAGGTCGCCGACCAGGAGATCTGGGAGCTGCGCCGCAGCCTGCGGGAACAGCTGGTGCTGGAGGTACGGGAGCGGCTGAGGGAGTCCTGGCGGCAACGCGGCGCGGGCACCGCGGAGCTGGGCTGGATCGACGGCGTTCTGGACCCGGACGTCCTCACCATCGGATTCGCCCGGCGTGTCCCGTCGTACAAGCGGCTCACGCTCATGCTGCGCGACCGCGACCGGCTGATGGAACTGCTTCTGCACCCGGACCACCCGATCCAGATCGTGGTGGCCGGGAAGGCGCACCCGGCCGACGACGGCGGCAAGCGGCTGGTCCAGGAGCTGGTCCGGTTCGCCGACGATCCGCGGGTGCGGCACCGGATCGTCTTCCTGCCCGACTACGGCATGGCGATGGCGCAGAAGCTCCTGCCCGGCTGTGACATCTGGCTGAACAACCCGCTGCGCCCGCTGGAGGCGTGCGGGACGAGCGGGATGAAGGCGGCGCTCAACGGCGGCCTCAACCTCTCGGTCCTGGACGGCTGGTGGGACGAATGGTTCCAGCCGGACTTCGGCTGGGCGATCCCGACGGCGGACGGCGCCGGCACCGATCCCGACCGCCGGGACGACATCGAGGCCGCCGCGCTGTACGACCTGCTGGAGCAGCGGGTGACCCCGCGCTTCTACGAGCGCGGCCGCAGCGGTCTGCCGGACCGCTGGATCGAGATGGTCCGGCAGACCCTGACCCTGCTGGGTCCGAAGGTGCTGGCGGGCCGCATGGTCCGGGAGTACGTGGAGCGCCTCTACACCCCGGCGGCCCACGCCCACCGGTCGATGACCTCGGACACGGCCCGGGAACTGTCCGCCTGGAAGGGCAGGGTGCGGGCGGCCTGGCACGGCGTCTCGGTCGACCACGTGGAGACGGCCACCGCCACGGCCACCGCCGAACTGGGCACCACCCTCGCCCTGCGCGTCCGCGTCCGCCTCGGCGACCTCGCTCCCGACGACGTGGAGGTCCAGGCGGTCTCCGGCCGGGTCGACCCGGAGGACCGCATCACGGACGCGACGGCGGTCCCGCTGAAGCCGACGGCGGGCCCGGACCCGGAGGGCCACTGGACCTTCGAGGGCCCGCTGTCCCTGGACCGCACGGGGCCCTACGGGTACACCGTCCGCGTCCTGCCGTCCCACCGACTGCTCGCGTCCGGCGCGGAGCTGGGGCTGGTGGCGTCGCCCACGCAGGACGTGGCGGCGGGGGCGGGGGTGCTGCTGCGCTGACGCTCCGCCGGTTCGGAGAGCACCGGCGGGGTCGTGGGGCCCTCCGCGGCGTCGCGGCGGAGGGCCCGCGGGACGGGCGAAGGCCGCTGTCCCCTGCCACGGCGGTCACGTCCGCCGAGCGTCCGGGGAGGCCGGGGTGACGACGGCGATGGTGCCGATGTTGCCCGATCGCCTGTTGGCCGCGTCGGCTTCCTGCGGGGTCGGGTAGTCGCGCTGGGTGCTGTCCGGCATCGTCAGCCGGTACACGGTGATCGCCCGGCGGGCGTGCGGTTGCTGGCCGCCGCAGTTGCAGCCCATGGTGGTTCTCCTTCGGTCGGGCCGGTGAGAGGTGACCCCGGCGCGGTACGACAGGGCCGGGACTTTCGGTGACGTCGGCCGCCGCCTCGGCCGGGGGGTTTGGCCGAGGCGGCGGTGGTGGCGCCCCTCTGCCCCTCAGGGGCTGGGGCAGAGGGCCGTGTGGTGCTGCCGGTTCTTCAGGCCGGCGGATCAGGTGATGGTGAAGGCCTGGGCGTTGGAGGGACCGCCGCACGTGGTGACCGTGATGGTCCCGGCGCCGGGAGTGAGACCGGTGGGGACGATCGTGGTGAGCAGGTTGTTGCCGAGGGCCGTCCAGGTGGCGGGGATGGTGTTGGTTCCGTCGCTGAACTGCACCGCGGAGATGTCGATGAAGCAGGTTCCGTTGACGGCGATCTCGTCGCCCGCCGTGCCGGTGGCAGGCGACAGCGACGTGATGGTCGGGGCCCGGTAGTAGGAGAACTGGCTCAGGCTGCCGGCCGGGACACTGGTACCGCCGGCGGTGGTGACCTCGATGTCCACCGTGTCGACGCACGAGCCGGGGGTCATCGTGTGGGCCGGGGTGGTGATGGTGACCTGGTTGGCCGAGGAGAAGGTGGGCGTGGGGGTGACCGCGGTGCCGCCCACGGTGGCGCCGGTGCCGGTGAGGAAGTTGGACCCGAACACCGCGACCGTGGTTCCGCCGGCGGCCGGCCCGCAGGTCGTGCCCGCACCTGTGACGCTCGGTGAGGTGACGAAGAAGAACGGGAGCGCGTTGCTGGTGACGTTGGTGCTGCTGGTCACGCTGACGGAGACCTGCCCCGCGCACTGCGCCGAGGGGATCGTGAGGGAGACCTGGGTGGCGGAGACGGTCAGCCCGCTGCTGACCGACAACGAGCCGAAGTTCACCCTGGTCGTGGTCCCCAGGCCGGTGCCGTTGATCTGGAGCGTGTCTCCGGCTTTGCCCTGGTTGGTGGTCGTGGTGGTGTCGACCAGCGACGTGATGGTTGCCATGTCGTTCCTTCGGTTGGGTGCTGTGAATCCAGGTGGGCAGTGGGGGTTCTGCCGCACTTGGTCCGGCCCCGCGAGAGACATCCCGTCGTACGGGCGGGAGAGAGGGCGCGGACGGGACGGCGAGGTGCAGGCGCTCGTGATCCGGTATCGCCGCAGTCGGGGTTGCGCCGGCGCCGGGGTGCGGCGTCTTTGAGGCGAAGCCCGTTCCCTGGGCCTTGGCCGGGAGGTGGGAGCATCCCGGGATGAAGACGTATGGGCGCCGTTTTCAAGAGTGCGCCGCGAATCTCACCTGAAATCAGTAGACCAGAAGTTCAATATTGACAACAGGGCGCATTCAGAGCAATGGGAGGTTAGTGTGAATATAGTTTTAAAGACTTCAGGAGCTATTAATGAGCCGGGGTGCGACGGTGTTTCGGGTGGTACGTGACTCGGACAACGCGCGGCAGCGCTCACCGAACTCCGCAAAGTGCCTGAGCTGTTGAAGGAGGCGGCACGGTACGGTGACCTGCGCCGAGAGCTTGGCCGGCCCGCGGTCGGAGAGCCGGCAGGCATACGGAATCGCCCGCCGGGCGCCGCGGCACGGGACCGTCGGCGCCAGACGGGCGGGGGCCCGGCGAGCCGGGCTCAGCTGACCTCGTAGGTGCGCATCATCTCGTTGTCCTCGTGCTCGGCCATGTGGCAGTGCCAGACGTAGAGTCCCCGCTTGTCGAACAGCGCCTTGATCCGGGTGACCTGGCCGGGCGCCATCTGCACGGTGTCCTTCGGACCCTGCTCGGCGGGGCCGGGCGGCTGCGCCCGGCCGACCCGGATGTTCGTCAGCGCGCCCGTCCGCGGGTCCTGGTCCGCGGTGAACGGCGCCCGGTCCAGCACCTGGAACCGCACCAGATGCAGGTGTACGGGGTGGGTGTCCGGGGTGGTGTTGAAGACCTCCCAGATCTCCGCCGTGTTCAGGGCGGGGTTCTCCGTGGTGGGGTCCATCCATGGCAGCGCGCCCCGCTCCACGGTGCCCAGCATCGGGCGGGGCCGTCCGAAGGCGTCGGTCTTCTCGAACAGCAGCAGGCGGCGGGTGCGGGCCGGCGGCTTGTCGACCGCGAACGGCGTCCTGCGCAGGGTGCCCGGCAGCCGCGGCTCGGGTATGCCGTGGTCCAGCGGTCGGTTGACGCGCAGTTGAAGGATCTCGTCCGCGGGCGGGGCGACCGGGGTGCCGTCAGGGAAAGGCGTCGGAGCGTCGTTGGTGAGCGTGAACCGTGACCCCCGCAGGCCGCGGAAGTCGGCGACCAGATCCACCCGTTCCCCCGGAGAGATCACCACGGGCGCGTCCAGCGGGAGCGGCCGGTACAGGAAGCCGTCTTCGGTGGCGATCTGGGTGACGGGAAAGGGCCATGACCCGCCTACGGAGAGCCGGTAGAAGCGTGAGTTCGAAGCGTTGAGCAGGCGCAGCCGGTACTGGCGGGGCTCCACGTCCAGGTGGGGCCATGCCTTGCCGTTGACGAGGATGACCTGGCCGAAGAACTCGGGCTGGACGGAAGGCCCGCCCGGCCAGCCGGGAGAAGCGGCGGGGGCGTCCGGGTAGGCCAGACGCCCGTCCGGGCAGAACATCCGGTCCTGGATCGCCAGCTCGATCTCGTACCGCCCGCCGGGCAGTTGGCGGTGCTCGATGAGCGAGAGCTCATGAGGGTCGCGCAGGAAGTAGAAGCCGGACAGGCCGGCGTAGATGTTGAGCCGGGTGATGCCCACTGTGTGGTCGTGGTACCACAACGTGGCGGCTTCCTGGGTGTTCTCGTAGGAGAACCGTGTTCCCGCGAAGCGTGGACCGTGGGTGCCCGTGGTGGTGTACCAGGCGTCGGGGTGCCCGTCGCTTCGGGGTTCGATGTGCGCGCCGTGCAGATGCACCACGGACGGCACACCGTTCTCGGCGATGGTGTGGTCGGTGTGCCGAAAGGCCCAGTGGATCGAGGTGTCCACCGGCAGCAGGTGGCGGAAGGGCAGGTCATTGGCCCAGTGCACATGGACCGGGACGTCCTTGAGTGCCACCAGGGTCGGGCCGGGGTAGCTGATGGACATCCCGCGGCCGGGGTGCCCCCCGTAGTGCCCGAAACCCCAGACGGGCGTGGTGAGCCCCAGCCCGCCGCCGAGCACATCCTGGTCGACCGGGCTCGCCCGCAGGGTCCGGGTCCCGCCCGCCGTCATGTCGATGCGCGAGGGCCGGGGCAGCGCGTTCGCGAAGCGCGGGACGGCGAGGGGGTCGGCGATCGGGTCGCGGTACGCCGGGTCCCTGACCGACGGGAGTGTCCGCAGGGGGGCGGCCCGGGCCGCCGTGGGCATGCCGAGACCCCGGAGGAAGAAAGCGCCTCCCACGGCTGAGCCGGCCTGGACGAAACCTCTTCTGCGCACTCCCTGTCCTTTCGTTCAATCTCGGGGCCACTGGCTGGACAGCATGAGAAGTGGCACTCGTCGGAAAAAGGCGTGAGGGATCGCCGGGGCCGGGGCATGCGAAGATCTCGCCCTTGCTCCCGAGCGGAACCAAGGGCGTCAGTCGATCCAGAGCGACGCGACCCCTGACAGGTAGGACAAGGTCAGGGCGACTGCGGGAACCTGAACCCACGGGGATTCGCCCAGGTAGTAAGCGAGCGGTGCCACACCGCCCGCAACCCAGATGCTGGTGCACCAGCTGCACGTCACGAGGTACGCGAGCTTGGACTCCTCGCCGAAGTGATCCGCGACCCAGATCCGGAAGCCGGCTGCGAGTGTGTCCTTGACGACGAATCTCGTTATACGGCACGTGGAGCCGAGCGCAAGTATGAATTGCGTGAGGTTCACGTTCGCCCCCGTTCCGTATTTCCGCTTCTGGAATATCGCGCTCGTGCGGCGGTCGTGCGAATTCGGCTCCGGTCGCCGGTTGATCCCGGCGGGGTCGCCGGAGTCACCGGCCCGTCGACGTCTCCGGGAATCCAATTCTTCTGCTGTCGGCCGGGTGGCGGAAGGGCGCACTCAGGTGCAACAGCGCACCTGGGATGTGTTGACGTATTGTCATTTAAATTTCTCCGGGCGCCGATTGCTCCCGTCGCCGGTCCCCGGCCGCGCCGCCGCGGCGAGCCGTCCCCCGGCAGAACCCCGTCACCCGTCCAGCAGCGACCGGATGCCGATCGTTGTCCGCCAACGCAGTGTGAGTCGTGGCTGTCACTCACGTACACCTAAGGAGACACCTCGTGCGACTCGCGACCACGATCCGCGGTTTCATCCCCGTCATGGTGCTGGCGGTATCCGCGGGGGCGTTTTCCGCCCCCGCGTCCGCCGCCGAGAACCCTGGGAAGGCAGGCGGCAAGAAGTCCGCCACGGCCCCCGTGCCCTGCGGCGCGGGGGCCGCGGCTGCCCTGGTCGCCGCGGTCAGCAACGCCAACAGCGCCCCGGGAGGCGGGACCGTCCAGCTGACCACGGGGTGCGTGTACACGCTGACTTCAGCGGCGGCGACCGGCGTCAACGGTGCCGACGGGCTGCCGATCATCACCGGGGACGTGACCATCTCCGGCACCGGAGCGACCATCAAACGCGCCGCCGCGGCGCCGGACTTCCGGATCGCGGAGGTCGCGCCGGGCGGGAACCTCACGGTCAGCGGGGTCACCCTCTCCGGCGGAAGGGCTGTTGACGGCGGTGGCATCCTCGACCGGGGGGCGCTCACCCTGAGCCGGTCCCCTCTCACCGGCAACACCGCGAGCAACATCGGCGGCGGCGTCGAGGTCGCCTCGGGCGGCACGGCGACCCTCTCCGGGGCCAACCTGACCGGCAACACGGCGGGGGACGGCGGCGGTGTGCACGTCAACACGTCCGCCACGCTCACCTACTCCGGTGGAACGATCTCCGGCAATACCGCGGTGAACACGGGCGGCGGTGTGGCGAGCTTCGGCACCACGCTGCTGACCAGCGCCACGATCCAGGGCAACGTCACGAACAACTTCGAAGGCGGCGGCGTCTGGGGCGGAGCCGGCAGCCTCACCGTCAACGGCAGCCAGATCACCGGAAACACCACGGGGAGCTTCGGCGGCGGTATCGCGAACTTCGGCAGCACCCTGCGGGTGTCGGCCACCACGGTATCGGGGAACACGTCCACGCTGAACGGCGGCGGACTGTACAACCACGCCGGCACCACGCAGTTGATCGCGGACACCATCACCGGGAACACCGCCACCGGTGGCCAGGGCGGGGGAGTCTTCCGGGACGGCGGTACGGTGACGGTCAGCTCGACCACGGTTTCCGGAAACCACCCGAACAACTGCGTCCCGGTCCAGGCCGGCTGCCCGGCGTGAGCCGTGCGGTGACTCCCTGAGGTTCGAACGCCCCGCGCCCCTGGCCTGTGCCTCATGGCCGACCTCCGACCTGATGCGCGGTTTCGTCCGGTACGGGCCACCGGGTACCCCGGAAGTCGAC
>NZ_JBFBJL010000133.1:0-7768 GCF_040686075.1 Streptomyces sp. NPDC086519
GCCAAGGCGGCACACGACAACTCCTCACCTCCCTCGGCACAGCATGGACCCACGGCCACACCATCAACTGGACCACCCACCTCGGCCAAAACACCAAAACACCCCCACACACCGCCTGGAACCTCCCCACCTACGCCTTCCAACACCAGCACTACTGGCTCAGAAGCGTCCCTTCCGCAGGTGCCGTGGCCGCCGCCGGGCTCACGGATGCCCGACACCCCCTGCTCGACGCCTGGATCGAACTGCCCGACGAGGAAGGGGTGTTGTTCACCGCCCGGCTGTCGTCGAGCGGCCACCCATGGCTGGCCGAACACACGGTGCACGGAGTCGCGGTGGTGCCCGGGGCGGCGTTCCTGGAGATGGCGATGCGTGCCGGGGACGAGGTCGGCTGCGGTGTCGTCGAGGAACTGCTGATCGAGACGCCGCTCGTGCTCGCGGAGGGCCCGGGCGTGCGGCTCCAGGTGGCCGTCGGCGCGGCGGACGGCTCCGGCCGGCGCCGGCTGACCGTCCACTCTCGGCGTCAGGATGCCTCCGACTGGACCCGGCACGCCACCGGCACACTGGCCGGCCGTCCGGACGCCGTCCCAGGCATCGACCTGTCGGTGTGGCCGCCGGCCGGGGCGGTGCCCGTCGAGGTGGATCCGGCGGTGCCGGGGCTGCGTGCGGCGTGGCGGCGTGGCGAGGAGGTGTTCGCCGAGGCCGAGGTGGACGAGGAGCAGCGGGACGCTGCCGAGCGGTTCGCGCTGCATCCCGCGCTGCTCGAAGCCGTGGGCCGTGCCGGCGGTGGGACCTCCGCGCTGTCCGTCGCCTACCGTGCCGTGTCCCTGGCAGCGGCCGGGGCCACCTCTCTTCGGGCGCGTATCGCTCCGGACGGCAGTGGCGGTACGGCACTGGAACTCGCGGACGCCTCCGGCCGGGCGGTCGGCAGCTTCGGGTCGGTCATCTCGCGTGAGGTCAACGCGGATGAGCTGGTGTCGGCGGCTGCTCAGGGCGGCGTGGACCCGCTGGACGCGTTGTTCCGCGTCGACTGGGTGCCGTGTGCCGTCGAGGCCGTGGCGGACCCGAGGCGGCAACTGGTCACCGTTGCCGACCTCGATGAGCTGTCGGCGTCGGCCGCTCGGAGTGATGTGCGCGTGGATCTGACGGACACCGCCGAGGGGTTGCGGGCGCTGACCTCGCGGGCGTTGGCGTGGGTCCAGGCGTGGCTCGCCCTGCCGGTGACGGATGCACGGCTGGTCGTCGTCACGCGGGACGTCGGCGATCCGGTCACCGCGGCTGTCTGGGGGCTCGTCCGCTCGGCGCAGTCGGAGGCACCGGAGCGGCTGGTCCTGGCCGCCGTGGACGGGGACGCCGCCTCCGAGGCGCTGCTGCCCGCCGCCGTCGCCACCGGTGAGCCGCAGTTCGCCCTCACCGCCGGCCGGGCCACCGTACCGAGGCTGGTGCGGGCGGCGGACGCCGGCGCCGTTCGACCGCTCGACCCCGACGGCACCGTCGACACCGTAGAGCCGCTCGACCCCGACGGCACCGTTTTGATCACCGGCGGCACCGGCACCCTGGGCCGCCTGCTCGCCCGGCATCTCGTGGCCGAGCACGGCGTACGCCACCTGCTGCTGGTCAGCCGGCGCGGTGGTGCCGCCGACGGCGTGCCCGAGCTGGAGCGCGACCTCGGCGCGCTGGGCGCCACCGTGCGCACCGTCGCCTGCGACGTCACCGACCGTGCCGCGCTGGCCGGCCTGCTGGCGTCGATCCCCGGCGAGACACCGCTCACCGCGGTCGTCCACACCGCCGGTGTGCTGGACGACGGCGTGGTCACCGCCCTCACCCCGGAACGGCTGGACGCCGCCCTGCGGCCCAAGGCGGACGCGGCGCTCCTGCTGGACGAGCTGACCCGGGACACCGGCCTCGCGGCGTTCGTGCTGTACTCCTCGGCCGCCGGCGTCCTCGGCAACCCCGGGCAGGCCAACTACGCCGCCGCCAACGCCTTCCTGGACGCGCTGGCCGCGCGGCGCAGGGCGGCGGGGCTGCCCGCCACCTCGCTCGCCTGGGGCCACTGGGCGGCCGCCAGCGAGCTGACCGCCCACCTCACCGTCTCCGAACTGCGTCAGCATTCCCGGCGGTTCGGGATGGCGGCGCTGGACGAGGAGACCGGCCTCGCGCTGTTCGACGCCGGTCTGCGCAGCACTGTCCCGGCGCTGGTGGCGGCCCGGCTCGACCTCGGGCGGCTGCGTGCCGAGCCGGACGGCGGCCCGGTCGCTCCCCTGCTCCGCGAGCTGGTGCCGCCGGTCCGGCGCCGAGCCGCGGGCCGGGCGGCGGCGGCCGGCGGGACGGACCTCGTACGACGGCTGGCACCGCTGCCGCCCGACGAGCGGCACGAGACGCTGCTCGACCTGGTCAGGAACCGTGCCGCGCACGTCCTCGGGCACACGTCCGCCGACGCCGTCGCCGCCGGCCGGGCGTTCCGTGAGGCGGGCTTCGACTCGCTGACCTCCGTAGAACTGCGCAACCGGCTCGCCGCGGACACCGGACTCCGGCTCCCCGCCACCCTGCTCTACGACCACCCGAGCCCGGACGTCCTCACCCGGCACCTGCTCGCGGAACTCCTGGCGGAGGGCGACGCCTCCGCGGCACCGTCCGCCGCCCCGCACGGGACGTCCGACGACCCCATTGCCATCGTCGCGATGAGCTGCCGCTTCCCCGGTGGTGTGGAGAGCCCGGAGGACTTCTGGCGGCTGATCAGCGAGGGCGGTGACGCGGTCGGCGACTTCCCGGACGACCGCGGCTGGGACCTGTCCGCGCTCTACGACGGCGACCCCGACCACCCCGGCACGTCGTACGCCCGGCACGGTGCGTTCCTGACGAACGCCGCCGAATTCGACGCGGGCTTCTTCGGCATCTCGCCGCGCGAGGCCCTGGCGATGGACCCGCAGCAGCGGCTGCTCCTGGAGACGTCGTGGGAGGTGTTCGAGCGGGCCGGCATCGACCCGACGACCCTGGCGGGCCGCGACATCGGTGTGTTCACCGGCATGAACACCCAGGACTACGCGCTGCGCCTGCGCGAGGTCTCCGAGGAGGTCGAGGGGCACCGCATCACCGGCATCTCCGCGGCCGTGCTGTCCGGCCGGGTGGCCTACACCCTCGGTCTCGAAGGGCCCGCGGTGACCATCGACACGGCGTGCTCGTCGTCGCTGGTGGCCCTGCACCTGGCGGCGCAGGCGCTGCGGGCGGGCGAGTGCTCGATGGCGCTGGCCGGCGGGGTCACGGTGATGGCCGCGCCGGACGCCTTCGTCGACTTCTCCCGGCAGCGGGGCCTGTCGGCCGACGGCCGGTGCAGGGCGTTCGCCGCGTCGGCGGACGGCACCGGGTGGGCCGAGGGCGTGGGCGTGCTGCTCGTGGAGCGGCTGTCGGACGCCCGGCGCAACGGTCACCAGGTGCTGGCCCTCGTCAGCGGCAGCGCGGTGAACCAGGACGGCGCGTCCAACGGCCTCACCGCTCCCAACGGCCCCTCCCAGCAGCGTGTCATCCGGCAGGCGCTGAGCAGCGCCGGGCTGACCGGTGCCGACGTGGACGTGGTCGAGGCGCACGGCACCGGCACGGTGCTGGGCGACCCCATCGAGGCGCAGGCCGTCCTCGCCACCTACGGTCAGGACCGGCCCGCGGACCGCCCGCTGTGGCTGGGCTCGGTGAAGTCCAACATCGGGCACGCGCAGGCCGCCGCGGGCGTGGCCGGCGTCATCAAGACGGTCATGGCCATCCGGCACGGAGTGTTGCCGCGCACGTTGCACGTCGACGCCCCCACCCCGCAGGTGGACTGGTCGGCGGGCGCGGTGGAACTGCTGACGGAGCAGCGGCCCTGGCCCGAGGCCGGGCGACCGCGCCGGGCGGGTGTGTCCGCGTTCGGCGTCAGCGGCACCAACGCCCACGTCATCGTCGAGCAGGCACCTGACACGGACACCAGTACGGACGACACACCCACGCCCACGGCCGTGCCCGCCGTCGTCCCCTGGGTCCTCTCGGCCCGCAGCCCCGAGGCGCTGGAAGGGCAGGCGGACCGGCTCGCGGAGTGGGCCGGGCGGCACCCGGACGCCGACCCCGCCGACATCGCCCACGCACTGCTCTCCACCCGGACGGCGTTCGAACACCGTGCCGTCGTCGTGGGCGCGGGACGCACCGCGCTGCTCGACGGTCTGGACGCCTTCGCCCACCCCCGGCACGCCCGAGGACTGGCGCGTCCCGGCAGGCTCGCGGTGCTGTTCACCGGCCAGGGCAGCCAGTACACCGGCATGGGCCGCCGCCTGCACGAGCACTACCCGGTGTTCCGCGACGCCTTCGACGCCGCCTGTGCCGAACTGGACCGGCACCTGCTGGACGCCGGGCACGCCACCCGGTCCGTCCGGGACGTGGTCTTTGGCGACGACCCGGCCGAACTGGAGCGGACGGTGTTCGCGCAGGCCGGTCTGTTCGCCGTGGAAGTCGCCCTGTTCCGGCTCTACGAGTCCTGGGGCGTCCGCCCCGACCGGCTCGCCGGGCACTCCGTCGGCGAGGTGACGGCGGCGCACGTGGCGGGCGTGCTGTCCCTCCCGGACGCCGCGACGCTGCTGGCGGCACGCGGACGGCTGATGCAGGCCCTGCCGGGCGGGGCGATGGCCGCGCTCAACGCCCCCGAGTCCGTCGTCCGGCCCCTGCTCGCCGACGCGCCGGGCACCGTCGGCATCGCGGCGGTCAACGGGCCCGCCTCCGTCGTGGTCTCCGGCGACCGGGACGCCGTGACAGCCGTCGCCGAGGCGTGCGCGGCCCGCGGCCACCGCACCAGGCACCTCCGGGTCAGCCACGCCTTCCACTCCTCGCACATGGACGGCATGCTCGACGCGTTCCGCGAGGTCGTCGCCAGGCTGTCGTACTCGCTCCCGGCGATTCCCGTCGTCTCCGGCGTCACCGGCGAGCCGGCCACCCCGGAGCAACTGTGCTCCCCGGACTACTGGGTCGAGCACGTCCGCCGCACAGTCCGCTTCCACGACGTCATCGGCGCGCTGCACACGCAACACGTCACCACCTTCCTCGAACTGGGCCCCGGCGGCGTCCTCACCGCGATGGCCCAGGAGGCGTCCGGTCCCAGCGCCGAGCCGGCGATGTTCGTGCCCACGCTGCACGGCGGCGCCGAGGACGAGCGCATCGGCGCCGTCACCGCGCTGGCCCGGCTGCACGTCCGCGGCGTCCCCGTCGACTTCTCCGCCCTGCTCCCGGCGGCCCCGCACCGCACGGTCGACGACCTGCCCACGTACGCCTTCCAGCACCGCCGGTACTGGCCGGACGCCCCGCACCCGACGGCCCACCCGGCACCCGCGTCGCAGCCGGTGCCCGTACCCGTACCGCAGCCGGTGTCCGAGCCGCGGCCGGTGCCCGGATCGGTCGGCGACACACCGCTGGACCTGGTGCTGACCAGCGCCGCCGCCGTGCTCGGACACGACGACGCCTCGGCGATCGACCCCGAACGGCCCTTCCAGGACCTCGGCTTCGACTCCTTGAACGCGGTCCGGCTCCGCAACCGCCTGCACGACCTGACCGGTACCGACCTGCCCACCACCCTCGCCTTCGACCACCCGACACCGGCCGCGCTCGCGTCGTTCCTGGGCGCCCGGCTGCTCGGCGACGACACCGCCGGACACGACGGCCCGGCCCGGCGGGCGGCCGATCCCGGCGAGCCGGTCGCCATCGTCGGCATGGCGTGCCGGCTGCCGGGCGGCGTGGCCTCCCCGGAGGACCTGTGGCGGCTGCTGCGGGCCGGGGAGGAGGGCATCGGCGAGTTCCCGACGAACCGCGGCTGGGACCTGGACTCGCTCTTCGACCCGGACCCCGACCACGCCGGCACCAGCTGCACGCGGCGCGGCGGTTTCCTCTACGACGCGGGCGAGTTCGACGCGGAGTTCTTCGGCATCTCCCCGCGCGAGGCCCTGGCGATGGACCCGCAGCAGCGGCTGCTCCTCGAAACGTCCTGGGAGGCGCTGGAGCGGGCCGGCCTCGATCCCACCGCCCTGCGCGGCCAGGACGTCGGTGTCTTCGCCGGCATGGTCAACCACGACTACACCAGCCGCCTCCGCACGGCCCCCGACGGCTCCGAGGGGTACCTCATGACCGGCGGGGCGGGCAGTGTGCTGTCGGGCCGGGTGTCGTATGCGCTGGGCTTCGAGGGACCCGCGGTGACCATCGACACGGCGTGCTCGTCGTCGCTGGTGGCCCTGCACCTGGCGGCGCAGGCCCTGCGCTCCGGCGAGTGCACGATGGCCCTCGCGGGTGGCGTGACCGTGATGGCCGGGCCCGAGGCGTTCGTGGAGTTCTCCCGGCAGCGGGGCCTGTCGGCGGACGGCCGCTGCAAGTCCTTCGCCGCCTCGGCGGACGGCACGGGATGGGCCGAGGGCGCGGGCGTGGTCCTGGTCGAGCGGCTGTCGGACGCCCAGCGCCTGGGTCACCGGGTGTTGGCGGTGGTGCGTGGCTCGGCCGTCAACCAGGACGGTGCCTCCAACGGCCTGACGGCTCCCAACGGTCCTTCCCAACAGCGGGTGATCCGGCGGGCGCTGGCGGGGGCCGGGCTGACGCCGGGTGACGTGGACGCGGTGGAGGCGCACGGTACGGGCACGGCACTGGGCGACCCCATCGAGGCCCAGGCGCTGCTGGCCACCTACGGCCAGAACCGCGAACGTCCGCTGCTGCTCGGGTCGTTGAAGTCCAACATCGGACACACCCAGGCCGCCGCGGGCGTGGCCGGCGTCATCAAGACGGTACTGGCCCTCCAGCACGGAATCCTGCCGCGCACCCTGCACGTAGACGCCCCCACCCCGCAGGTCGACTGGTCGGCGGGCGCGGTGGAACTGCTGACGGAACAGCGGCCCTGGCCCGAGGTCGAACGGCCCCGCCGGGCGGGTGTCTCCGCGTTCGGCGTCAGCGGCACCAACGCCCACGTCATCCTCGAACAGGCGGAGCCCGCCCCCGTCGATACGACATCGACCTGGCCGAAGGACGTCCCGGTACCCCTGCCGCTGTCCGGCCGCGGCACGACGGCCCTGCGCGCGCAGGCACAGCGGCTGCGGTCCTTCCTCGGGCAGCAACCTGAACTGGACCTGCCCGCCTTGGGCGCCGCGCTGGCCCTGGGCCGGGCCGCGCTGCCGGACCGCGCGGTGGTCCTGGCCCGCGACCGGAACGAGGCGCTGACAGGCCTGGACGCGGTGGCGCGGGGCGAGACGGCACCCGGCGTCGTGACGGGCACGGTGACACGCGGACGGCTGGCTGTGCTGTTCACCGGCCAGGGCTCCCAACGGGCCGGGATGGGACGTGAACTGTACGAAGCGTTCCCCGTATACCGCGAAGCCTTCGACGAGGTGTGCGCGGCCCTCGGCGGAGACATCCGCGACGTCGTCCTCGGTGACGACCAGGACCGGCTCGACCGGACCAAGTACGCACAGGCCGCACTGTTCGCCCTGGAAGTCGCCCTGTACCGGCTCATCGCCTCCTGGGGCATCACACCCGACGTCGTCGGCGGACACTCCATCGGCGAGGTGACAGCCGCACACATCGCAGGCGTGCTGTCGCTGGAGGACGCCGCCACACTGGTCACCACCCGCGGACGCCTGATGGAAGCACTGCCCGAAGGCGGCGCCATGGTCGCCGTGGCCACCACCGAACACAACATCCCCCCACACCCCGGCGTGGACATCGCGGCGGTCAACAGCCCCACCTCCACCGTCCTCTCCGGCGACGAACAACCCGTACTCAAAGC
>NZ_JBFBJL010000134.1:0-7051 GCF_040686075.1 Streptomyces sp. NPDC086519
GCGCAAGTGACGGGTCGTCCGGGACTACTGTCGATGCACTCCCAGCGGCTGAATGCCCGGATGGTCGTGTAGCCGCCGGGGGGTTCGCCTGGCGAGCGTGACCTTGTCACCGCTTCGATGGCGGAGCCGTTGCGAGAGCAGTACACCCTCGGCACGACCGGCTGAGGGATGAGTCGGGGCCTGCCCGTCGGAATCTTTGGCGGATCGTGGCGAGCAGGCCCCCAGAACCCGGAAGGGCCCATGTCCATGACGGTACACAGCGAAGGACAGCCCATGCCTGCCGCCGGCGGTGCGTTGGCGCACACTGCGAGCGCCTCGAGCCCCGCACCCCAGCCTCAGGCCACGACGGTAAGGGTCCTTGCAGTACTACTGGCGGTGATGACGGGCCTTGCTGCGGCCCTGGCCGCCTACATCACCGGCGCACACTTGACCAAGGACGCGGCCGAACCCATCGTCTGGGCAGCCACCACCTTCGTGGCGACCACCGGCCTGGTCATCATCCTGGAAGAGAAGACCGGCCTCATCAGGTAGCTGCCCAGGCATCCGGCGTCGCGGGCCAGAGGCGCTGTGTGGCGATCTGACGGCCGGACAGGCATGCCTTTGAGAAAGGGTTCACTGGCGGGATGAAAGTCGTTGAGAGCGCCGTACGGCCCCCTCGACGGGCAACCGTGCGGGCTGGCTGCGGGCATGGGCTATGCGGACACAGAGGCTCCTGGGCGGCAGCTGCTCCACCTCTGCTGGGGGGGCAGCTGCCGTCTGCTACAGATCGACTCGACGTGCTCGACGTCCGTGAACTCCACCTCCAAGTCGTGGGCGCGACGGCCGCCTTCGCGGAAGTAGGCCTCTCCCATGCCTTCGGCGGCGATGTTCTGGAGCTGCGGCGCGTTCGCGCCGGCTTCTTCGAAGAGACGGGCCGCGTATTGCGGGAGCAGAGCGATGGTCAGGTGCCGGATGCGCGCGTCATCGGTGGTGCCGGGACCCCCGGTGAAGCCGAAGCGCGCGGGTGTCGACTGCCAGGCCCGTGCTGGTGGTGGCCCGCTTCCTGGCTTCGGCTCGCTGCCAGCGCTGGCGTACCGCGTCCTCCAGGCGCTGCGCGAGGTCGGCGCGGGGCGGCCACCCGCCCGCCGGGCTCGCACGGGCAGCCTGACGCCTCATCACCCCTCACGGGCGAATCCATGTGCCGTCCCAAACGGGGTTGAATCCAGCCGTAAACACGAAACACCCCCGGACGGATTTCTTGTCCGAGGGCGTCTCAGCCGACCCAGATTTACGCGATCCGCTCCCGCTCCTTCTGACAGGAATGCAAGGTTACCAAGGCAAGTTCGACGGCATTCCTCGCGATCCGCCTGATCTCGTCATTGACGGTCTCCTTGCTGAGATCGTTGATCTGCTTGCTTTGAGCCACGCCTGCCCGTGTTTTGTCTCAACTCCACAGCCGCGCAGAAACGCCAGGCCGCTCTCTACAAATAAAATGGCGGGCTGGGTGCTGGACTGGGTGCGGTGGTTGTCATGCTGCGGCCGCTGCGTCGGCCGATCCGAAGACGTCGTCGAAGTGGTGCGCCTGCTCTGTGCGGACGAGGTGGAAGGCGCCGCTGCGGTGGCGCAGGGCGTGGGCGGTGTAGTGGACCACCTCCGCCGGCGTGAGGACCTTGAGGTCGCCGAAGACGTAGTACAGCGGAGTCGGGGCGTGGGCCGCGGTGAAAAAGAGACCGGCGGTCACAGTGTCGGCGCTGACGGCGTAGCGGTCGGTGTCGGTGCTGGGCATGCGGTCCTTGGCGTCGATGGTGATCAGGTCGGCGCCGCGGGCGGCGATGAGGTCGGGGAAGTGCCGCAGGGCGGAGCGGGTCCGGCGCAGGGCCTCCCGCACGGCAGGCGGGTAGGTGCCCTGTCCGCAGGGCTGGACGGTCCAGCCGCGGGCGCGCAGCGCGGCCGCCACCCGACGTTCGTGCATGCCGCCTATCGCCTGGCGGTCCTGCCACTGCGTCACTCCGGTTCCCCCTCGGGTAAGTGCCACGATCCCTGTGCGTGATACGAAGGATTCATAGTTCGTCCTACCCTCCTGAAGGCTATGATGCTCCTCATGGCGGCATACGTTGACCCACGCTTTCGTCCTACGCTATGGCCTGGAACGCCCGTGCCGACACCGGAGTTGATGCCTCTTGGCGGAGCGCGGGCCGACGGTGAATGGATCGTCTGGACCCCGCAGGTCCGCTCCCGCTCGCACACGGTCCCCGTGCCGGAGGACTTCTACCTGCGCGAGTTCATGGAGGTCGACCCTGAGGACCTCGACGCCGTGGCCGCCCTGATGGGCGCCTACGGACACCTCGGCGGGAGCATCAACACCGGAAGCTGGGACGTCGACGTCTACGAGCGCCTCAAGGAGCTCACGGAGCGCGAACACCCCCGCGCGCCGTTCGCCCTACACGGCGAACTGGCCACGCTGTTCATGAGGGAGGCGCAGGCGGCCATCACCACCTGGCTGGCCCTGCGCCGCGAGGGCGGGCTCGACGCGCTCATCGAGCCCGAGGTGTCCGAGGAAGAGCTGGCGCAGTGGCAAGCGAGCAACGCTGATCTTGAGGAAGCGTGGCCGCGGGACCTGGACCACCTGCGCGAACTCTCCCTGGAGATCAGGATCAGCAACCTCGTGAGCGAATTGAACGCCGCGCTGAAGCCGTTCAGCATCGGCATCGGCGGCCTGGGCGACCGCTACCCCACCATCCTCGCTGTGGCGTTCCTCCAGCTCTACAACCACCTCGCCGAGGACGCCACGATCCGCGAGTGCGCGAACGAGACCTGCCGCCGCCACTTCGTACGCCAGCGCGGCCGCGCCGCATACGGGCAGAACCGCACCAGCGGCATCAAGTACTGCACCCGCGAATGCGCCCGCGCCCAGGCCCAGCGCGAACACCGCCGGCGCCGCAAACAGCAGACCACGACCCTCCAGCACCCGCCGGCGCCTGGTCCTCAGTCTCACGACACCTCAGAGCCGACTGCCGAAGGGCGCTGACTGATGATCAGCCTGCGAGAACACCAGGTGGAAGCGAACGCGCGCATCCGCGCGTGGGCGGGATTCCCCACGAGGTCACCGGTACCGGCGCAAGGGCTGCGCGGGACCGTCGTCTCCGCGACCGGCTCCGGGAAGACGATCACCGCCGCGTGGGCCGCACGGGAGTGCTTCAGGGGCGGACGGATCCTCGTCATGGTCCCCACGCTCGACCTGCTCGTGCAGACCGCCCAGGCGTGGCGGAGGGTCGGCCACCACGGGCCGATGGCCGCGGTCTGCTCGCTGGAGAAGGACGAGGTCCTGGAGCAGGTCGGCGTGCGGACCACCACCAACCCTATCCAGCTCGCCCTGTGGGCGGGGCACGGGCCGGTAGTCGTGTTCGCCACGTACGCCTCACTCGTAGACCGTGATGATCCCGAGGACGTCACGGGCCGGGCGAAGGTACGCGGTCCGCTGGAGGCCGCTCTGGCCGGCGGGCAGCGGCTGTACGGGCAGACGATGGACGGCTTCGACCTCGCCGTCGTCGACGAAGCCCACTCAACCACCGGTGATCTCGGGCGGCCGTGGGCGGCGATCCACGACAACAGCCGGATCCCCGCGGACTTCCGGCTCTACCTGACCGCGACCCCGCGCATCCTCGCCTCCCCCCGCCCGCAGAAGGGCGCGGACGGCCGGGAGCTGGAGATCGCGACGATGGCCAGCGACCCCGACGGCCCGTACGGTGAATGGCTGTTCGAGCTCGGGCTGTCGGAGGCCGTCGAGCGGGGCATCCTGGCCGGCTTCGAGATCGACGTGCTGGAGATCCGCGACCCCTCCCCCGTCCTCGGGGAATCGGAGGAGGCGCAGCGGGGCCGGCGCCTGGCGCTGCTGCAGACCGCGCTCCTGGAGCACGCCGCCGCGCGCAACCTGCGCACCGTCATGACGTTCCACCAGCGGGTCGAGGAGGCCGCCGCGTTCGCGCAGACGATGCCGCAGACGGCAGCCCGGCTCTACGAGGCCGAGGTCTCCGCCGAGGCCCTGGTCGACGCCGGGGCCCTGCCGGAGTCGTCGATCGGCGCGGAGTTCTACGGGCTGGAGGCAGGCCGCCACGTACCCCCGGACCGAGTGTGGGCGGCGTGGCTGTGCGGTGACCACCTCGTCGCCGAACGCCGCGAAGTCCTGCGCCAGTTCGCAGACGGCCTCGACGCCGGCAACAAGCGCGTGCACCGGGCGTTCCTGGCCAGCGTGCGGGTCCTGGGTGAGGGCGTCGACATCGTCGGCGAACGCGGTGTGGAGGCGATCTGCTTCGCCGACACCCGCGGCTCACAGGTGGAGATCGTCCAGAACATCGGCCGGGCCCTGCGCCCTAACCCCGACGGCACGAACAAGACCGCCAGGATCATCGTGCCCGTCTTCCTCCAGCCCGGTGAGAACCCGACCGACATGGTCGCCTCCGCCTCGTTCGCACCCCTCGTAGCCGTCCTCCAAGGCCTGCGCTCACACTCCGAACGCCTCGTCGAACAGCTCGCCAGCCGGGCGCTGACCAGCGGGCAGCGGCACGTGCATGTGAAGCGGGACGAGGACGGGCGGATCATCGGCACCACCACCGAAGGAGAGGGCGGGCAGCACGAGAGCGAGGGCGGGCAGCACGAGAGCGAGGGCGCAGTCGAGTCAGCGCTGCTGCACTTCTCCACCCCGAGGGACGCGACGACGATCGCGGCGTTCCTGCGCACCCGGGTGTACCGGCCCGAGTCGTTGGTGTGGCTGGAGGGCTACCAGGCCCTGCTCCGCTGGCGGAAAAAGAACCACATCACCGGCCTGTACGCCGTCCCGTACGACACCGAGACCGAGGCCGGCGTCACCAAGGCATTCCCGCTGGGGCGTTGGGTCCACCAGCAGCGGCGCACCTACCGTGCGGGCGAACTCGATCCCCACCGCACGACCCTGCTCGACGAGGCCGGGATGGTGTGGGAGCCCGGCGACGAAGCCTGGGAGAACAAACTCGCGGCCCTGCGCTCCTTCCACTGCGCCCACGGCCACCTCGCCCCCAGACGCGACGCCGTATGGGGCGACGCCGACAGCGAACTGGTCCCGGTCGGGGAACACATGGCCAACCTCCGCCGCAAGGACGGCCTCGGCAAGAACCCGCAGCGCGCCGCAACGCGGGCCACGCAGCTGGCCGCGATCGACCCCGACTGGAACTGCCCCTGGCCACTGGACTGGCAACGCCACTACCGCGTCCTGGCCGACCTCGCCACCGACGAACCCCACAGCCGACTCCCCGACATCCAGCCCGGCGTGCAATTCGAAGGAGACGACCTCGGCAAATGGCTCCAGCGACAACGCCGCAGCTGGGCGGAACTCTCCGAGGAACAGCAGCAACGGCTGACCGCGCTGGGCGTAACACCCGCCGAACCGCCCACACCGACCCCGTCCGCGAAGGGTGGGGGGAAGGCAGCAGCCTTCCAACGCGGTCTCGCGGCCCTCGCCCAGTGGATCCAGCGCGAGGGCGCCCACAAGGCAGTACCAAGAGGACACGTCGAAGCCGTCGTCATCGACGGCCAGGAACACCAGTACAAGCTCGGCGTATGGATCTCCAACACCAAAACCCGCCGCGACAAACTCACCCACGACCAGCGCACCGCACTCGCCGCACTCGGAGTCGAGTGGGCTTAGCGGGAGTGTAAATCTAACGGCGGATCCGACGATCATGGGAGAGACGTCAAGTGACTGACACCGCCGTGGAGTTGGAGACCGTGGAGCCTGTCGAGAGTGCCCAGCCTGGGCAGCCTGTGCCCGTGTCCGACGAGCAGCTGGTCGCGATGCTGGTGGAGCGTGCCCGGTCGGAGGGGCTGCAGCTGACCGGGCAGGGCGGGCTGCTGCAGCAGCTGACCAAGCGGGTCCTGGAGTCTGCACTGGAAGGTGAGATCACCGATCACCTCGGCTACGAGAAGCACGAAGCTGCTGGCCGGGGCAGCGGCAACTCCCGCAACGGGGGCCGGGCCAAGACCGTGCTGACCGACGTCGGGCCGGTCGAGGTCAAGGTGCCGCGTGACACCTCGGGCACGTTCGAGCCGCAGATCGTCAAGAAGCGGCAGCGACGCCTGACCGGCGTCGACGAGATGGTGTTGTCGCTGTCGGCGAAGGGGCTCACGCACGGTGAGATCTCGGCTCATCTGGCCGAGGTTTACGGCGCCGAGGTGTCCAAGCAGACCATCTCCACCATCACCGACACGGTGATGGAGGGCATGGCCGAATGGCAGAACCGTCCCCTCGACCGCGTCTATCCGGTCCTGTTCGTGGACGCCATCAACGTCAAGATCAGGGATGGGCAGGTCGCGAACCGTCCCGTCTACGTGGTGATGGCGGTGACCGTGGACGGCACCCGCGACATCCTCGGCATCTGGGCCGGCGACGGCAGCGAGGGCGCGAAGTACTGGCTGCATGTGTTCACCGAGCTGAAGAACCGCGGCCTGGACGACGTGCTCATGCCGGTCTGCGACGGGCTCAAGGGCCTACCCGAAGCCGTGGAGGCCGTCTGGCCTCGCACGATTGTCCAGACGTGTGTGGTTCATCTCCTGCGCAATTCGTTCCGTTACGCGGCCCGCCAGGACTGGGACAAGGTCGCCAAAGCCCTCAAGCCCGTCTACACCGCCCCCAGCGAGGATGCAGCGACGGAGCGGTTCCTGGACTTCCAGGAGGCGTGGGGCCGGAAGTATCCGGCGATCATCAAACTGTGGGAGAACGCCTGGGCCGAGTTCGTGCCCTTCCTCTCCTTCGACGTCGAGATACGCAAGGTCATCTGCAGCACGAACGCGATCGAGTCCGTGAACGCCCGCATCCGCAAGGCCGTCCGCGCCCGCGGACACTTCCCCAACAAAGCCGCCGCCCTCAAGTGCATCTACATGACGCTGATGAGCCTGGACCCGACAGGCAAGGGCCGCAAAAGGTGGACCATGCGCTGGAAAGCACCCCTGAACGCGTTCCAGATCGCCTTCGAGGGCCGCCTGACCCCGAGCAACAACTGACCACTCAACAACCAAGATCAGCCGTTAAATTGACACACCC
>NZ_JBFBJL010000135.1:0-6888 GCF_040686075.1 Streptomyces sp. NPDC086519
CAGCCGGACCACACCTGGACGGCCGCCTGGCTCAACGGCGCCACGATGTCATCGGCGTAGTAGCCGCTCTTCTGGGCCCCGCCCGAAGGCGGGGGCCCCAAGCCGTCCTCGGCGCGTCCGTCAGCCGACGGGCGCCTCCCGCTGTACGGCTGCCGGGTCCGCTCCCGCGATCCAGGCGTCCATGGACGGCTTCATCAGGGTGTTCAGCAACTCGACACGGATCCCGCCGAGTCCGCGGTGGTACACCCACATCAGCCTGCCGTCCGCCTCGAAGTCGTTGGAGGCCTCGACCTCGAGACCCAGCCCCACGAGTGCGGCCGAGACCTCCTCGATGCGTTCGTCCTCGGCCCAGTAGCCCACGTGGTGCGCCCCGTTGCTGCCCTCGGACACCCACACGGTGCCGGGTATCTCCTCGACCAGTTCCAGCCGGGGTTCCTCGAGCGAGAGCACGAACCGCTGCGAGGCCTGCCGCAGGCCGTGCGGCGTGCGCGCGCTCACCTGGAGTTCCATGACACTGGTCCAGTGGTAGCCCGCCAGCTCGCCCAGGGTCTTCATCGCCGACTCCAGGTCCTCCACCACCAGTCCGGTGTGGAACAGGGCCTCAGGGGCGAGGACCGAGCCCGCTGCGGGGCCGGTCTGGTGCCGGTCAGCTGTCTTCGACATCGGTGTGCCGTCCTTTCCTTCGTCCGGTTTCGGTCAGACCTGCCGTGCCCGCACCAGATCCGCGCCGCCGTCCATCGTCAGGATCTGTCCCGTCATCCAGGCACTGCTCGGTGCGGCGAGCAGAGTGATCCACCGTGACACGTCCTCCGGTACACCGGTCACGCCCATCGGAACGCTCCTGGCGGCCTGCTCGAAGAGCTCGTCCACCTGCTGGGCGGTCATGCCGTGCGACTCGTAGACCTCGGTGCGCACCCAGCCGGGAGCCACCGCGTTCACGCGGATGCCCCGGGGAGCCAGCTCCAGGGCCCAGGTGCGGGTGAAGATGTTCACGGCCGCCTTGCTCGCCGCGTACACCGAGGCCATCGGGGTCGGGTTGTGCCCGGCCGGACTGGTGACGAACACGATGCTGCCGCCCGGCGAGGTCAACGCCGGCAGCAGCCGGTTGGTGAGGATCACCGTGCCCAGCACGTTGATGTCGAAGAGTTCACGGGCCGCCTCCGGGTCGATGTCGCCCACGGCGCCGATCGTGTGCACACCGGCGTTGTGGACCAGGACGTCGACGGCCCCGCCCCACTCGCCGACGGCCTTGGCGACCGCGTCGGCGCCGCTCTCCGTGCTCACGTCCGCGCACACGGGGACGATGGCCGGATGCAGCGCCGCCACCTCGTCCAGCCGGTCGGGCCGCCGCCCGGTGACGATCACCCCGGCGGCTCCCTGCTCGGCGAAGGCGAGCGCGGTGGCGCGACCGATTCCGGTGGCACCGCCGGTGACCACGACATACTGCGGCGTACAGGGCTGCTTGGTCATGCTCCGTCCTTTCAGGTGTGAACTCCGCCATCAATCCAGACCGGACTGGAATCCAGGTCGAGCGGAACCGGTCAGACGTAGATGGACTTCGACGTCCAGTCGGGGGTGGGCAGCGCCCTGCGGTCGGTCTTGCCGTTGCCGGTGACCGGCAGCCCGGCAAGCGCGACGAAGGCGGCGGGGATCATGTGCTCGGGCACCCGCTCGCGCAGGTAGGACCTGAGCGCACGCCGGTCGAGCGACTCGCCCTCGGGCACCACCCAGGCCACCAGGCGGCGGTCGGCCAGATGGTTCTCCCGCACCCCGACCGCGGCACTGCGCACCTGCGGATGACCGGCCAGCACGCTTTCGAGCTCGCCGGGCTCGATGCGAAAACCCCGCAGCTTGAACTGGTCGTCGTTGCGGCCGAGGAACACGACGACGCCGTCGGGGCGACGCGCCGCCAGATCTCCGCTGCGGTAGTAACGGCCCGGCGATCCGTCGAAGGACGCGCTGACGAAGGCCTTCGCGGTCAGGTCGGGACGCCGCCAGTAGCCCCGCGAGACCCCGGCGCCACCGATCCACAGCTCTCCGGGAGCACCGTCCGGCAGCGGCTCGCCCGAGTCGCCGACGATGCGGACGTCGACGTTCTGGACGGGAGTGCCGATGGGCACGGAATGCCCGAGGTCCTCCCGCGGGTCGATCCGGTGACACAGGGCGAAGGTGGTCGTCTCGGTCGGCCCGTACCCGTTGACGACCCGGCAACCGGGGACGGAGGCCCAGAACTCGCGGATGTGCGGGACGGAGAGCACGTCCCCGCCGGCCAGCACCGTGCGCAGCCCGACGAAGGCCTTCACGTCCACCTCGATCTGCCGGTGGAAGAGCGCGGCGGTCAGCCAGAGCACGGTGATCCCCTCCTGCCGCAGCAGGGTGCCGAGTTCCTCGGCCTGCACCTGCCGCGGCGGTGCCAGCACCAGCCGGGCGCCGTTGAGGAGCGCGCCCCAGATCTCGAAGGTGGAGGCGTCGAAGGCGACCGGCGCGAGCTGAAGGATCCGGTCGTCGGGGCCCAACTCGACGTAGTTGGGGTCGGTCACCAGGTTCGTGATGTTGCGGTGCTCGACCATGACCGCCTTCGGACGGCCGGTGGATCCCGAGGTGTACATCAGGTACGCCAGATCGTCGGCCCGCGGCGCGGGCGTGTCCGGCGTCGCCTGCCCGCCGGCCGCCGGACGGGCGGGGACCTGGAGGACGGGTATGCCGTACGGCGCGAAACGGCCGGTGTCCTCCGGCCCGCACAGGACGGCACGCACCTCGGCGTCCGCGAACACCTCGGCCACGCGTGCCGCCGGGTCCTCGACGGAGATCGGCACGAACGCCGCGCCGGCCCCGAGCACACCGAGCAGCGCGGCGACGAGCCCGGGGGAGCGCTCCAGGCAGACGGCGACCCGGTCGCCCGGAACCACACCCGCGGCGTCGGCGAGCACGCGGGACACCTCCCGGGCCCATCCGTCGAGCAGGGCATAGGTGAGGCGGTCGTCACCTGCGGAGACCGCCACCGTGTCGGGGGCGTCGGCGACCCGACGGCGAAACGCTGCGATTACCGATGTCATCGGCCTGGCTCCTCTCGAGAATCCCGGAGCGGCAGGGTCCGGGAGACCGCTCGACCGACGGTGGAACCGGACAGCCCCGACCGGCGGATCAAGGCATGCGCGAGCGCGAACCGGTTCACTGAATCGCCGGCTCCGCATAAGCCCGACGGGCTGATGGACCATTCGTCGGGCTCCCCCCAACCGAGCCGGAACCGCACTCGACGGGAGTACAACCGTGACCATCCTTGTGACCGGGGCGCGTGGCACCATCGGGCGTCGCGTCCTCGACCGCTTACACGCCGCAGGGCACACCCTGCGCGCCTCCAGCCGCACACCCGAGGAGCTGGTCGTTCCGGCCGGAGTCGACGTCGCCGCCCTGGACCTGAACCGCCCGGGGACCTTCGACGCCGCGCTGCGCGGTGTGGACAAGGCCTTCCTCTACGCCGAACCCGAAGGGGCCAAGGACCTGTTCGCCGCGGCCGCTCGGGCCGGTGTCCGACATGTCGTCCTGCTGTCCTCCTCGACGGTCGGCGAACCCGGCGCCGAGACAGACCCCCTGGCCCTGCACCACGCGGCGGTGGAGGACGCCCTGGCCGCATCCGCGCTGTCGGCCACGGTGCTGCGGCCCGGCGCCTTCGCGGGCAACGCGTTCGGCTGGCGCGAGGCCGTCCGCGGCGGACAGCCCGTGCGACTGCCCTACGCGCAGGCCCACACCGCGCCCGTCCACGAGGACGACGTCGCGGACGTCGCCGTCGCCGCACTCGCAGACGAGGCGCTCGCCGGCCGGACCCTCACGCTCACCGGCCCCCGGTCCCTGTCCTTCCGGGAGCAGATCGGCATCCTCGCCGCCCTCCTGCGGCGCGAGATCCCCGTGCACGAGCTCACCCGGCAGGAGGCCGTCGAGCAGATGGGCCGCTTCGTGCCGGCGCCGGTCCTCACCTCGCTGCTCGACCAGTGGGCCGCGTCGGTGGACCGGCCCGTCACGGTCACCGACACGGTGGAGCGGGTCACGGGCCGCCCCGCACGGACCTTCCGGCAGTGGGCCGAGGAGCACCTCGGCGCCTTCGCCCAGGACTGATCGAGCGGGTCTCGAGACGGGGCTGCCAAGGTGCCCTCAGGTTGCCCCCCAACCAGGTGGGCCGGGCGACACCGCCCGGCCCACCGCCGAACCGGAGGGCAGATCCGTGACTTGGAGGTCCGGAATGTACGACGTCATCGTGGTGGGGGCGCGGGTCGCGGGTGCCGCCACCGCTCTGCTCCTGGCGCGGGCGGGCCGTCGGGTGCTGCTCGTCGACCGGGCCCGGTTTCCCAGCGACACCCTGTCCACGCACTACATCCACCAGCCGGGGATCGCCAGACTCGCACGGTGGGGCGTGCTGGACGCGGTCCGGGCCACCGGCTGCCCGGCTCTCGACCGTACCGTGTACCAGGTGGGCGACGTCCGTCTTGACGGGGGCACCGTGCCCGCCCACGGCCAGTCGGCGGCGTACGCGCCGCGCCGCTACCTGCTGGACCAGATCCTCGTGGACGCCGCCGTGGCCGCCGGAGCTCAGTTCCGGGACGGCTGCTCCGTCTCCGGCCTGGTGTACGAGGGTGACCGGGTCGTGGGCGTCAAGTGCCGTTCCGCCGCGGGGACTCCCGTCGAGGAGAGGGCCCGGCTGGTCGTGGGCGCCGACGGGATGCGCTCGGCCGTCGCCAAGGCCGTCGGCGCCCCGTACACGGTGCACGACCCCCTGATGTCCTGCATCTACTTCACCTACTGGCGCGGCGTCACGTCCCAGTTCGAGCTGTACGAACGGCCCGGCCGCTGGATCGGTGCGATACCGACCAACGACGGCGCCACGCTGATCGCCGCGTACTTCCCGCAGGCGGAGTTCGACCGGGTGCGCGGTGACGCCCTCGAGCACTACCTGGAGAACATCCGCACGACCGCCCCCGACCTGTACGAGCGCACGGCCGGCGCGGAGCGGGTCGAGCGGCTGCGCGGCACCGGTGACCAGCAGAACTTCTTCCGCATGCCGAACGGCCCCGGATGGGCCCTGGTCGGGGACGCCGCGCACCACAAGGACTCGATCACCGCGCGGGGCATCAGCGACGCCTTTCTTCAGGCCGATCTGCTGGCCGACGCGGTCGGCGGCGTCCTGGACGATCCGGTCCGCCTCGACGAGGCGCTGCGGCGGTACGGGGAGCAGCTCCAGGACGAGCTCTTCGAGGGGTACCGCAACACCCTGTTCGTCAGCCGGCTCGAGGTCACGCCCGACCGGATGGCGATGCTCCGCACGGTCCAGCAGTCCCCGGAGCTGACAGAGCGCTACTTCGCGGTGGCGGCCGGCGGCATGTCCGTCGACGAGCTGTACGACGAGGAGTTGCACAGCCGGCTCGAACTCGACGCGGTGTGAACCGGGCCACCGTCCCGAGCGGGGCCACCTACCGACGCAGAAGACAACGGAGGCACCAGTGACCGAAGCCGAGTGGGAGAACGAACTCTGCCTGCTGTTCGGCGAAGTTCTCGGCATGACGGACGTCGAAGCGGAGGACAGTTTCTTCGACCTGGGCGGGCATTCCCTCCTGGCGTCCAAGCTGACCCGGCGCCTGCGGGAGTCGTTCGGAATCAAGATTCCGGTACGCCGCGTCTACCAGGCACCCACTCCCGGGACCCTCGCGGCGTACCTCTACGCGTCCTGAAGGAGGGACAGACATGCGCTGGAACAATCTGTACGTCGCCGGTGTGGGGGCCTACCTGCCCGAGCGCGTCGAGACCGCCGACGAGGCGATCGCCGCGGGCCGGTACACGGAGCACAAGCGGTCCCTGAACGGCTTCCGGTCGGTCCACGTGGCCGCCGAGCACGAGACCGGGCCGACGATGGCGGCGATCGCGGGGCGCCAGGCGGTGGCCAGGTCGGGGCACGGGCACGACGAGTTCGGGCTCGTCCTGCACAGCTACATCGGACACCAGGGGCTCGACTTCTGGACGCCGGCGAGCTTCGTGCAGCGGGAGACGGTCGGCGGTTCGGCACCCGCGTTCGAGATCAAGCAGGGCTGCAACGGCATGCTGGCGGCCTTCGAGGTCGCCTCCTCGTACGTGACGTCCCGCCCGGACGTCACGGCGGCCCTCGTCACGGGCGGCGACGCCTTCCGCATGCCCTACATCGACCGCTGGGGTTCGGACGAGCAGAACGTCGACGGCGACGGCGCGGCGGCCGTCGTACTGTCCGGCCGGGGCGGATTCGCCCGCGTGAGGGCCTCGTACTCGCACGGTGACCCGTCGCTCGAACCGATGGGACGCAGTGGTGCCGGCTGGACGGACACGCCGTTCGCCGGGGGAGAGACGATCGGCGTCAGCGAGCGCAAGTCGGACTACCTGCTCGCCGAGGACATGGACTTCGACGACGCGATCGAGAAGATATCGGCGAGCGTCCAGCTGTCCATGAAGCAGGCGCTGCACGAGGCCGAGGTGGAGCTGTCCGACGTCCGCTTCTTCCTCCACCAGAACCTGGCCCTGTCGATCGTGACGCACGGCCTCTACGGCCTGCTGGGGGTCGACCGCGACCGCACGACCCACGAGTGGGGACTGGGCGTCGGCATGGTCGGCACCGCGGATCCCGTCCTCGGCCTGCACCGGGTGATGGAGACCGGTGCACCGAAGCCGGGGGACCTGGTGGTCCTGCAGGCGGCGGGCGCCGGCTATGTGTGGACCACGGTCGTGCTGGAGATACTGGACGTCCCGCACTGGGAGAACTGACCTCCCGGGGCACGGAGAGGGGGAGCGGCCGGAACCGGCCGCTCCCCCACACCGTGTGTGGGCCGGCCCGGCGGTGCGCGGCCACACCCCCAACCGATGTAGCCGGTGGTG
>NZ_JBFBJL010000136.1:0-6885 GCF_040686075.1 Streptomyces sp. NPDC086519
CCTGCTCGACCTGGTGAAGTCCGCCGACGTACGGTGAGGGCAGGGCCCGCCTCGGAAACAGGCGGACGGACCGTGGCCGGTCGAGCACGTCGGCGCAGCGGTTCTCTCTCCCCGCCACCGACCGGTACGGGGAAGGGGCCTGCTCTCACGCCTTGACGGCGCCGGACAGCATGCCGGAGATGAAGTGCCTCTGCAGGAAGACGTACAGCGCGACGACCGGCAGGGCGACGATGATCGAGGCGGCTGCCAGGAGGGAGTACTGGGTGGTGTGCTCGCTCTGGAAGAAGGCCAGTCCCAGGGGCGCGGTGCGCTTGCTCTCGTCGGTGATCATGACCAGTGGGAGCAGGAACTCGTTCCAGGTCCACATGAAGACCAGCATGGCCATGGTCAGCAGGGCGGGGCGGCTGGTGGGGACCAGGATGCGCCACAGCAGCCGCCAGTCCGTCGCACCGTCGAGCCGTGCCGCCTCGATGACGCTGACCGGCACCGAGCGGAAGAAGTTGCGCATCCAGAAGACGCCGAAAGCGAGGGACTGGGCGGTCTGCGGCAGGATCAGCGCCCAGTAGGAGTCGGCGAGCCCGGCGTCCCGCAGGTTGAAGTAGAGCGGGATGACGAACGCCTCGGGGGGCACCATCAGGCCGATCAGGGTGACGTAGAAGAGGAACGACCGGCCGGGGTACTCGAAGTGCGCGAAGGAGAAACCGGCCAGGATCGCCAGCACGGCGGTGAGCACGACGACGGACACCGCCACCAGCACGCTGGAGCCCAGGTACGTGGCGAAGTGGCCCTGGTGCCAGGCGGTGGCGAAGTTGCCGAAGTCGAGGTGGTGCGGCCAGGTGAAGGACGGGGACGCCTGGGTGGCCGGGGTGAGCGCGGACGCCACCACGCCGATCAGCGGGATCAGGGCGAGCCCGGCGAAGAGGGTCAGAACGACGTAGTTGAGCGCGCGTTCACGTGCGGAGATCATGTCCCGTCCTCCTCGGGCTGGAGCTTGGTGATCAGGAAGGTGATGAGCAGGATCACCGCGGTCAGCACTACGGCGATGGCACAGGCCGACCCGACCTGGCCGGTGCCGAAGGCCCGGTTGTACACCTCGAAGGCGGGCAGGCTGGTCGCGTTGCCGGGACCGCCGTGGGTGGCGACATACACCAGGTCGAAGGTCTTCAGCGCGGCGATGACGGTGAGGGTGAGCGCCACGGTGATCTGCCCGCGCAGGCCGGGGAGCGTCACCGCGAGGAACTCCCGTACGAGACCCGCGCCGTCCAGCTTGGCCGCCTCGTACAACTCCCCGGGGATCTGGCCGATGCCGGCGATGAACAGCACCAGGCACAGGCCGATCTCCAGCCAGGTGCCGACGAGTCCGACGGACGGCAGGGCGGTGGAGAAGTCGCCGAGCCAGGGACGGGCCACCGCGTCGAGGCCGATCGCGCGCAGGGCGGTGTTGAGGACGCCGTCGGGGGCGTAGATGGCCGTCCAGGCGGTCGCGGTGACGACCATGGCGACGACCTGCGGCAGGAAGATCAGCGCGCGGAAGACGGAGACCCCGCGCAGCCGTGCGGCACGGGTGGTGATCGCGGCCAGCGCCAGGGCAAGCGCGATCGGCAGGACCGAGAAGAAGAGGATCAGCACCAGGGAGTGCAGGAAGCCGGCGCGCAGCCGCGGGTCGCGCGCGATCTCGGTGTAGTTGGAGAACCCGGCCCAGGTGGAGGCGGAGATGCCGTCCCAGTGGAAGAGGGAGATCTGGACCAACTGGCCGAGCGGGATCAGGAGGAAGACGGTGAGGACCGCCAGGGCGGGAAGGGCGTAGAGGTAGCCCTTCCACTGGACTCGGCCGCGGCGCCGGGCCGGACGCCCGCTGGGGGCGTCGGCCTGGCGGTTGCGTGCCGTCGGGCGGTGCGCGGTGACAGCCATGAGGTCTGCGGCCTTACCTGCTCTGCTGGAACGAGGCGTAGTCGGACTGGAGTTGGGCCCCGAAGGCCTGGGGCGAGAGCTGGCCGGCGGTCAGTTCCTGGACGGCCGCGGTGAGGGTGTCGTAGAAGGTCGGCGTGGTGTAGTCGAGGTACGGCAGCAGGCCGTCCTTCTCGCTGACCGCCTTCCATTCGTCGAGGATGTCGGCGTCGACGGTGCCCGCGGCGGGCTTGTAGCCGGCCTGTGGGAGGGCGGGCAGGTTGCCCTTGTCGGCGAGGACCTTCATGCCGTTGCTGTCGACGAGGAAGTTGATGTACGCGGCCGCCACGTCGGGGTGCTTGGACTTGGAGGTCATGGCCCAGGCGAGGCCCTCGCCGCCCTGGGTGAGCGGGGGCTGGCCGGCGGCGGGGCTGAGCGCGGTGAAGCCGACGTTCGTCTTCATCTTGGGTTCGAGTACGGCGGCCTGCCAGGTGCCGTCGACGAGGAAGAGCGACTTGCCGGCGGCGAAGTCGGCGACCGCCTGGTCCTTGCTCTCGCCGTTGAAGCCGGAGCCCAGGTAGCCCTTGTCGGCCCAATCGCGCAGGGTGGTGGCCGCCTTCAGGCTTCCGGCGTCGGTCCACTTGGCGCCGCCCCCGTCGAAGACGAGCCTGCGGACCTCCGCCTTGCCTGCCGTGGCCGCCTGCACGACGCCGAAGATGTGGATGCCGGGGCTTTTGTCCGCGTCACCGTAGGAGATGGGCCGCAGTCCGGACGACTTGGCCTTGGCGAGGGCGGTCTCGAAACCGGCGAGGGTGGTGGGGACGGGCAGACCGAGGGACTTGAGCTTGGCCTTGTTGTAGTAGACGCCGACGATTTCGCCGGTCTGTGACACGCCGTACAGGTTGCCGGTCTTCCAGGTCTTGCCGTCGGAGGAGAAGCGGTTGAGGTCGAGCAGCTGGGACGGGAAGGAGGTGTCCCAGCCGTAGACCTTGGCGTAGCTGTCCTCGGGCTGGAGGAGGCCGGCCTTCACGAACGCGCCCATGTCGGGGTAGCCCTGGTTGGCCTGGACGACGTCCGGCGGGTTCGACGAGGACAGGGCGAGCTTCAGCGTCGTCTTGAGGTCGGAGAAGGACCGGGACACCCGCTTGATCGTGACGTTCGGGTACTTCTTCATGAACGCCTTGTTGAGTGCTTCGGTGGAGGCGTCGGTGCCCGGGTCGGTGTTCTGGTCCCACTCGGTGAGAGTGACCTTGCCCGCCTTGGCGACGTCCGTGGACACCGGGCCGGCGGTCTTGTTCGCCTCGCCGGCGGACGAGGTGCCGCTGGGGCCGGGTGAGCAGGCCGCGACAGCCGTCAACAGGCCGGCGGCGAGGGCGGACGCGGCGACGACGCGCCGGGCGGGACGGCCCTGGGTTCTCTCGGTCATGGAGTGGTCCTCCTGGTACTGGTGGAGCGGCGGGCGGTGCGGTGTTCCCGCAGAGGCGGGAACCAGGCGGCCGCCGAGGGACGGCCGGTGGGGTTTCGGGGGGCGGATCCGGCGCGGCGCCGGTTGCCGGGGTGGCCGGGTCGCCGGACGGCGGATCCGGCGGGCGTCAGCGCAGGACCGCCCGCATCCGGTCGATGTCGTCGTCGGGGATGCCGGAGATCTCGGCGAGGAACGCGTCGACGGCCGCCGGGTGTGGCGCGCTGCCCGCGCCGCCGAGGCTCTGCACCGACAGGGCGGCGCACAGTCCGGCGAAGCGGAGGCGGGTGGGCAGCGGCCAGCCGTGGCTCAGGCCGGCGATGAGGGCGGCGGTGAACACGTCGCCGGCACCGGTGGGATCGACGGCGCGCACCTGGGGAGCGGGGATCCGGACGAGTTCACCGGTGTCACCGGCCACCGCGACCGCGCCGCGCGGTCCGTCCGTCACGACGACGTCGGCCACCAGGTCGGCCAGGACCTTGACGGCCTCCTCGACCGTGTCCGTGCGGGTGTAGCTGGTGGCCTCGACCGCGTTGCAGACGAATACGTCAACTTCGGCGAGGCGGGTGAGCACGTCGGGTGACCAGCGGCCGGTGGGATCCCAGCCGACACCGCCGACGACCCGGGTGCCGCGGCCGCGCAGCCGGGCCACCCAGCCGGGCAGCGGCCTGCCGAGGGTGAGCTGTACGAAGCGGGTGTCGGGCAGCTCGCCGTCCCACACCTGCGGGCGCCGGGCGCCCTCCTCCTCGTACGTGATGAAGGTGCGGTCGTGCTCGTTGGTCGCCGCGACCGTGACGGGGGTCTGTACGGCCGGATCACGGCGCAGCCAGGCGAGGTGCAGGTTCTCCTCGCGGGCGAGTTCGGTGACGATGTGGTCGCCGAGGAAGTCCGTGCCGATCACGGCACACAGGCCGGTCCGCAGCCCCAGCCGGGCGGCGGCCACACCGCGGGTGGCGGTGCCGCCGGGGACCACGGCGAACCGGTCCGCGAACACCTCACCGCCCTGGGCGGGCAGGTGCGGGATACCGGCGAATACGAGGTCGCAGAAGACTTCGCCGGCGAAGAGCACATCGAGCACGGTCACTGCCTCCGTCTGGTGCCGCCACATGAAGTGCTCAACTATGAGCACCGCTTGGGCGAGATGACAAGAGTCGGTCAGTTACGAGAAAGTTTCCCCTCGTCTATGACTGAAGTCAGTCAACCGGTGCTATCTTCGCTGCGTGACTTCACGCAATCGACACGCGAAGATCGTGGAATCCCTGCGCACGACGGGGGTGGCCTCGGTGCGCGAGCTCGCCGAGCGGCTCCAGGTCAGCGAGTCCACGATCCGCCGGGACCTGATCGAACTGGACCGCAACGGCGAGTTGTTGCGCACCTACGGGGGCGCCGCCCTGTCCCCGCGCGCCGCGGTGGACACCACCGGGCGGGGACCCGTGGACGAGATCCCCTTCGACGTCGTCGCCACCGTCGACCAGGCGCTGAAGGAGGCCATCGCGGAGGAGGCCGTGAAGCTCGTCGAGGACGACAGTGTGGTCGTTCTGGACATCGGAACCACACCCCAGGCGATCGCGCGACGGCTGCGCGGTCGTCCGGTCACCGTCATCACCAGCAGCCTGGCCGTGCTCGACGAACTCCGTCACGACGAGGCAGTACGCCTGGTGATGCTCGGCGGTGTGCTGCGCCGCAACTACCAGTCCCTGGTCGGTTCGCTGACCGAACAGGCACTGCGCCAGGTCAGCGCCGACCTGCTCTTCCTCAGCTGCACCGGGGTCCGCCCGAGCGGTCACGTGGTCGACAACATGGCGGTCGAGGCACCCCTGAAGCAGGCCATGATCGAGACGGCCGGCAAGGTCGTCCTGGTCGCCGCGGAGACCAAGTTCCCGGGCACCGGCTCGCTGCGCGTGTGCCCGCTGTCGAACATCGACGTCCTGATCACCACCGGCGGTGCCGATCCCGACACTCTCCAGCTCTGCCGCGAGGCGGGTGGAAAGGTGATACTCGCATGAAGTTGACGGTCCTCGGCGGCGGCGGATTCCGCGTGCCGTACGTCTACCAGGCCCTGCTGCACGACCAGGGCACCCCTCGCATCGACGACGTCTGGCTCTACGACACCGATCCCGCCCGCCTCAAGGCGATGGCCGAGGTCCTCGCCCGGTTCGCCGACGGCCGGCCCGACGCCCCCCGGGTGACGGTCAGCACATCGCTCGACGACGCCCTGGAAGGCAGCGACTTCGTGTTCGCGGCGATCCGGGTGGGCGGACTGACGGGCCGGATGTGCGACGAACGGGTCGCCCTGGACCTGAACGTCCTCGGCCAGGAGACCACCGGCCCCGGCGGCCTCGCCTACGGTCTGCGCACGATCCCCGTGATGCTCGACATCGCGCACCGCGTGCGCCGGCTCGCGCCCGAGGCGTACGTCATCAACTTCACCAACCCGGCCGGGATGATCACCGAGGCGATGCAGAGCGTCCTCGGCGACCGCGTCCTCGGCATCTGCGACACCCCCTCGGGCCTCGGCCGCCGTATCACCACGACGCTCGGACTCGACCCCTCCCGGGCCCAGTTCGACTACGTCGGCCTCAACCACCTGGGCTGGATGCGCCGGGTGCTGCACGACGGCGAGGACGTGCTGCCCCGCCTGCTCGCCGACGACGAGCGACTCGGCGGCCTGGAGGAGGGGGTCGTCTTCGGCAGGGAGTGGCTGCGCGACCTCGGCCTGATCCCGAACGAGTACCTGTACTACTACTACTTCAACCGGGACGCCGTGCGCTCCATCCTCGACGCCCCGCAGACCCGGGGCGAGTTCCTCGCCCGTCAGCAGCGGGAGTTCTACGCGCGGGTGACCGAGGCGGCCGGAGAGTCGGCGGTGCGGTTGTGGCGGGAGACCGTGGCCAACCGCAGCGCCAACTACATGGCCGAGGCGAAGGGAGCCGTGCAGGGCGAGGCCGAGGCCGACGCGGACTTCCGGCCCGATCCCGCGCACCAGGGCTACGCCGGTGTCGCCCTCGCCGTGATGGCCGCGGTCAGCCGCAACGAGCGCGCGACGATGATTCTCAACGTGCGCAACGGCACGACCGTGTCCGCGCTTCCCCAGGACGCGGTCGTCGAGGTCCCCGTCACGGTCGACGCCAACGGCGTGCACCCGCTCACCATCACCCAGCCCGACCTCCACCAGGCCGGTCTGATGCAGCAGGTCAAGGCGGTCGAGCGGCTCACGATCAGCGCGGCCGTGACCGGCTCCCGCGCGGATGCGCTCAAGGCGTTCTCGCTGCACCCCCTGGTCGACTCGGTCAACGTCGGCCGTCAGCTCCTCGACGGCTACGTCGACCGCATCCCCGAGGTGGCGGCCGTGTTCGCGGGCGGGCGGGACTGACGTGGAAGTTGTCATCGTTCCGGACGCCGCGGCGGGTGGCGAGCTGATCGCCGAGGCCATGGCGCAGTTGCTCAGGCGCAAGCCGGAGGCGCTGCTGGGGGTGGCCACGGGTTCGACCCCGCTGCCCGTCTACCAGGCGCTCACCGCCAGGGTCCGTGCCGGT
>NZ_JBFBJL010000137.1:0-6495 GCF_040686075.1 Streptomyces sp. NPDC086519
GCGGAGGACAGGTCCGACTGGGCCTCCTTCGCCTTCGCCAGGGCCTTGTCGGCGAGGGCCTGCGCCCGCTCCAGCTTCGGCCAGTAGTCCGCAAGGGCGTCGCCGCACATCTCGTACGACTTCTTCAGCTTCTTCAGGTTCTTCGGAACGTCCTTGAACTGCTCCTTGAACACCTCGGCCGACTTGCCCGCCCACTGCAGGAGGGTGTCCTCACCGGCCATCCCCTTGACCAGGCGCAGGGCGTCGGAGACGTCATCGGCGAAGGCGTGCAACTGGGAGGCGAGGGTGCGCACGCGCTGCGGGTCACCGGGGGTGGGGTCCTTGTCGAGGTCGAGTGGATGCCAGTCCGCCGGTCGGTACCCCGCCATGATTCCGCAACCCCCGTCGCGAACGCCCCGTCAACAAACCTGTGCACACGCGAACTTACTAGGAACGGCCGTTCGAGGTGAAGGGCGGCTCAGCGGTGGCGGCGGCCGCGCAGGGAACGACGGCCCTCTTCGACCGCGTCCGCGCACCGTCACATACACCCACCGGCGCCTGAATCAGGGCGATAGGTCCCGGAAGGGTACGAAGGTCAGCGTGTCGTCGATGGCGTCCTCAGCCGGGCCACCCGGGTCCTCGGACCGGAGCGCCGCGAACAGTTCGGGGGTCAGCCGGCCGTTGCGGCGAGCCGCGGTGCCCGCCGCGGTGAAGGCGTACCCCCGCTGCACAGCCGCGAGGACTGCGAGCACGCGATCCGCACACCCGCACCAGGGGCCTAATGTCGTGAATGCCGTGAGGCGGGCCTGGGCGTCGGCGCAGCCGCGTGAACTCCCAAGGAAGCATCGGTCAGGCCTCAAGGGTCCAGTAGGGGGAGTCCGCCGGAGGCGCGGGGCGGACACGCAGGGCGGACATGTCGAAGCCCTCGTCGTCGTCCTCGTCGCCGGTGGGCAGCCGCCCGGACTCGTTCGGGTAGTAGTACAGGCCGTACGACCAGTACTCCGGGAACTCGTGGCACATGAGATCGGGATACGCGGAGATCTCCGCGTCGTGATATCGCTCGTTGATCCTGGCCACCGCTTCCGCCCGGGAAATACCGAAGCGCGAGGTCATCTCGTTCGCGATGTCCTGGAAGTACTCGACCATGCCCTCGTCGAGATCCATCAGGAATTCCGTCCGGCGGACGCCGGCGGCGTCGGGACGCGTCACCACCAGTCGTCGTCCCCGTCGTCTGCGTCGTCTGGGGCCGCAGCGTCCTCGCGCAGTACGACGACGAGCTGGACGGGCGCGTCGGTGCCATCGTGTTTGACCCCGGCCAGGACGACCTTGTCCGCGGTGGTCCAGGACCGGTGGTCGACGAAGTCCTCGCCCCCTGCCCGATCCCGGTCGGACTCCTGGAGCCGCGACCCGAGGACTCCGGATGTCAGCTGCGAGACGACCGTCGGGAGTTCTGCCGTTGCCGCGTCGTTCAGCTCTTCGATGTAGGTGTCGGCACGCGGCCGCTCGTCTTCGACGTTGCGGGACCAGAGAGTGAACTGCACCTCCACAGGCGCGTCCCCCTGGACCCATGCGCCGGCACCGTCGCGCCGCCAGGTGGTGGCCCAGCCGTTCCACTGGACGGCGCGAGGGAACTGGGGCAGCCGGAAGGCGGGCAGCAGGGTCGGCAGTGCCTCGGGACGGTACACGGGCTTCTTGATCTCGCCGTTCCGCTTCGGCTTGGACGACCTGCGAAGATCGAGGCAGTCGACCACCTGGTCGACGAGGTACAGGACGTAGTCGTCGCCCTTGCCGTCGCGGATCTCGACGGGTACCAGGCTCCCGGCCGACAGCAGCTCGTCCCCGAACTCCCCGGCCAGACGGCGGCTGAGCACAGGCGCTCCGGGACTGCCGCTGGGAAACTCGCTCCTGGGCGCGGAGTCGTCCATCCATTCGGCACGCAGCCCGGTCGGCCGGTCCGCTTCGTCCCCGCTCCGCTGCCACGGCATGAGCCTGCTCTGGTCGGCACCGTCCAGACGCAGCGTCTCGTAGTCGCTCAGGCTCGGCAGGAGCCGGTAGACCGCCGGATTCCGCTGCGGCACATCAGACATCGCGCCGGTACTCACCGCACGCCCGGGTTCATGAAACGACAGCGTCGACCCTCACCGGGAGTTCCGTGTCGTCCTGGACCGCACCGACGAGCAGCGACCGGCGGCCCAGGCCCCAGGCCCGCTGCTCGATGTAGTCGATGCCCTGCGTCCGGCCACCGTCCGGTCGGACGAGGCGCCCGGCAAGGACACCGGTCTCCACCTCATGTGCGATCCGTCCGACCACCTGCGCGGACTCGTCGTACAGCGCTTCCAGCGCGTCGAAGCCCGCCTCCTCGTCGACCTCGCGCTCCCACAGGGTGACAGCGAGGCGCACCTGCGGGGCGTCCCCCTCGATACCCGCGAGGAGGTCGTTCTTGCGCCAGACACGGGCGAACGCGGCACCCGGCACCTGGCGCGCCACGCCCCAGCCCAGCCGTTCCAGGACGGCACCGATCCCCTCACCCGTCAGGCTCTCGTCGTCGGCCAGGAGCTCCAGAACTGCAACGACCTCGTCCACGCCTTAATCCATTCCGTTTCCCGGCACGTGGAAGACGTTCAGCCTTCCATCGGCGAATTCGTCTGGGAACTTGTTGCTGAAAAGATCCCGGAGGTGCTCGGCTCCTTCCGGGTAGGAAGTGGCATACCGCACCCCCTTGCCGCCCAGTCCTTCGTTCAGCGCCAGGAGCTTCTCTGCCTGACTGGTGATCCGGTCCTCGTCGTAGTGACGATGCGCAGGATTGTACTGAGACGCCGCCCACTCACCCGGATGGTCACCACCGGTCCACTTCGCCTCGACGATGAAGCCGTCCGCGGTGGGACCACCGTCCACGTGCACCTCACGACCGTCTCCGAGGCGCCACACCTGCTCGTAGTCCGTGTGCGTGACGAACCGTTGGTAGCGGAATGAAACGCGTTGCAGCATTTTGTCGGTCATCCACTGGATGCCCACGAACGTCGGGCACCGCTGCAGGCCGAGCGGATCCACCCAGAGATGGGGATTGGAGACGTAGGCGTAGTGGTCGGGCCCTGCCTGGAGCCCGAGCGGGTCGGGGGTCAGAAAGCGGACACTGTGCGGGTCGTAGTAGCGGTGGAAGTTGTAGTGCAGGCCGCTTTCGTCGTCCGCGTACTGCCCGGGGAAGCGGAGCGGGCACGACAGCCCGCCCGCCGCGGCCGTGTCGAAGGCCTGTTCGTCGCCCCAGAGACCGGATCCGCCCCGCCACCGCACCGCGCCGTCGAGACCGATCAGTTCGACAGGCGTGCCGACGACGTCCGTGACGATGGCGAAGAACCGCTCGTCGACTTCCTCCTGAGGCAGCTCGCGCGACCGCGTCCGCTCCGCCTGTGCCATCGGTCGGTGCGTACCTGGTTCGTACTCCCACGTGACCGTGTGCTCGCCCGCGTCGCTCCAGCGGGACTGCTCGGCCAGGCGCTGGCCGTCCCAGGTGAAGGCGGTCCGCTCGATGACCTGCCCGTCCTCGGCGTGGCACCGCTTCTCCGTGCGGCGTCCGAACGGGTCGTAGTCATAGCTCCAGCGACGGCCGTCGGGGCCGGTCATGCCCGTGAGCCGGTCGTCCGCGTCCCAGCTGAACGACCACGCCCGGCGGCCCCCGGACAGTGTCCGCTGCACCAGTCGGGTGACCCGGCCCTGGCCGTCGTACGAGTACGACCTCCTGCCCGCTCGACGAACCTGGTTCCCGGCATACGTGTGCCGGGCCTTCTCCCCGTCCGCTCGGCCCGCGGGTGACGAGGACGAGGACGTCGGGTTGCCCGCGGCGTCGTACGCGTAGCGTTCTTGCCAGGAGTCGCCGTCGACCGCCACGACGCGACCGCGCTCGTCGTGCCGGAACTGCTGTCGGCCACCGTGGAGGTCGCGTGTTTCGGTCAGTCGGTCACCGATTCCGTACATGTAGTCGCGACGGCTGACGACCCGGCTCTCGTCGCCGAGGCCGTGGCCGTCAGGTGCCCGCAGCACATGGGACGTCATGCGGCGGCATTCGTCCCAGTGACGCTCCATGCGGAGGGAATCGCCGAAGTCCCGGACCACCTCTTTGCCGTCTTCGTCGTGCCGGAAGACGATCTCGTGGCCGGCGCTCGAAAGCCTCGACGGCAGACTCCGCTCCGAGTACTCCCACCGGCTCTCCGCTCCGGACGGCGTCCTGCGCACCGTGCGGCGGCCCAGTCGGTCATAGGCGTGGCTGATGGTTCGGCCGTTGGTCGTCTCGCTCAGTACCCGTCCGAGCGGATCGCGCTCCGCCTCCACGACGACATCGCCGCATCGGGCCCGGTACACCTGTCCGCTCGACGTGTAGGAGAACGTCGTCGAGGACTCCGCGGTGGTCTTGCCGACGACTCTGCCCACCGCGTCACGATCGTAGGACGTGACCTGCCCGGCTCCATTGGTGCGCCGGGCGAGTCGGCCGGCGGCATCGTACGAATAGATCAGGGTGCGGCCGTTGAAGTCGGTCTCCGACTCCAGGAGCCCCGTGGTGCCGAATCGGTACTCCCACGTGAGGCCTTGCTCGTTCGTGACGCCTACCAGTCTGAGTTCCGTGTCGTAGCGGAAATGCCGCTGTCGGCCGTCGGCGTCGGACCGCCAGGCAGGAAGATCGAAATGGGTGTACCCGAAACGAGTGATGGAACCGGCGGAATCCGTGTGGCGCACGAGACGCCCCTCGGCGTCCCACTCCCAGACCTCCCTGGCGCCGTCAGGAGTGGTCCGCGACAGGGGCTTGCCCTCGACGTTCCAGGTCAGGCAGGTCACGTTGCCCAGAGCGTCGCGGATCTGGCAGACCCGGCCGAAGGCGTCCCGGGTGTGCTGCACGGTGCCACCGAGGGGATCGACCGACTTCACGGGGAGCCCACGTGCATCGGTCTCGACCCTTGTGACCGCTCCGGCCGGATCGGTGATCTCGGTCAACGCTCCCTTGCCGTCATACGCGAACCGCGTCGTCTCCGCGAGTGGAGTGGTGACCGACGTGCGGTTGCCACGGTCGTCGTAGGTGTAAGACCAGCAGGAGCCGTCGGCGGCCTCAGTCAGCACTGGAAGGCGCTGCTCATTGAACTCGGCCCGAGCGGTGGTGCCGTCGGCACTCGTGATGCTGACCAGGTTTCCGGCCGCGTCGTAGGCATAACGCGTGCTGTTGCCCAGCGCGTCGGTATGCCCTACGAGCCGGTCCCAGCGATCCCATTCGTATCGCGTGATGTTCCCGAGCGCGTCGATGACCGCCGTACGCTGCAGCCGCTCGTTGTACTCGTGCACCGTGGCGTGTCCGAACGAGTCGGAGTACACGGTCCGGCGCGCCTCACGGTCGTACGTGAGCCGGCAGTCGAGGAAACCGTCCGCACCCGCGCCGCGTACGCAGCGGTCCTCTTCGTCGTACTCGAACTCGTACCAGGAACCGCACCGGTCTTCCCACCTGGTGATCCTCCCCCGGTCGTCATAGGCATACCGGAAGGGCAGCCCGGAGGAGTTGTACACATGGACCAGATCGCCGTCGCGGTAGGCGTAGCGCACCAGAGTCGCGTCGTCCGAGCCGGTCGCTTCCGCCAGTCGCAGCGCTGCGATGCGCCCGGCCTCCGTTTCGATCGCGACGCGGTACCCCCCGCTGTGGTGCAGGGCCACCGGCTCCCCGGCAGCCGAGTACTCGATGTCGAGACGATGTCCGTTGCGGTCGCTCCGGCTGTGCAGGGAGAACACTGTCCTGCCGTCGGCACCCGGCGCACCGTCCGGCTGGAACACGCGGGTGATCCCGGTCTCCGGATCGGTGATGGTCATCGGGCCGCCGGGGTTTCCGTCCCACTCCAACGGCCAGCGGGGCCCTTCCAGCGGATACACGGGATCGCCAGGCATGGGACGGGGGTAGGCGAGCAGCATTCCGTCGTCCGAGGCGAAGGCGATCCCCTGGTCGTCCACCTCCAGTCGTTCGTCGAGCGTCGATGCCCAGGACGGGCCGAACCACCTGCCGAAGCTGTAGGTGGACAAATGCGTCCGTTTGACTTCGAGCGGCAGGATGCCCGGCAACGTCACATCTGAAGCGACCATGAGCATCTCGCCCGACACCAGGTCGATCGGATCGCCGCCCGGGCAACGCCCTGCGAGTGCCTTGCCTCTGGCGACCAGATCCGTCATCCCGGACCGCAGACTGGTCAGGCCACGAGTTCCGAGCCCACGCACGGCCTCGGCCATGCCTTTGAGCCCCAGTTTGCCAAGTCCCCGCATGCCCTTGGCGAGTTTTCCGAGGCTGGTGATGCCCTTGCCGCCGGGTATGCAGTCCATGGCCGCGAACGCCACGTCCCACAGGGACGCTTGGCCTTTTGAGTATTTGTAGAGGGTGTCCGCGAGGACGACGAGCGCCGCGACCAGCACGATCGCGCCGAGGATCGGCCCGCCGATGATCAACGCGATGATCCCGACGACCGCGACGACGACCTTGCAGACGGTGACGATGGT
>NZ_JBFBJL010000138.1:0-5432 GCF_040686075.1 Streptomyces sp. NPDC086519
CTTCGGCCAGGGCGAGGTCGCACCGGTCACCCGCGAGGTGCTCCGCGAGGCCGAGCCGGACCGCGCCCGGCGGCCGCGCGTCCACACCGGCTGAGACTCCGGCGACCGCGTCAGGATCCCGTCAATATTCACCCACACGGCGTTAGGACCCCGTCAGCAGCGAGGGCGAGCCACGTGACGGCCACTTAGCGTCGGGAGCATGGAACGGAGCGGACCGGCGGCCCCGGCCGACGACCGCCACTGGCGTGGCAGCGCCCGGCTCGCGGTGAGCTGCGCGCTGGTGTTCTGCACCATGGCCCTCCTGGTCGACTGGGACGCGGGAAGCCTGACGCCTCTGCGCGCTCTGCTCTGGTTCGCCCTGTCAGCCGCGGTGTGCGCCATCCTGCTGCCGCCGCGGGTGAGCGCGGGCCCTGGCTGGCTCGCGGTCCGCACTCCCTGGCGCCGACGCATCGTCCGCACGAACGCGCTGACGGCCGTACGGCAGTACGACGGCGTCTCCTCCCCCCTGATCCTCCGCGACACCTTCGGCAACCGGCTGGAACTCGATCCCCGGATCCTCGCGGCCAGCCCCCTTCTCTGGCACGCACTCGACACAGGCTTCCGGCGCTCCCTGGACCGCGGAACGCTGCGCCTGGGAGCGGATGTCATGGAGCGACTGGGGCATCACATAGACGACGAGACGCTCCAAGCGGTACTTCGGGCATCGGGACTTTCCTGACCCACAGAGAGCACCCTCCCCCATCACCTGTCCGCCCTGCCATCTGCCATCTGCCAACAGAGCTGAGATGACAGAAATTGCTGTCATCTCGGTGACAGCCGCTGGATTGCTGATGTGCCGCAGGACGCCCGACTGCTCTTCGCCGTCCACGTCGGCCGCTTCGGCGCCCGCCACTACGACTGCCCGCCCATGGCCGGACGTCTGCTCGGATATCTGCTCGTGTGCGATCCGGCCCAGCAGACGATCGACGAACTGCGCGAAGCGCTGCTGGCGAGCAGAAGCGCGATCACGGGCACGGTCAAGCTGCTGAAAAGCTACGACCTGGCACGACGCACCAGGTCGGCCGGCGAACGAATGGACCGGGTGAGCCTGAACCCGACCGGCCGACAGCCACAGAACTTCGACGCAACCCTCCCCCTTGAGCACGCGGCGCTGTTCCGGGAGGGCCGCTCGCTGACGCTGCGCCGAAGCGCCGTGCCCCACTCGAAGAGATGGTCGCGCTGGCGGAGTTCCTCGCCGAGCGCCTGCCCGCGCTGCGGGTCGAGTGGCATGCATACCGCGAGGAACTGCGCGCCTCCGGGAAACTGTCTCCCTGGGCCGCACCGCCCCCTCAGCCCCGACGACACGGAGAGTCCCATGACCAGCGAGTCCAACCCGTCCTACCAGTCCGATGTGGCCGCCCTGCGCGAGCGCGTCGACAGCGGAGACGCGGACGCCGCCGACGAGTTGATCGAACTGGCCACGGAACAGAGCGACATGGGGGAACTGCGGCGTCTCGCGGAGACCGGCAACTCCACCGCGGCAGACCAACTCATCGAACTCGCCACCGAACAGGGCGACCTCGCCGAACTGCGGCGTCTGGCGGACCAGGGCAACACAACCGCCGCCGAGGTTCTCGACGAACTCCTGGACGAATAACCCTAGTCCGGCCTCGATGACGGAGTCAGGGCCGAAGCCGATCAGAGCGGTGGAGGAGTCGAGGGTGCCGGCCGGGAGGGCGACGACCGCCCCGACGACGTTGCAGGCGATGGTGTCGGCGACCAGGAGGCGTATGCGGCGGGTGAATTGCGCGCGTCGTCTCGGGCCGAGCCGAGGGAGAGCGTCGTCATCAGCAGCAGCCCTTCTCCTCGGCGTCCGCGCAGGTGTGGTCCACCGCGACGGCGAGGACCACACCGCGCAGGCCGTCCAGGGCGTGACCGAGGCGGGCATCGGCCAAGTTCATGGCGCGTGCGGCGGCCTTCGAGGACGGCGCCGACGATGCCGCCGCAGTCGCGCAGGCAGGCCAGGTGGCAATCACCAAAGGCCGCACCGGTGACCGTTGCCCCCGCGCCCACAGATTGAAGCCTGAGCCTCAGGTCAGGGGATGGGTTGAGGATCGAGAGCGATCAGCACGACGATGGTGGTGATCCAGGCGAGCAGGGCCGTGCCCAGCAGGTAGGAACCGTATTTCTTCATGACGGGTCTTCCTCCCGGTCGGAATGGGGTTCAGCCGAGGCCGAACCAGCCGAGGACGGTCTGGACGAGCAGGATCGTGGACATGCTCGCGACGCCGACGACCACGGCGGTGGCGGCGACGCGGTAGCGCGGACTGTTGGCAGCCGGGCCGAGGACGGAGCGGCGATTGGTCAGGACCAGGAGGTAGACGAGAACGATCGGGCTGATGAGACCCTGCAGGACCTGAGTGCCGATGAGGAGCTGGATGACGTCGACCGGGGTCATCGCCACGGTGGCGCCCAGGACGATCTGGGCGGTGAACAGACCGAGGAACAGCGGGGCGTCGCGGAAGCTGCGGGAGACGGATCGTTCCACGCCGGCCGCTTCCCCTATGGCGTAGCTGGCCGAGAGCGGGACCACCGCCCCCGCGAGAGCCGAGGCGCCGATCAGGCCTAGGGCGAAAAGGAGTTCGGCGTTCTGGCCGGCCACCGGTTTCAACGCCTCCGCTGCCTGGGCCGCGGAGTTGAGCGGGCCCGTGCCACCGATCGCGGAAGCCGTGGCGATGATGATCGTCAGGCTGATGACGCAGGCGAAGACTGCGCCGAGTATGGCGTCGGCGCGGATGAGGGGGTAGTCGGCCGGCTTGGCGCCGCGGTCGACGACGCCTGCGGCGGCGTAGAACTGCATGTACGGGCTGACCGTGGTGCCGATGAGGGCGACGGCGAGCAGGATGAAGTCCTTGCTCGGTTCGATGTGCGGGACGATCAGGTGGTGTCCGACGTCGGCCCAGTGCGGGTGGCCGAGGATCATCGCGATCGGGTAGGCGAAGAACGCCAGCGACATGATCAGGAAGATGCGTTCGGCCCAGTGGTAGGAGCCGAACAGCACCAGGGCCCAGAGCAGGATGGCGGCCGGTGGGATGACAGCCCATTTCGGGACGCCGAGGAGCTCGAAGGCGGCGCCGATGCCCGCGAACTCGCTGACGACCAGGCCGGTGTTGGCGAGCAGCAGGCAGAAGACGGCCAGTGCGGTCAGTCGCAGGTTGAACTGCTCGCGGATCAGGGCGCCGAGGCCCTTGCCGGTGTGCGCGCCCAGGCGCACGGCCATCTCCTGGACCATCACCAGGGCGATGGTGACCAACACCATGAAGAAGAGCGTGCCGTAGATGAACTGGGAGCCTGCGGAGGCGTAGGTGGCAATGCCTGCGGCGTCGTTGCCGGCGTTTGCGGCGACCAGGCCGGGGCCCGCGACGGCGGCGATCATGGCGATGCGCCCCAGGCCCCGCCGCCGCACGACGGGAGCGTCGGCGGGCGCGGTGGTGTCGAGCTCGCGGGTCACCGCAGGATCCTCCGGAAGTGCAGGCGCCCGCGTTCGGGCAGCAGGGCGTCGAGCAGGTCGTCGGCCAGGATCCGGCCGAGCGGGCGGTCGCCGTCGTCGACAACGAGCAGCGAGGAGGCTCGGGCGGCGACCAGTTCGTCGGCGGCCTCCGCGAGCGCGGTGTCCGGACGGACGGTGACGGGTGGACCGAACTGAGCCCGCCATGCGACCAGGTCGGCCAGCGGGGTGGTGTCCTCGGCCACGGCGAGGTCGAACAGGGCGATGTCGGTGACCAGCCGGCCCTCCTCATCCACGACCGCGACGGCATCGATCTCGGTGCGGTGCTCGGCCTGCTCGGCCAGCTGCGCCCGCACCTGGGCGACGTTCTCGTCCCGGCCGACGGTGATCAGCAAGGTGGTCATGGCGCCGCCCGCGGTGCCCTCGCGGTGTGCCAGCAGTCGGCGCAGTTCCGCAGCCTCGTCGGTCGGCATGCGGGTCAGCAGTGCCTCGCGCTCCTCGGAGGTGAGGTCGCGCAGGGCGTCGGTGGCCTCGTCCGGCTCCATCTCGTCCACCAGACGGGCGGCGTGCTCCGGCTTCGCCTCGCGCAGGAGGTTCTCCAGCTCGTGCGGTTCCATCTCTTCCAGCGCGTCAGCGGCCTGTTCCGGTTCCAGCCAGCCCAGCAGCTGCTGGCGTTCGGCGCGGCCGAGGTCTTCGAGGATGTCGGCGAGGTCGGCCGGGCGCAGCCGGTGCAGCGCGGTCCGGGAGGCGCGCAGCCGCACTTCCGGCGGGCCCTCGGTGGCCTGTTCGGCGAAGGGCGCCACGGACTGCCAGTCCAGTACCCGCTCCGGGGTCGGGCGTGCCTGCCAGCGGCGCGGGCCGAGGCGGCGCAGCAGGGTGGGCAGGGAGACGTCCACGCCGACCAGCACCACCCGGTCGACCAGCGGGGCCAGATACAGGTCGGCGGCCCGGGTGACCTGGACCCCGTCCACGTCGACCAGCTGATGGTCGAGGACATCCTTGGCCAGCAGGACCTCGCCGGGTCGGCGGGCGAAGTCGCGCAGGTCGACGCGTGCGGTGGACAGTCGCACGTGTCCGGCGTGCACCTTGCCGATGGCGTCGGCGGCGAGGAAGGTGTGCCGTCGGCCGATCCGAAGGATCAGCCCGGTGACGGGCGGGTACGAGTCCTCGCCGTACAGCCGGGCGACGACGTCGACGACACGGCCGACCTCCTCGCCGGCCTGGTTGCTGACCGGGCCGCCGATCAGGCCGGCCAGCGAGACCAGTGATGTGCGGACCGCCTTGGAGGCGGTGGCGCGGCGTTCCAGGGTGACCCTGCGGTCGCGCAGACGGGCCGAGGTGGACATGAACAGAGTGTGGGCAGCCAAGGTGAACACCCCCTTGCCCCGGCATGGCGGGGCATCGGGCGGCTCCGGGGCAGCACATTTCCCTCGTACGGACAGCAGGGCCTGCGTCAGTGCTCACCCTGCCGAAGCAAGGAGGAGACCGTACGGGTCAGGAAGGAGCGAGCTGCTCCGAGCCACGAAAGGACGGCGCGGACAACACGAAGAAGGACCGACTATGGCCCGGACTACTGTCCATGTCGCCTCCTTCCGGTTCCGGCGGCGCGCAGGGCGTCACGATCATGCAGCAGGTTCCCCGGCACGGCATGCCTCGGGCGCTCCCCCTGGGTTGGGGAGACTCCTCCTGATCTGGAGAAACCGCCCACAGCATACGCTTGCTCCGACCCTCGTCCCGCATCGATGACCAGCCCTTGACCTAGGGGGCACGGACGGCTTCGGCGGTCTCCGGTTCTCCCTCGGTGTCGGCGAGCGCGCGGTTGCGGCGTACGGAGGACCAGAACGACCAGGCGATCAGGACGACGCCGACGAGACCGGTGATGACCTCGTTGATCTCGTACTGGATGGTGACCATCAGGATCACGGCCAGCGCGCCGATCGCGTAG
>NZ_JBFBJL010000139.1:0-5298 GCF_040686075.1 Streptomyces sp. NPDC086519
GTACCGCCGTACTTGAAGGCGTCACAGGTCGGCTGCGGAACCGTCTCCCACACCGACTCCTGCGGACCGCGCTGGAAGGTGTTGATGTAGGAGGGGCCGGCGGCCGTCGGACCCGCCTCGCAGGAACCGCCCGGTGTGTCGCCGTAGCCGTAGACGTTGTCGACGTCCTGCAGCCAGTGCATGCCGTACACGTCGTCCGTGCCGTACGCGGTCTTCAGTTCACCGGCGATCGGGTCCGAGCCCACCGACACCGACGTGTCCAGCTTCGCCGGGTACTCGTTCGGGGTGTCCAGTTCCGGTGCGTAGGTGGCCGGTTTGGACGCGTTGTAGAAGGAGTTGGTCGGCTGGTCGGCGTGGGTCGGGATCATGTACTTCTCCATGAGGTCCCACGCGCCGTTGAACTTGGTCCAGTCACCGGTGACCTTGCCGTACATGGCCTGCAACCAGAGAAGGTAGCTGTACGCCTCCGAGGTGGTCTCGTGGCCCTGGTCGGGGGCCTCGACGATCAGTGTCTCGACCGAGTGGTAGGGGATGCCCTCGGGGGAGAAGTAGCCGTTCGCCGGGTTGGTGATCTTCCCGTAGAGGTCCAGGAAGCGGGCGTCGTACGCGTTCGACGCGGCCAGTTCGGTCACGGTGACCGTGGCGCCGCTGTAGCCGGTCGCCGAGGCCGTGAACGTCGCGCTCCCGGTACCGGAGGAGTCCGCCGCGACGGTCACGTTCTGCGCGGTGCTCCAGTTGGAGGGCGTGAACGTGAGTGACGATCCGGCGCTCACCGACAGCCCGGTGTTGCCGGCCGTGCGGGCCACGGACACGGTCACACTGGCGCTCGGCTGCTTCGACAGACTCACCCCGAACGTGCCCGTGGCGCCCTGCTCGATGCCCAGCTGGGTCGGCGAGGCCACGACGGCGGGACCCGAGGAGACCGTGATGCCGACCGGCGTCGAGGACGCGGACGCGCCCAGGCTGTCGTACGCCTTCGCCACCAGAGAGTGACTGCCCACGGTCAAACTGGAGACCGAGAGCGAGTACGGCGACGAGGTGTCGGTGCCCAGCAGCGTGGTGTCGTCGTAGAACTCCACCTTGCTGACCGTCGCGCCGTCGGCCGCCGCCGCGGTCGCCGCCAGGGGGACCGCGTCGCCCTGCGTGTAGACCGCGCCCGCGCTCGGGCTGGTCAGCACCGTGATGGGCGGCTGGTGCGCGCCGGTGCAGGTCGTACCGTTGATCGCGAAGGCGGCCGGTGCCGTGTTGCTGCCCGTGTACGAGAACTGGGCGCCGGTCGACACCGCGGCACCGGCCGCGATCGTGCCGTTGTACGACGCGTTCTGCACGGTGACCGAGGTGCCGGACTGGGACCAGGTGCCGTTCCAGCCGCTCACCAGCTTCTGGTTGCCGGTGTACGCGTAGGTCAGCGTCCAGCCGCTGATCGCGTCGGTACCGCGATTGGTGAGGGTGAGGTCGGCGGTGAAGCCGGTGCCCCAGTCGTTGGTCTTGTAGTCCACGCTGCACTGGACGGTCGCCGCCTGAGCGGGAGTCGTGCCCGTGGCGAGCATGGACAGCGGCAGGGCGAGGGCCGCGACGACGGCGGTCCACAACCGCCGTACGGCTCGGCGTCTCCTCCCGGGTTGCATGGCGTATCCGGGTCGCATGTGCTGGTTCCTCCTTGCGCTTGCGGCTCGGGGAGAAGTCAAGGCTTGAACCAGTGGGAGCGCTCCCATAGTGGAGATATGGCATGGTGCGGTCAAGGCTGTCGAAGAGTCGAAATGATTCGATTGAGGTCACCGCGGGAAACTCGGGCCGCTCCTCTGTTCTTTGCCCGCACTTGGCGCTACCTTCCTTCGCACCAGTGGGAGCGATTCCATTCAGTCGACGCGTCGGTCACGGCGCGCCCGATCTGCAAGGAGTCGCTCATGCGACACCCCCCGCGTTCAGTTCTTTTAGCCGTCACCGGTGCGGTCGCCCTTGTCGGGGCCGCACTGGTGCCGGTGGTGTCGGCGTCCGGCGCCACACCCGCATGCACGGTGCAGTACGCGGTCACGAGTCAGTGGGACACCGGTTTCCAGGGCTCTGTGACCATCACCAACAACATGGCCGCCGTGAGCAGTTGGAGCCTGAGCTTCGACTTCGCGAACGGCCAGGAGGTCACCCAGGGCTGGAACGCCAAGTGGTCCCAGTCCGGTACGACGGTCACCGCCGCCAACGAGAGCTGGAACGGCTCCCTCGCCACCGGCGCCAGTGTCAGCGCAGGGTTCCTCGGCTCCTGGTCGGGGAGCAACGCCGTACCCACGGCGTTCAGGCTGAACGGCACGACGTGCAACGTCGACGCGCAGCCCACGCCGACACCCACGCCGACTCCGACCGAGCCGCCCGCCGGCGGGACGGCACCGGCCCTGCACGTCTCCGGCACCAAGCTCGTGGACGCCGGCGGCACGGCTCACCGCCTCCTCGGCGTGAACCGCTCCGGCGGCGAGTTCATGTGCGTGCAGGGCTACGGCATCTGGGACGGCCCGGTGGACGACACGGCCATCAAGGCGATCGCCGACTGGAAGGCCAACGCCATCCGCATCCCGCTCAACGAGGAGTGCTGGCTCGGCCTGTCCAACGTCAAACCCGAGTACGCGGGCGCCAACTACATCAACGCGGTCAAGGACCTGGTGACCCGCGTCGAGTCGTACGGGCTGACGCCGATCCTCGAACTGCACTGGTCCTACGGTCAGTACACCGGCAACTCGTCCGGCTGTTCCGACGTGCACGCCACCTGCCAGAAGCCGATGCCGGACGCGCAGTACTCCCCGTCGTTCTGGTCCTCGGTGGCCGGCGCCTTCAAGGACGACCAGGCGGCCGTCTTCGACCTGTTCAACGAGCCCTACCCGGACCGGGCCACCTCGACGACCGCCCAGGCCTGGCAGTGCTGGCGGGACGGCGGCACCTGCCCGGGCATCGGTTATGAAGTGGCCGGGATGCAGGACCTGGTGGACAGCATCCGGGGTGCCGGTGCCGAAAACGTCATCATGATCGGCGGACTCGCGTACTCCAACGACCTCAGCCAGTGGCTGACGTACAAGCCCACCGACCCGGCCGGCAATCTCGTCGCCGCCTACCACGGCTACAACTTCAACACCTGCGCCGACGAGAGCTGCTGGAACTCCACTCTCGCCCCGGTCGCGGCCCAAGTCCCCCTGGTCGCCGGGGAGATCGGCGAGAACACCTGCTCGCACGCCTTCGTCGACCGGGTCATGAAGTGGTTCGACGACCGCGGCCTGTCCTACCTGGGCTGGACCTGGAACACCTGGGACTGCTCCTCCGGCCCGTCCCTGATCTCCGACTACAGCGGTACGCCCACGGCGTACGGCGCCGGGCTGCACGACCACCTCCAGGCGATCAACCCGTAACACACCCACCGAAGAAGCACGTCCACCGAAGAAGCACACCCACCGAAGAAGCACGTCCATCGAATCAAGAAGGAACCCGCACTCATGAGTCGTACCAGAACAGCGGTGTTCGCCGCCCTGGCGCTCGTCGCCGGGGTGTCCGGGCCGGCGGCCGCAGTGACGCCGGCCGCCGACACGGCGATCTCCGCGATTCCCTGCACCGTCGACTACAAGATCCAGAACGACTGGGGCACCGGCTTCACCGCCGCGGTCACCGTCACCAACAACGCGGCGGCGAAGTCGAGTTGGTCGGTGAAGTGGTCGTACGCCGGCAACCAGCAGGTGACCAGTTACTGGAGCGCCAAGCTCTCCCAGAGCGGCACCGCCGTCACCGCCGGCAACGAGACCTACAACGGCGCACTGGCGACCGGCGGTTCGGTCAGCTTCGGCTTCAACGGGTCCTACAGCGGCACGAACGCGATCCCCACCTCCTTCACTCTCGACGGCGTCACCTGCAACGTCGACGACGGCACCGGCAGCGGTGGCGGCGGGGGCACCGGCGGCGGCTCCGGCACCCGCGTCGACAACCCGTACTCCGGCGCCAAGGTGTACGTGAACCCGGAGTGGTCGGCGAAGGCCGCCGCCGAACCGGGCGGCACCCGCGTCTCCAACCAGCCCACCGGCGTCTGGCTCGACCGCATCGCCGCGATCAACGGGGTGAACGGCGGCATGGGCCTGCGCGACCACCTGGACGCGGCCCTGGCCCAGAAGGGCAGCGGCGAGGAGGTCGTCCAGCTGGTCATCTACGACCTGCCCGGACGCGACTGCGCCGCCCTCGCCTCGAACGGCGAACTCGGCCCGACGGAGATCGACAAGTACAAGACGCAGTTCATCGACCCGATCGCGGCGATCCTGTCCGACAGCAAGTACGCCTCGCTGCGGATCGTCACCACCATCGAGATCGACTCGCTGCCCAACCTCGTCACCAACACCGGCAGCCGGGCCACCGCCACCGCCAACTGCAACACCATGCTGGCCAACGGCAACTACGTGAAGGGCGTCGGCTACGCCCTCGCCAAGCTCGGCGCGATCCCCAACGTCTACAACTACCTCGACGCCGGCCACCACGGCTGGCTCGGCTGGGACGACAACTTCGCCCCCGCCGCCCAGCTCTTCTACCAGGCCGCCAACGCCGAGGGCGCGACCGTCGACGACGTCCAGGGGTTCATCACCAACACGGCCAACTACAGCGCCCTGAAGGAGAACAACTTCACCATCAACGACACGGTGAACGGCACCTCCGTCCGCCAGTCCAAGTGGGTCGACTGGAACCGCTACGTCGACGAGCTCTCCTTCGCGCAGGCCTTCCGCACCGAACTGGTCTCGGTCGGCTTCAACTCCGGCATCGGCATGCTGATCGACACCTCCCGCAACGGCTGGGGCGGCAGCGCGCGGCCGGCCGGCCCCGGCCCGACGACCAGCGTGGACGCGTACGTCGACGGCGGCCGTTACGACCGCCGGATCCATGTCGGCAACTGGTGCAACCAGGCCGGAGCCGGCCTCGGTGAGCGCCCGCAGGCCAGCCCGGCCGCCGGGATCGACGCCTACGTCTGGATGAAGCCGCCCGGTGAGTCCGACGGCTCCAGCACCGCCATCCCGAACGACGAGGGCAAGGGCTTCGACCAGATGTGCGACCCGACGTACACGGGTAACGCCCGCAACGGCAACAACCTGTCCGGCGCCCTGCCGAACGCGCCGCTGTCCGGGCACTGGTTCTCCGCCCAGTTCCAGCAGCTGATGGCTAACGCCTATCCGCCGCTGTAGGCCCGTCGGCCGAGCTGAGATCGACGCTGCGGGCTGCTGAACGTCGTCGACTAGAAGCGCGGTTACGTGCCCGGTCACTGACCTCCCGGGAGGGGCCCATGAAGCT
>NZ_JBFBJL010000140.1:1789-3843 GCF_040686075.1 Streptomyces sp. NPDC086519
CGTGTCGGGCACGCTGTTGGGTGTCTGAGGGAATGATGTTCCTTCGGATGCCGGCCCCAGTGAACTCCGGTTGTTGCCGGGGGTGATGGGTGGCTGGTCGTTGTTTGAGAACTGCACAGTGGACGCGAGCATCTGTGGCCAAGTTTTTAAGGGCGCACGGTGGATGCCTTGGCACCAGGAACCGATGAAGGACGTGGGAGGCCACGATAGTCCCCGGGGAGTCGTCAACCAGGCTTTGATCCGGGGGTTTCCGAATGGGGAAACCCGGCAGTCGTCATGGGCTGTCACCCGCTGCTGAACACATAGGCAGTGTGGAGGGAACGAGGGGAAGTGAAACATCTCAGTACCCTCAGGAAGAGAAAACAACCGTGATTCCGGGAGTAGTGGCGAGCGAAACCGGATGAGGCCAAACCGTATGCGTGTGAGACCCGGCAGGGGTTGCGTATACGGGGTTGTGGGATCTCTCTTCTGTCGTCTGCCGGCGGCAGGGCGAGTCAGAAACCGTTGATGTAGGCGAAGGACATGCGAAAGGTCCGGCGTAGAGGGTAAGACCCCCGTAGTCGAAACGTCAACGGCTCGTTTGAGAGACACCCAAGTAGCACGGGGCCCGAGAAATCCCGTGTGAATCTGGCGGGACCACCCGCTAAGCCTAAATATTCCCTGGTGACCGATAGCGGATAGTACCGTGAGGGAATGGTGAAAAGTACCCCGGGAGGGGAGTGAAATAGTACCTGAAACCGTGTGCCTACAAGCCGTGGGAGCACTTTGGTGTGACTGCGTGCCTTTTGAAGAATGAGCCTGCGAGTTTGCGGTGTGTTGCGAGGTTAACCCGTGTGGGGTAGCCGTAGCGAAAGCGAGTCCGAAGAGGGCGTTTCAGTAGCATGCTCAAGACCCGAAGCGGAGTGATCTAGCCATGGGCAGGTTGAAGCGGAGGTAAGACTTCGTGGAGGACCGAACCCACCAGGGTTGAAAACCTGGGGGATGACCTGTGGTTAGGGGTGAAAGGCCAATCAAACTCCGTGATAGCTGGTTCTCCCCGAAATGCATTTAGGTGCAGCGTCGTGTGTTTCTTGCCGGAGGTAGAGCACTGGATAGGCGATGGGCCCTACCGGGTTACTGACCTTAGCCAAACTCCGAATGCCGGTAAGTGAGAGCGCGGCAGTGAGACTGTGGGGGATAAGCTCCATGGTCGAGAGGGAAACAGCCCAGAGCATCGACTAAGGCCCCTAAGCGTACGCTAAGTGGGAAAGGATGTGGAGTCGCACAGACAACCAGGAGGTTGGCTTAGAAGCAGCCACCCTTGAAAGAGTGCGTAATAGCTCACTGGTCTAGTGATTCCGCGCCGACAATGTAGCGGGGCTCAAGCGTACCGCCGAAGTCGTGTCATTCGTGCAATAGGGCCAACGCCTGTACGGATGGGTAGGGGAGCGTCGTCTGCCGGGTGAAGCAGCCGCGGAAGCGAGTTGTGGACGGTTGACGAGTGAGAATGCAGGCATGAGTAGCGATTCACACGTGGGAAACGTGTGCGCCGATTGACTAAGGGTTCCTGGGTCAAGCTGATCTGCCCAGGGTAAGTCGGGACCTAAGGCGAGGCCGACAGGCGTAGTCGATGGATAACCGGTTGATATTCCGGTACCCGCTGTGAAGCGTCAAACATCGAACCAGGCGATGCTAAGTCCGTGAAGCCGCCCTGATCTCTTCGGAGTTGAGGGGAGTGGTGGAGCCGACGGACCAGACTTGTAGTAGGTGAGTGATGGGGTGACGCAGGAAGGTAGTCCAGCCCGGGCGGTGGTTGTCCCGGGGTAAGGGTGTAGGCCGTGCGGTAGGTAAATCCGTCGCACATTAGGGCTGAGACCTGATGCCGAGCCGATTGTGGTGAAGTGGATGATCCTATGCTGTCGAGAAAAGCCTCTAGCGAGTTTCATGGCGGCCCGTACCCTAAACCGACTCAGGTGGTCAGGTAGAGAATACCGAGGCGTTCGGGTGAACTATGGTTAAGGAACTCGGCAAAATGCCCCCGTAACTTCGGGAGAAGGGGGGCCAGTCCTGGTGAG
>NZ_JBFBJL010000140.1:3935-5137 GCF_040686075.1 Streptomyces sp. NPDC086519
TACTTCCTGAGCTGGGGGTGGCCGCAGAGACCAGCGAGAAGCGACTGTTTACTAAAAACACAGGTCCGTGCGAAGCCGTAAGGCGATGTATACGGACTGACGCCTGCCCGGTGCTGGAACGTTAAGGGGACCGGTTAGCTCCATTTCGGTGGGGCGAAGCTGAGAACTTAAGCGCCAGTAAACGGCGGTGGTAACTATAACCATCCTAAGGTAGCGAAATTCCTTGTCGGGTAAGTTCCGACCTGCACGAATGGCGTAACGACTTCTCGACTGTCTCAACCATAGGCCCGGTGAAATTGCACTACGAGTAAAGATGCTCGTTTCGCGCAGCAGGACGGAAAGACCCCGGGACCTTTACTACAGTTTGATATTGGTGTTCGGTTCGGCTTGTGTAGGATAGCTGGGAGACTTTGAAGCGATCACGCCAGTGGTTGTGGAGTCGTCGTTGAAATACCAGTCTGGTCGTGCTGGATGTCTAACCTGGGTCCGTGATCCGGATCAGGGACAGTGTCTGATGGGTAGTTTAACTGGGGCGGTTGCCTCCTAAAGAGTAACGGAGGCGCCCAAAGGTTCCCTCAGCCTGGTTGGCAATCAGGTGTTGAGTGTAAGTGCACAAGGGAGCTTGACTGTGAGACCGACGGGTCGAGCAGGGACGAAAGTCGGGACTAGTGATCCGGCGGTGGCTTGTGGAAGCGCCGTCGCTCAACGGATAAAAGGTACCCCGGGGATAACAGGCTGATCTTCCCCAAGAGTCCATATCGACGGGATGGTTTGGCACCTCGATGTCGGCTCGTCGCATCCTGGGGCTGGAGTCGGTCCCAAGGGTTGGGCTGTTCGCCCATTAAAGCGGTACGCGAGCTGGGTTTAGAACGTCGTGAGACAGTTCGGTCCCTATCCGCTGTGCGCGTAGGAGTCTTGAGAAGGGCTGTCCCTAGTACGAGAGGACCGGGACGGACGAACCTCTGGTGTGCCAGTTGTTCTGCCAAGGGCATGGCTGGTTGGCTACGTTCGGGAGGGATAACCGCTGAAAGCATCTAAGCGGGAAGCCTGCTTCGAGATGAGGACTCCCACCCACTTGATGGGGTAAGGCTCCCAGTAGACGACTGGGTTGATAGGCCGGATCTGGAAGCCAGGTAACTGGTGGAGGTGACCGGTACTAATAGGCCGAGGGCTTGTCCTCAGTTGCTCGCGTCCACTGTGTT
>NZ_JBFBJL010000141.1:0-4951 GCF_040686075.1 Streptomyces sp. NPDC086519
GGGGTGGCTGTTCGCCGGGAACCAGGTCATCGCGCCCTGCGGCTCCCCGGCGACGAACGCGCCGTCGTCGGTGCGGATCCAGCCGTCGGCCGAGCGTCCGGGAACAGCTACCGGGGCTTTCTGTGGAACCAGCTGTCGGCCGAGGGGCACGCCCTGGACTTCGTCGGCTCGGGCCGCAACGGCACCATGTCCGACCCGGACAACGAAGGCCACTCCGGCTGGCGGATCGACCAGATAGCCGGCATCGCGGACTCCGTGCTGGCCGCTTACCGCCCCAACGTGGTCACCTTGGAGATCGGCACCAACGACCTGAACGGCAACTACCAGGTCCCGACCGCCCCGGACCGGCTCCGCGCGCTCATCGACCAGATCACCCGCGACGCCCCCGACGCGACCGTCCTCGTCGGCACAGTGATCGTCTCCACGAGCGGCACCGAGGAGGCCAACCGGCCCGCGTTCAACGCCCGGCTTCCCGGAATCGTCCAGGCCGAGCAGGCCGCGGGCAAGCACGTACGCCTGGTTGACATGAGCGCGCTGAACAGCGCGGACCTGTCCGACGCCCTGCACCCCAACGACAACGGCTACCGCAAGATGGCGGACGCCTTCAACGCGGGGGTGCAGGCCGCGGACGCGGCAGGCTGGATCGGGCCGCCGGTTTCGGCGGGCGGTCAGGTCCGCTCCGGAATCGCCGGGAAGTGCCTGGACGTGAGCGGCGGCAGCAGCGTCAACGGAACCGCCGCGGACATCGCGGCCTGCAACGGCTCGGACGCGCAATCGTGGTCCGCGCACACCGACGGCACCCTGCGGGCGCTCGGCAAGTGCCTCGACGCAACCGGCCGCGGCACCGCCAACGGAACCGGGATCGAGATCTGGGACTGCAACGGCGGCGGCAACCAGCAGTGGCAGGCGTACAACGGCGGTTACCGCAACCCGGCCTCCGGCCGCTGTCTCGACGACCCCGGCTCGTCCGCCACCGACGGAACGCAACTGGTGCTCTGGGACTGCAACGGCGGTGCCAACCAGCAGTGGACCGCGCTGACGGCCACCTCGGCTCCCTGACCCTGTTCGACCACGGCACCGACTCGGACTCGGTGTCTCCCACCCCCCACACACAAGGAGAAGGATTCGTCATGTCCTGGCTCAACGAAGAGCCCAGTCTCCGCAAGGCCCTGACCCTGGCCGCCGGCCTGACGGCGGGCACGGTTCTGGCCCTGGCCGGCCCGGCGAACCTCGCCGCCCATGCCGCCTCCGGCACGCTGGGCGCGGCAGCGGCCGGCAGCGGCCGCTATTTCGGCACGGCCGTGGCCGCCGGGAAGCTCGGCGACTCGACGTACGCCACGATTCTCGACCGGGAATTCAACATGATCACCCCGGAGAACGAGATGAAGTGGGACACCACCGAACCCTCCCGCGGCAACTTCAACTTCGGGCCCGCCGACCAGATCGTCAGCCACGCCACCGCGCACGGGCAGCGGATGCGCGGTCACACCCTGGTCTGGCACTCCCAACTGCCGGGCTGGGTCAGCTCGATCACGGACGCGAACACCCTGCGCAGTGTGATGGACAATCACATCACCTCGGAGATGACCCACTTCAAGGGCAAGATCTACGCCTGGGACGTGGTCAACGAGGCGTTCGCCGACGGCGGCAGCGGCCAGCACCGCAGTTCGGTCTTCCAGAACGTGCTCGGCAACGGCTTCATCGAGGAGGCGTTCCGCACCGCCCGGGCCGCGGACCCCTCCGCCAAGCTCTGCTACAACGACTACAACATCGAGAACTGGTCCGACGCCAAGACGCAGGGCGTCTACAACATGGTGCGCGACTTCAAGTCCCGCGGCGTGCCCATCGACTGCGTCGGCTTCCAGTCCCACTTCGGCACCGGGGGCCCGCCGGCCAGTTTCCAGACCACGCTGTCGAACTTCGCCGCGCTCGGCGTCGACGTACAGATCACCGAGCTGGACATCGCGCAGGCGCCGGCGACGGCGTACGCCAATACGGTGAGCGCCTGCATGAACGTCGCCCGCTGCACCGGCATCACGGTGTGGGGGATCAGGGACAGCGACTCGTGGCGGACGGGGGAGAACCCGCTGCTGTTCGACAACAGCGGCAACAAGAAGCCGGCCTACGACGCGGTCCTGTCCGCCCTGGGCGGAGGTACGGGGAACTCGGGGGGCATCGTCTCCGGGACGGTGTACTCGCTGACCGACGTGGCCGCGGGCCGGGTGCTGGACGTCCCCGGCGGGCAGTCGGCGAACGGCACGTCCTTGCAGGTCTGGGACGCCAACGGCGGTGCCAACCAGCAGTGGCGGGCGAGTCAGAACAGTGACGGTTCGTACACCCTGACCAACGTCGGCAGCGGGCGGGTTCTGGACGAGCCGGGCGGCCAGACGGGCAACGGGACGCGGATGGAGATCTGGGACGCCAACGGCGGTGCGAACCAGCACTGGCGGGCGAGCCAGAACAGCGACGGCTCGTACACCCTGACCAACGCCGCCTCCGGCCGGGCGCTGGAAGTCGCGGCCGGGCAGACCGCCAACGGCAGCCCCGTCCAGGTCTGGGACGCAGGCGGCGGCTCCAACCAGCACTGGAACCTCCGGTGAGACGGCCCGCGCCCGGCGCGCGCTCCTGATCCCCTGACGAACACCCGCGCCCGGCAAGGCGGTCATCGCCGGACGCGGGTTCGGGATGCCCTGGTACCGGCCAGCCAGGGTCAATACATGGGATGGATGGGGCTCCGGATCGCCAAGGCAGGTCTATTGACAGGGGGCTTGTCCTGTGGAATCTCTATGAGACGTGGGATGTCTGAGGGCTCCCTGTGGGTGCTCCAGGGAACCCTGACGGGAGCGGTCGACGCCCCTGAACCGCTTCGGACAGGCACGGCACCCTCCGTCCCCCTCCCCGCATATCAGAGGACACAGGATGCAGCCCCCATCCGCTCCGCAGTCCCGCAGTCCGTATCGCACGATCACCGGCGGCCGCGGCTGCGGCCGTGTGCGCGAGGGCACTGCCGGCCATGCTGCCGGCGATCGCGCCGACCTGGTGGGGGCCCGCACCGGCGGCACCCGCCGTACGCCCCGCGTGGCCGCACACGGCACGGCGCGGGCGCGCTACGCCTCGGCCGGCTACCGGCGAATTCCGCAGCTTCCCCAACTCGCCCCAGGAGTCGACTACTTATGCCCACGACCACCACAAGAACCATGCGATTGCCGTCCCTGCCGCCCCTGCGCAGGACCCTGGCGCTCGCCTTCTCGGCCGTGCTGCTCACCGCGGCCGCCCCTCTGCTCGCCCTCGGCACGGCGCAGCCCGCCGCCGCGCTCGGCAACGGGCTCGCACTGACCCCGCAGATGGGCTTCAACGACTGGAACGCCTACGGCTGCGGCGTCTCCGAGTCGCTGATCAAGTCCACCGCCCAGGCGATGCACACCAACGGCATGCAGGCGGCGGGCTACTCGTACGTCAACATCGACGACTGCTGGATGACCCACAGCCGCGACTCCGGGGGCCACCTGGTCCCGGACCCGGCCAAGTTCCCCGACGGCATCAAGGGCACCGCCGACTACGTGCACTCGCTGGGTCTGAAGCTGGGGATCTACGAGGACGCGGGCACCGCGACCTGCGCGGGGTATCCGGGCAGCCTGGGGCACGAGACCACGGACGCGCAGTCGTTCGCGTCGTGGGGCGTGGACTACCTGAAGTACGACAACTGCAACAACACCGGGGCACCGGCGCAGACCCGGTACACCGCGATGCGGGACGCGCTGGCGGCCACCGGGCGGCCGATCCTGTTCAGCCTGTGCAACTGGGGCCAGGAGAACGTGTGGACCTGGGGCGCCGGCGTGGGCAACAGCTGGCGCACCACCGGGGACATCAACGCGAGCTTCTCCAGCATGCTGTCGATCTTCCACAGCAACGTCGGACTGGCCTCCTACGCCGGACCCGGCCACTGGAACGACCCCGACATGCTGGAGGTCGGCAACGGCTCGATGACGGCCACCGAGAGCCGCAGCGAGTTCAGCCTCTGGGCGGAGATGGCCGCACCGCTGATCGCGGGCACCAACATCCCCTCGGCCGGCGCGGACACCTTGGCCACGCTGACCAACTCCCGGGTGATCGCCGTCGACCAGGACTCCCTGGGCAGGCAGGGCACCATGGTGGCGTCCTCCGGCGGCCTGGACGTGCTGGCCAAGCCGCTCGCGGGCGGGGACGTGTCGGTGGCGCTGTTCAACGAGACGGGCTCCACGGCGACCATCACCACCACCGCGGCCGCGATCGGGAAGACCGGGGCCTCCTCCTACACCCTGACCGACCTGTGGTCGGGGGCGTCCTCCACCACCTCGGGCACCATCAGCGCCTCCGTGCCGGCGCACGGCACGGTGATGTACCGCGTCGCGGGCGGCACCAGCAGCGGTGGCGGCACCAGCGTGACCGGTGAACTGCACGCGGTGGGCGCCGGCAAGTGCCTGGACGTACCGAACTCGAGCACCACCGCCGGCACCCAGGTGGAGATCTGGAGCTGCAACGGCGGCACCAACCAGACGTGGACGCACTCCACGTCCAACCAGCTCACCGTCTACTCCGGCAGCGGCCAGATGTGCCTGGACGCCTACAACAACCAGACCACCGCCGGGACGAAGGTGGAGATCTGGTCGTGCAACGGCCAGGCCAACCAGCAGTGGACGCTGAACTCCGACGGCACGATCACCGGCGTCCAGTCCGGCCTGTGCCTGGACGTCACCGGAGGGTCCACCGCCGACGGAGCCCTCGCCGAGCTGTGGACCTGCAACGGCAGCAGCAACCAGCAGTGGACGCTGGGATGACTCGCCTCTCCCCGCGCCCACCGGCAGCTGCGGTGGGGGCGGGCCGCGGGGCCCCCCCCCCCCCGGCCGCCCGTAGCCGCGGGACCAACCCACACCCCGCGACGGGGGTGGCCGGCGGGCGGCCGGGGGGCCCC
>NZ_JBFBJL010000142.1:0-4566 GCF_040686075.1 Streptomyces sp. NPDC086519
CTGCAGGACGAAGTGCCCGCGAAGGACGCGGTGGCGGGCAACCACATGTTCACCAACCCGCAGGCCGGCCGCGCCTGAGACACCGGACCGGCGAGGCGGGCGGCACGCGCCGCGCGGGCCATGCCGGCCAGGGGCTCGACCGCACTTGCCGTTCCAGGGCTGAGGCCCGACCGACACCTGACGCAAACGAAGAGACTGGGGTGCCTCGAGGTTTCCGGACAGGTACTACAGCCGGAGATCTTGAGGGTCGGTGATCGGCGGGATCGGTCGGTGGTGCGCCCAGGGCTGTAGGCGGAGCGGAAGTGGGTCGCCGCGGCGTCGGTAGTGGCTGACCTGGGCTCGGGTCTGGTGTCGAAGCCGAGTTCCACGGCCCACTCGGCGAGGGTGTCTGCCCACCGCCGCACATTGCCGACGAGCCCCGGTCCGTCCCCGCGGTCGCCGATCACGTTGTAGACGCGCCGGAGCGTCCTCGGGTCGCGGCCTGCGCCGGCGGCCACCTCGTCGATGATCTGCTCTTAGCTAAGCCGAGAAAACAGCCAACTTCATCGCCTCATCTGACCTGAACAACACAACCGAGGAAACACTCATGCCAATGTTTCACGCCCACCTTCCGGCTCAAAAGTTCTCTAGCGAAGAGAAGCGGGCTCTGGCGGACGCCTTGAATCTCGCTCTTCATGAAGCCATGGATACACCTATGGATGACCGTTTCGTCATCATCAGTGAGCACAAGGACGATGAATTCTTCATCCATCCGACTTTTCCTGGCGTGAAGAGATCCGACAAGCGCATGATCGTAACGGTGACGACCGGTACGAGCAGGACGGTGGAGCAGAAACGCAAGCTCGCGGAGCTGGTCACCCGATACGCCGTAGAAAAGGTTGGCGTCAGCCAGGATGATGTCACCCTGATGATGTATGCCATTCCCTTGGAGAACATGAGCTTCGGCGGTGGAAAGCTGGTCTCCGACATCGACCTCTCTATGCCTTGGGTAAACAAGTAAGAAGGACGAAGCTGCCCTGTTCTTTGGATCGGGGCAGCGAAAATGCCTTGAAATGGAGCCCCACCATGTCCCGACAGCAGCGCCAAGCCCTCGACGCCCTGCACCGCTCCGTCCCGCGCCCCGACACGCAGCCCGCCCCCGCCGAGCTGCGCACCTCGTTCGCCGCGGCCGTGACCCGGCCGGCACCGGAAGGCGTCACCACCCGCAGGACCGTCCTGGGCGGGCGGCCCGCCCTGAGCTTGGAGCCGGCCGGAGCGGCAGACCGCGGACGGCTCCTCTACCTCCACGGCGGCGGCTACGTCGCCGGCTCACCGGACACCCACACCGGCCTCGCCGGTGAACTCGCCGCCCGCGCCGGACTGCGAGCGACATCGGTGGACTACCGGCTGGCTCCCGAGCACCCCTTCCCCGCGGCGGTCGACGACGGACTCGCCGCCTACCGCGACCTGCTGGCGACCGGAGCCAATCCACGAGAGATCGTCGTGGCAGGTGACTCGGCCGGCGGCGGCCTGAGCATCGCCACCCTGCTCGCCGCCCGCGAGGCCGGGCTGCCGCAGCCGGCCGCCGTGGTGGTCTTCTCCCCGTGGGTCGACCTCACCCTCTCCGGAGAGAGCATGCGCACCAAGGAAGACGCCGACCCGATCGTCACCGCGGCCGGCATGCGCGCGTTCGCGGATCTCTACATCGGCTCAGGCAACCGCAACCACCCCCTGGCGAGCTCGGTGTTCGCCGACCTCGCCGGCCTGCCCCCGATACTCGTACAGGTCGGCGCGAACGAGGTGCTCCTCGACGATGCGGTACGTCTGGCCGCCCGCGCGGGCGCGGCCCAGGTCGAGGCCACGCTGGAGATCGGGCCGGGCCTCCCGCACGTCTACCAGACGGAGCATGGGCGTCTCGACGAGGCGGACGCCGCACTCGACCGCGCCGCCCGCTTCCTCGTCAGCCACCTCGGCGCCCTGGCCGACGCCGGTCAGGTACCGGGGCACTGAGCAGGTGCGCTCCCAACCTCTGGTGGACGGCCACAGGCCAATTGCAGGCTGCTCACATAACTCACCGTGCTCAGACCGGTATTGCGAGCATCCCTGGTCCGCTTTCAGCAGGACGGGCACCAACGGATCCATCCACGTACACCGATGCCACGACAACGGTCCGTCCGCCTTCGACGACGTCCCCGAGTGAGCGGTGTGCAGCGTGGAGTTTGCCGGTCAAGTGGGCTGGTGTGCGTGGGCTCCGGGGTGCTCATGCTGGTAGGGGGCGGATGACTCCCGGCAAGGTCATCGGTCAGCGGGCGCCTTCGCGGTTCGTCAGCACCAGCAGGGCCCTCACCAGGGCGGTCGCCCACTTCGGGTCGGTGCGGACCTTGCCGAGCGCGGGTCATCTCGTGCCCTCCCGGCATTCGTAGGCCCCAGCAGGTCGCCGCAGCGCCGCTCGATGCCTTGGTGGATGAAAGAAGTTCGCGGTGGTGCTTACGTCTCGCACGCTGCGCGGTGCGGCCGTCAGCGGCCGTGGAAGTCCAGGACCGGCCGGGGCTTGCCCGCCCGCAGCGCCGCGGCGGCGGACTCCAGGCCGGCGCGGACGTCCTGTGTCGCGAACAGCGGTACGGACAGGTCGAAGAGATCCCGGTCCGCCGAGGGGCCAGCTGTGCAGCAGCGCCTTGTGCGCGGCGTGGGCCAGGGTGGGACCGCAGGCCACTCGGCGGGCGAAGTCCCCGGCATGGCTCAGGAGTTCGTCGTCCGGGACTAGGCGGTTGATGACACTAGTGTCGGCCATGACCTGCGCGGGCACATGCTCCGAGGTGAGGGCCCACTCAAAGGCGCGGGCGCGGCCGACGCGTTCGGCGACGCGGTAGATCCCCCCGAGGAGAGTGGTGATCCCCAGGGTCTGCTCGGGGTGCCCGAAGCGTGCGCTCTGCCCCGCGAAGACCACGTCGGCACGCAGCGCGAGTTCGAAGCCGCCACCAAAGCAGAGCCCCCCTGGACTGCGGCGATGACGGGTACGGGGAGCTGCTCGAAGCGGTTGTACACGTCGAGGTAGCGGTCGAACGTCGCCCGCAGTTCCCGCGCCGTCATGCCTCGCCATGCGGTGAAGTCTCCGCCGAAGCTGAAGTCGGGGCCTTCCGCGCGAAGGAGCACGGCGCGGGCCTCACTGCGCCCAATGTCGGCAACCGCCTCGCCGAGCTCGTCGATCAGTTGCGCGGTCAGGCGGTTCTGCGGCGGATGGGCGAGGACGATCTCGGCGATCGCGGCCTCGTCCTCCTTGCCGGGCAGGTGTAGGTCAGGTGCGGCATGGCCGGTCAGTTCTCCTTCGTGAGGTGATCGCGGAACCAGGCCACGGCCGCCCTGGACGCCGTATCGAACTGTGCGATGTAGGGATCGAAATGGCCGCCGGGGATCAGTTCGAGCCGCTTGGGCTCGAGTGCCTTCTCGTACGCCGCCAGAGCCAGGTCGGTGACGGTGACGGTGTCGCCGGTGGCGACCACCATCAGCAGGGGGGTGGGAGAGACGCGCGCGATCCAGGTGCCGGGCTCGTACATGCGGGCAGCGCGGGTGGAGCGGACCGTCACCTCGTTCTTCCACAGTCCTTCAGGGACGGGTTGCAGATAGAAGTCGATCGCTTCCTGCGTGCGGTAGGACGCCGGCACCGACGGGTCGGCACTCACCAGGGCCTGGCGGCGCGGAGGTTCGCCCCGCAGACGGCCTCGTTCGTCCTCGTTGAACGCCTCCTCCAAGGCGGTGGTCGCCTCCGGTGGGATGCGGCGCAGCCCCTGCTCGTAGCCGCTGATGGTCGGCACCTGCGAGACAACCGCCTTCAGGCGCCGGTCGGTGGCGCCCAGGACGATCGCATGCCCGCCCGCGTAGCTCGTGCCCCACAGGCCGATCCGGTCGGAGTCCACTTCGTCACGGCTCTCCAGGTAGGTGATCGCTCGCCGCCAGTCGGCGATCTGCTGCCAGGGGTCGATGTCCTGGCGGGGCTCACCGTCGCTGGCACCGAACCCGCGGTGGTCGTGGACCAGGACCACGAACCCTTCCTCGGCGAAGACCTCCGCGAAGGGCTCGATGCCGTGCTTGGTCGTACCGCCGTAGCCGTGGGCCATCGTGATCGCCGGGTGAGGCCCCGGGGGGTCGGGCAGGTACAGCGTGCCGCGCAGCGTCACCGCACCCTCGGCCGGGAAGGAGACTCGTTCTCGCAGGGTCATGAAGGGACACTCCTGGGCAGCGATTGCGTACGATAAATGAAAGAGAGTTTCCACGCGTCTCTGAAACGCGAGACCCTCCAGGGCGCCCGCCACTACGGCGACGCCGGCACCTGTCGCAGAACCGTTTTCGCCGGGCTGGCACGCTACAACACTCGCCGCCGACACTCGGCCAACGGCCACCTCAGCCCCAACGAATACGAACACCGACACCGCGCGGCTAAGCTCACGCTCGCCGCGTGATCAACGAAGCGTGTCCACCATCAAGGGGGAAGGCCCGTCGGCGAGTGAGACGACGTAGCGCTCCAGGCGGGCCATCGGCGAGGTGAGCACCGCGTGCGGGCCCTCCCGCAGCTCCTCGCGGGCCTGGGCG
>NZ_JBFBJL010000143.1:0-4526 GCF_040686075.1 Streptomyces sp. NPDC086519
CCACACCATCAACTGGACCACCCACCTCGGCCAAAACACCAAAACACCCCCACACACCGCCTGGAACCTCCCCACCTACGCCTTCCAACACCAGCGGTATTGGCTGGGCCGAGGCGGCGGCACGGCTGACGCCGCGGCGCTGGGACTGGCACAGGCCGAGCACCCGCTGCTGGGTGCTGTGACGGAGCTGCCCGGGTCCGGCGGTCTGCTGTTCACCTCGCGGCTGTCGCTGCGCACGCATCCGTGGCTGGCGGACCATGCGGCGGCGGGGACGGTGCTGTTGCCGGGGGCGGCGTTCGTGGAGATGGCGGTGCGTGCCGGGGACGAGGTCGGCTGCGGTGCCGTCGAGGAACTGGTGGTGGAGGCGCCGCTGCCGCTCCCCGAGCACGAGGGCGTGCAGGTGCGGGTGACCGTGGACGCGCCGGACGGGTCCGGGCGGCGTCAGGTGTCGGTGCACTCGCGCCGCCAGGAGGCGGCCTGGGTGCGGCACGTCAGCGGCACGCTGAGCCCGGAGAGCGGCCCGGTCGGCGGCAGCGTCGAGCCGGACGCACAGGACCTGACGCGGTGGCCGCCCGTCGGGGCGGTACCGGTCCCGGAGGACCGGGTGCGCGGCGTCTACGAGGAGTTGGCGGCGGACGGATACGGGTACGGTCCCGCCTTCCGCGGCCTGCGCGCGGCGTGGACGCGGGGCGACGAGATCTACGCGGAGGTCGCCCTGCCCGAGGAACTGACCTCCGAGGCCGCCGCGTTCGGCCTGCATCCCGCGCTGCTCGACGCGGCCCTGCACGCCACCGTCTTCCGCGACCGCACCGGCGCCGACGCGGGCCCCGCGTTGCCCTTCGCCTACCGAGGGGTGTCGCTGCACGCTTCCGGCGCGTCGGCACTGCGGGTACGGATCATGCCTTTCGAAAAGGACGGGGTAGGTATCCGGCTGGCCGACCCGAACGGCGCGTCTGTCGCGGTGATCGAGTCGCTGGTGTCGCGGCCGGTGCCGACGGGCAGGCTGGACGCCGCCGGCGCCGGCGGACGGACGCCGCTGGAGCAGATGTTCCTCGTGGGCTGGGAGGAGCTGCGGGTCGCTCCCGCCACCCCCGTGGAGACGGTCTCCGTGCGGACCGTGGAGGACGTGACGCGGGTGACCGGACCGTCGGCGGTCCTGCTGTACGAACCCAAGGGCACTGACGTGCACCACGTCACCCACCGCACCCTGGAGGTGCTCCAGGCGTGGCTCGGCGCACCCGCGCTGGAACAGACACGCCTGGTGGTGCTGACCAGGGGTGCCGTGAGCGTGCGGGACGGTGACCGGCTGGACCCGGCGGTGGCCGCGGCGTGGGGCCTCGTGGGCACAGCGCAGTCGGAGCACCCCGGCCGCGTCCTGCTCCTCGACACGGACGCCACGGCGGCCTCCGCCGACACGCTCCCCACCCTCCTGGCCGCCCTGCTCGACGGCGACGAACCACAGCTCGCCCTGCGTGACGGAGTCTGCCACCAGCGGCGTCTCACCCGGGCCGGCGCCGACGAAGTCCTGACGGCACCGGCGGGTGAGCCGACGTGGGAGTTGGGCACGCGGGCCCCGGGCACGCTGGACGGCCTGGCCCTCCTGCCGGCGCCGGAGGCACGGGCGGCACTGCCTCCTGGGCACGTCCGGATCGAGACGCGCGCCGCGGGCCTCAACTTCCGTGACGTACTGATGGCGCTGGGCATGTACCCGGGTGAGATCAGCATCGGCAACGAAGGCGCCGGTGTGGTCACGGAGGTCGGTCCCGGCGTCACCCGCTTCGCCCCGGGCGACCGGGTCATGGGCCTCTTCGAGGGCGCGGGCGGCCCCGTGGCCGTAGCCGACTGCCGCACACTCGCGCCCATGCCGCAGGGCTGGTCCTTCGAACAGGCGGCCTCGGTGCCCTGCGTGTACCTCACCGCCTGGTTCGGACTGCGGGACCTGGCGGGGCTGGAGCGCGGCGAGTCGGTGCTGATCCACGCCGCCGCCGGTGGTGTCGGCATGGCCGCCGTGCAGCTCGCCCGGCACTGGGGCGCCGAGGTCTACGGCACCGCCAGTCCGGCCAAGTGGGACGCGGCGCGCGCCGCCGGCGTACCCGACGGGCGGCTCGCCAACTCCCGCACCCTGGACTTCGAGCGGCAGTTCCTCGACCTGACCGGCGGACGGGGCTTCGACGTCGTCCTGGACGCGCTCGCCGGTGACTTCGTGGACGCCTCGCTGCGCCTGCTGCCCAGGGGCGGCCGGTTCATCGAGATGGGCAAGACCGACATCCGCGACGCCACCGAGGTCGGCGCCCGGCACCCCGGCGTCACCTACCGGGCCTTCGACCTGGCCGACGCGGGCGGCGAACGCATCGAGCGGATGCTGACCGAGCTGGTCGCCCTCTTCGACCAGGGCGTTCTGACCCCGCCGCCGCTCACCACCTGGGACATCCGGCACGCTCCGGCCGCCTTCCGGTTCATGAGCCAGGGCCGGCACATCGGCAAGAACGTGTTCACGCTGCCGCGCCGGCCCGACCCGCGGGGCACCGTCCTCGTCACCGGCGGTACCGGAGCACTCGGCAAGGTGGCGGCCCGCCGCCTGGTGACCGAGCACGGCGTACGCAACCTGCTGCTGACCAGCCGCAGCGGCCCCTGGGCCGACGGCTCCGCCGAGCTGGAACGCGAACTGACCGCCCTCGGGGCGAGGGTCCGCATCGCCGCCTGCGACGTATCCGACCGGGATGCCGTGGCCGCGCTGCTGTCGACCGTCTCCCCGGACGCCCCGCTGAACGGTGTGGTGCACAGCGCCGGCACCCTGGACGACGGCGTACTCACCGCCCTGACCGCCGAACGGCTGGACACCGTCCTCGCCTCCAAGGCCGACGCCGCACACCACCTGCACGAACTGACCCGGCACTTGGACCTGGCACTGTTCGTCCTGTTCTCCTCGGCCGCCGGCACCCTCGGCAGTTCCGGACAGGGCGGCTACGTCGCCGCCAACGCCTACCTGGACGCCCTCGCCCACCAGCGCCGAGCCCAGGGCCTCCCCGCCGTCTCGCTGGCCTGGGGCCTGTGGACGCAGGGCGCGGGGATCGGCCTGACCGGTCACCTCACCGGCGCCGACCAGCAGCGGATGGCACGCGGCGGAGTCATCGGGCTGTCGGAGGACGAGGGCGCGGCACTGTTCGACACCGCGCTGCGCCTGCCCCAGCCGGTGCTGCTGCCGATGAGACTGGACTTCGGCGCGCTGCGGGCGCAGGCCGCCACGGGGCCGGTGCCGCCGCTGCTGCGCGGCCTGGTCCGGCAGACCCGGCGCACGGCGGGCACGGCCGCCGACGCCGGTGCCTTCACCCAGCGTCTCAGCCGTGCCACCACCGAGGAACAGGAACAGCTCCTGCTCGGCCTGGTCCGGGAGGAGGCCGCCCGGGTACTGGGCCACGCCACCGCCCACGCCATCGGCCCCGAACTGGCCTTCAACGAGCTGGGCTTCGACTCCCTCACGGCGGTCGAACTGCGCAACCGGCTCGCCAACCACACCGGGGTCCGTCTGCCGACCACCCTCGTTTTCGACTATCCGACGCCCGTCGCCCTCATGCGCCACCTGCGCGCGACACTCGGCCCGGACGACACCTCCGCTCCCGCCGCGCCGGACAGTGAGGAGGACCTGCGCCGCGTCCTGGCCAGGACACCGCTGAGCCGCCTCCGGGAACTGGGCGTCCTCGACGCCCTCATGACGCTCACCGAGGAAGGCGAAGCGAACGCGGAGGAGCTCCCGGCGCAGGAGCGGGAGACGGCGATAGCCGACATGGGCGTCGACGACCTGGTGCAGCGCGCCATGAGCAAGGCCGGTAAGTGATGACGATGGGGAAGAAGGCGGAGGCCGGGATGACCACTCCCGACGCGAAGGTCGTCGAAGCGCTGCGTGTCACGCTCATGGAGAACGAGCGGCTGGAACGGGAGAACGCCGACATCCGCCGAGGACTGTCGGAACCCGTCGCGATCGTCGGCATGGCCTGCCGCCTGCCGGGCGGCGTGACCTCCCCGGAGGAGCTGTGGAACCTCGTCGCCACCGGCGGCGACGCCATCGGTGACTTCCCGACTGACCGGGGCTGGGACCTGGACAACCTCTTCGACCCGGACCCCGACCACCCCGGCACCAGCTACGTCCGCCAGGGCGGCTTCCTCCACGACGCGGGCGACTTCGACGCGGCCTTCTTCGGCATCTCCCCGCGCGAGGCCCTTGCCATGGACCCGCAGCAGCGGCTCATGCTGGAGACCTCCTGGGAGGTCTTCGAACGGGCCGGCATCGACCCGACCCCGCTGCGCGGCAAGGACGTCGGCGTCTTCACCGGCGTCACCTACCACAGTTACGGCTCCGGAGCCCGCGTCCCCGAAGAACTCGAGGCGGTCATGGGCACGGGCACCTCGGCCAGCGTCCTGTCCGGCCGCGTCTCCTACGTGCTCGGCTTCGAGGGCCCCGCGGTGACGGTGGACACGGCGTGCTCGTCGTCGCTGGTCGCCCTGCACCTGGCCGTCCAGGCGCTGCG
>NZ_JBFBJL010000144.1:0-4510 GCF_040686075.1 Streptomyces sp. NPDC086519
GTCTGTGCCTGCCGCGCGGGGTCGAGATCGTGGTGGCGATCCTGGCGGTGTGGAAGGCCGGCGGGGCATACGTGCCACTCGACCCGGAGTACCCCTCCGACCGGCTGGCGTACATGGTCCACGACAGCACGGCGGAGTTCGTGGTGGCCTCGGACGAGACGGCCGACCGGCTGCCGGACGGCGTCACCGTCGTCCGTCTCGACGAACTGGAAGCCGTATCGGGCGAGTTGCCGGAGATCGCGGCCGGTCAGCTGGCCTATGTGATTTACACGTCGGGTTCGACGGGCCGTCCCAAGGGTGTGGCGGTCGCGCATGCGTCGGTGGCGAACCTGGCCGCCGTCATGCGTCCGGTGCTGGGGGTCGAACCAGGGATTACGGCACTGCAGTTTGCTTCTTTCAGCTTCGACGCCTCTGTGCTGGACGTGGCCGTGACCCTGGCCGCTGGCGGCACGCTGGCCATCGCGTCATCCGATGAGCGGCTGGATTCTTCCGCGTTGGCCGCGATGGTGGAGGCCTGCGGTGTTCAGGTCGCCAGTGTCGTCCCCTCGCTTCTTGGAGTGCTGGAGCGGGGGGATGTTGCCGGTATCGGCAACTGGGTCCTGGGCGCGGAGCGGCTGGACTCTGGCCTGGCGGCGAAGTGGCGGGCGGGTGCGCGGGTGTGGAACACCTACGGTCCGACCGAGGCCACGGTCATCACCACCGCGGTTCTCCTGGAGGAGGGCATCATTGCTGAGGATGCCGCGCCGGCGATCGGTCGTCCGCTGCCCAATGTCCGTACCTACGTCCTGGATGCCTACCTCCGGCCGGTCCCCGCAGGTGTCACGGGTGAGTTGTATGTCGCGGGGGATGGGCTGGCGCGGGGTTATGTGAACCGGCCGGATCTGACGGCGGAGCGGTTCGTGGCGTGCCCGTTCGGTGACGGCGGGGGGCGGATGTATCGCACCGGCGACCTGGCGCGCTGGACGGTCGACGGGCGGCTGGAGTTCGTGGGGCGTGTGGATGAGCAGGTGAAGATCCGCGGGTTCCGGGTTGAGCTCGGTGAGGTCGAGGCCGTTCTCGCTGCGCACCCGCAGGTGGAGCAGGCGGTGGCGGTGGTGCGGGAGGGCCGTCTGGTCGGTTATGCCGTCGGTGAGGTGGACGGGGAGGAACTGCGGGCGTTTGCTGCCACGCGTTTGCCGGACTACATGGTGCCGTCGGTGGTCGTTGTCCTCGAGGCGTTCCCCTTGACGGTCAACGGCAAGGTGGACCGGGGTGCGCTGCCGGTTCCGGATCTGGGTGCGGGTGGCGGTCGTGGTCCGGTGACGCCGGTGGAGGAGGCGTTGTGTGGGTTGTTCGCGGAGGTGTTGGGTCTGGAGGCGGGCTCGGTCGGTGTGGAGGGGAGTTTCTTCGAGTTGGGTGGTGATTCGTTGCTGGTGATGCGGTTGATCGCGCGGATCCGGTCGGTGTTTGAGGTGTCGGTGGGTGTGCGTGAGGTGTTCGCGGAGCCGACGGTGGCCGGGATAGGGCGGTTGGTGGAGGCGGCCGGGACGTCGGCGGGTGTGGTGCTGGCGCGTCGGGAGCGTCCGGAGCGGGTGCCTCTGTCGTACGCGCAGCAGCGGATGTGGTTCCTCAACCGGTTCGAGGAGAGCGAGCCCGATGGCGCGGGCGCCGCGGCCTACAACCTGCCTTTTGCCTTGCGGCTGTCTGGCAGCGTCGACGTCGGAGCGCTTGAGGCTGCGCTGGGTGATGTGGCGGACCGGCACGAGAGTTTGCGGACGGTGTTCCCGGATGTGGAGGGGGTGCCGTATCAGGAGATCCGTGAGGGTGTCGATGGCCGTCCTCGGCTTCAGGTGGTCGAGGCCGGTGAGCAGTGGCGCGAATTCATGCGGGTTGAAGCCGGGCGGGGCTTTGATGTCCAGGTTGAGTTGCCGTGGCGGACGGTGTTGTTGAGGGTTTCACAGGAGGAGTCCGTCTTGTTGTTGGTGGCTCATCACATCGCGACGGACGCGTGGTCGATGGGTGTGCTGGCGAACGACCTCCAGGTCGCTTATCGGGCTCGTTTGGCGGGGGCTGAGCCGGGGTGGGAGCCGCTGCCGGTTCAGTACGCGGATTACGCGTTGTGGCAGCGGGAGGTGCTGGGCGAGCTGGATGATCCGGGCAGTGCGGTGGCTGGGCAGGTTGGGTTCTGGCGTGGGGTGTTGGAGGGGGCGCCGCAGGAGACGGTGTTGCCGTTTGACCGTCCGCGTCCGGCGGTGCCGTCGTTCCGTAGTGGTTCGGTTCCGGTGGGTGTGGATGCGGTCACGCACGGGCGGTTGGTGGAGTTGGCTGCGCAGGGCGGGGCGACGATGTTCATGGTCGTGCATGCCGCGCTGGCGGTGCTGCTCGCCCGGATGGGTGCCGGTGAGGACGTGTGCGTCGGTACGCCGGTCGCCGGCCGGTCCGACGCGCAGGTGGAGGGGCTGGCCGGGTTCTTCGTCAATACGCTTGTCCTGCGGTCCGATGTGGCGGGTGATCCGTCGTTCGTCGAGGTGCTGCGGCGGGTGCGTGAGGCTGACCTGGCTGCGTATGCGAACCAGGACGTGCCGTTCGAGCGGCTCGTGGACGAGCTGAACCCGACCCGCTCCGCCGCCCGTAATCCGCTGTTCCAGGTGATGCTGGCGCTCCAGAACGTGCCGGAAGCCCAGTGGGAGTTGGAGGGGCTGGCGGTCGAACAGATCCCGCCGGCGGAGGACCCCGCGGCGCGGTTCGATCTCTCCTTGACACTGAGCGAGCGCCAGTCGGACGACGGTTCTGCCGATGGTCTGCGCGGCGGGATTCTCTACTCCGCCGATCTGTTCGACGAGGGGACGGTCCGTCGGCTGGCGGGGCGGTTGGCGCGGGTGTTGGAGCGGGTGGCGGCGGATCCGCGGGTGCGGTTGGGTGATCTCGATCTGCTTGAGGAGTCCGAGCGGTCGGAGGTCGTCGAGGAGTGGAACGCGACGGGCCTGGACGTCGAGCCGTGGACTGTGGTGGAGCGGTTCCGCCGGTGGGTGGCGGAGATTCCGGACGCGGTGGCGTTGCGCTCGGGTGGGCGTTCGTTGACCTATGCGGAGGTGGATGCGCGTTCGGATGCGTGGGCGCGTGGGCTGGTGGCGCGTGGGGTGGGTCGGGAGTCGCGGGTGGGTCTGTGCCTGCCGCGCGGGACCGACATGGTGGTGGCGATCCTGGCGGTGTGGAAGGCCGGCGGGGCATACGTGCCACTCGACCCGGAGTACCCCACTGACCGGCTGGCGTACATGGTCGCCGACAGCGGCGCCGAGCTGGTGCTGGCTGTGGAGGAGACGGCGGAATCGTTGGACGGCGAGGCCGTCCTGCTGGACGGGCTCGCGATCGAGTCCAGGGAACCGATTGATGCGCAGGTCGGATTCGATGATCTGGCCTATGTGATCTATACGTCGGGTTCGACGGGCCGTCCGAAGGGTGTGGCGGTCGGGCATGCGTCGGTGGCGAACCTGGCCATCGCCATGCGTCCCGTCCTCGGCGTCGAACCAGGGGTTACGGCACTGCAGTTCGCCTCCTTCAGCTTCGACGCCGCCGTGCTGGACGTGGCCGTGACGCTGGCCGCCGGTGGCACGCTGGCCATCGCCTCGTCCGATGAGCGGCTGGATTCTTCCGCGTTGGCCGCGATGGTGGAGGCCTGCGGCGTTCAGGTCGCCAGTGTCGTCCCCTCGCTTCTTGGAGTGCTGGAGCCGGGGGATGTCGCCGGTATCGGCAACTGGGTGCTGGGTGCGGAGCGGCTGGACTCTGGCCTGGCGGCGAAGTGGCGGGCGGGTGCGCGGGTGTGGAACACCTACGGTCCGACCGAGGCCACGGTCATCACCACCGCGGTTCTCCTGGAGGAGGGCATCACTGCTGAGGATGCCGCGCCGGCGATCGGTCGTCCGCTGCCCAATGTCCGTACCTACGTCCTGGATGCTTACCTTCGGCCGGTCCCCGCAGGTGTCACGGGTGAGTTGTATGTCGCGGGGGATGGCCTGGCCCGCGGTTACGTGAACCGGCCGGATCTGACGGCGGAGCGGTTCGTCGCCTGCCCCTTCGGTGACGGCGACGGTGACGGTGACGGCGATGGGCGGATGTATCGCACCGGCGACCTGGCGCGCTGGACGACCGACGGGCGGCTGGAGTTCGTGGGCCGTGCCGACGAGCAGGTGAAGATCCGCGGGTTCCGGGTCGAACTCGGTGAGGTCGAGGCCGTTCTCGCTGCGCACCCGCAGGTGGAGCAGGCGGTGGCGGTGGTGCGGCAGGGCCGTCTGCTCGGTTATGCCGTAGGCGAGGTGGACGGGGAGGAACTGCGGGCGTTCGCTGCCACGCGTCTGCCGGACTACATGGTGCCGTCCGTAGTCGTGGTCCTTGACGCGTTGCCGCTCACGGTCAACGGCAAGGTCAGTCGCGCTGCCCTGCCTGTGCCTGATCTGGGTCTGGGTGGTTCGCGGGGGCCGGCGACGCCGACGGAGGAGATCCTGTGCGGCTTGTTCGCCGAGTTGCTGGGGCT
>NZ_JBFBJL010000145.1:0-4136 GCF_040686075.1 Streptomyces sp. NPDC086519
CGGGGGCTGCCGCCCCCGGACCCCCGCTTCGGCCCGAACGGCCTCGCTCCCCATCGCCGGACGGGGTGTCGACCTGGCCGTCAGTCCGGAGGACGTGGCCGTCAGCCTGGGATGAGACCGTCGTCCCGCAGCAGCGCCCGGACCTCGTCCAAGGTCGCGTCCGGGGACGGGAGGATCAGGTCCGAGGGTTGCAGGGCGTCGTCCGGGAGCGGTGCGCCCAGCTCCCGGACCCTGTCCAGGAGGGCGGTCAGGGTGCGGCGGAAGGCTGCCTCGTCGCCGGACTCGATCTCCGCGAGGAGCTCGTCGTCCAGCTTGTTCAGTTCGGCGAGGTGGCTGTCGGCCAGCCTCACCTGACCCTCCCCCATGATCCTCACGACCATGTCGGCCATGTCGCCCTCCAGGCGTCGGCTACTGCTTGTCGAAGCGCGGGGTGTCCTGCGGCTGCTGCGACTGCTGGCCCTGGCCGGTGCCGCCCTCGATCGCCTGCTGGGGCGAACCTCCGGCGAGCTCGGCCTTCATGCGCTGCAACTCCAGCTCCACATCCGTACCACCGGAGAGGCGGTCCAGCTCGGCGGCGATGTCGTCCTTGGCCGTGCCGGTCGGGTCGTCGAGGGCGCCGGAGGCGAGGAGTTCGTCGATGGCGCCGGCGCGGGCCTGGAGCTGCTGTGTCTTGTCCTCGGCGCGCTGGATGGCGAGGCCGACGTCGCCCATCTCCTCGGAGATGCCGGTGAAGGCCTCGCCGATGCGGGTCTGGGCCTGGGCGGCGGTGTAGGTGGCCTTGATGGTCTCCTTCTTCGTACGGAAGGCGTCCACCTTGGCCTGCAGGCGCTGGGCCGCGAGGGTGAGCTTCTCCTCCTCGCCCTGGAGGGTGGCGTGCTGCGTCTCCAGGTCGGTCACCTGCTGCTGGAGGGCGGCGCGGCGGGAGAGCGCCTCGCGGGCGAGGTCCTCACGGCCGAGGGCGAGCGCCTTGCGGCCCTGGTCCTCCAGCTTGGTGGACTGCTGCTGGAGCTGGTTCAGCTGGAGTTCGAGGCGCTTGCGGCTGGTCGCCACGTCGGCGACGCCGCGGCGGACCTTCTGGAGCAGTTCCAGCTGCTTCTGATACGAGTAGTCGAGGGTCTCGCGCGGATCCTCGGCCCTGTCCAGGGCCTTGTTCGCCTTCGCGCGGAAGATCATCCCCATACGCTTCATGACACCGCTCATGGGCTTCGCGCGCCCCCTTCTGACGGACTCCAGCTCACCGATCCTGCGACAGAACCCACAGTACGGGCCCTGCCTCCATTACCGCACTGTTCGGGGACCGATGCGCTCATCCCCAAGGACGACTACGGACAGCTCCGCTCCGGCACAGGTAGTAGGTGAGCCCCCGGAGCAAAGCGCCTGCAACGTCCCCTCTGTCCCCCATGGAGACGACTGGCGTTGCGGGATCGTTCCCCGCCGGACTAGGGCCCACACCCCACCACCCCTTACCCTTGGGTTTTGTGTTCCGTAGCCGCGCCAAGGATGAGAAGGCCCCCGCCGACAAGGCGGTCGTGACCGACTCCACGCAGACCCGAGACCCGCAGGCCCCCAAGGGCAGGCCCACGCCCAAGCGCAGTGAGGCCCAGTCCCAGCGGCGCAGCGTGGCCAGCACGCCGACGACGCGCAAGGACGCCGCCAAGCGTCAGCGCGAGGACCGGCGCGCCGCCATGGAGCGCCAGCGCCAGGCGCTGGCCACCGGCGACGAGCGGTACCTGCCGGCCCGTGACAAGGGCCCGGTCCGCAGGTTCGCCCGCGACTGGGTCGACTCGCGTTTCAACGTCGCGGAGTTCTTCCTGCCGCTGGCCGTGGTCATCCTGGTCATGAGCGTGGTCAACAACGCCGCGATCAAGAACATCGCGCTGCTGCTGTGGCTGGTCGTGATCGTGCTGATCGTGCTCGACGCGGCGATCAGCGGCCTGCGGCTGCGGGGACGCCTCGCGGAGCGCTTCCCGGACCAGAACAAGAGGGGCGCCGTCGCCTACGCCCTGATGCGCTCCCTCCAGATGCGCCGGCTCCGGCTGCCCAAGCCGCAGGTCAAGCGCGGAGAGCGGCCCTGAGCGCAGAGCCTTTCTCCGGGGGTGCGGCGGAGGCCTGGCTGACCAAGCTGGGCGGGCTGCGTGATGTCGTACGACAGGAGCTGGTGACCCGGCAGCTCGACGAGCAGATAGCCGGGCGGTTCCCGGTCGGGCAGCGGCTGCGGGTGCTCGACGTGGGGATGGGTCAGGGCACGCAGGCGCTGCGGCTGGCCCGGGCCGGTCACCAGGTGACCGGTGTCGAGCGGGAACCGGCGATGATCGCGGCCGCGCGGGAGGCCCTGGCCGGTGAGCCGCAAGGCATCCGCGAACGGGTGCGGATCGTGCAGGGGGACGGGCGGGACACGGGTGTCCACTTCCTGCCGGGCAGCTTCGACGTGGTCCTCTGCCACGGGGTGCTGATGTACGTCGAGGAACCGGACGCGCTGCTCGCCGGGCTGGCCCGGATGCTGGCCCCGGGCGGGCTGCTGTCGCTGCTGGTGCGCAACGCCGACGCGCTGGCCATGCGGCCGGGGCTGAGCGGCGACTGGGCCGGCGCCCTGGAGGCCTTCGACACCGTCTCCTACCTCCCCCACTCTCGGCTTCGCTCGAGCGGGGGGACCCCCACCCGCCTCGGTCTGCACGTCAGGGCCGACCGGCTGGCCACGCTCACCGGCGCCCTCGCCGGCATCGGCGCACCGTTGCAGTCCTGGTACGGGGTACGGGTGTTCACGGACACCGCCGCGGACGACGCCGAACCGCCCGCCGGCCTGGAGACGCTGCTCGCGGCGGAGGAGCGGGCCGGGCGGACGGATCCGTACCGGGCGGTCGCGGCGCTGCTGCACCTGTGCGGGGTCCGCGGCTGACTCCTGGCGCGGTGCCGCTCGTTCGGGCCAGCAGTACGCGCCGGAGCGTCACCGCCGCGGTGAGACTCGGGGCATGAACGCTTCCCCTGCCCGCCGGATCCTCCGTACGGCCGCCGCGTTCGGCTGCTGCCTCGCCCTGCTCTGCGGATGTTCCGCCTTCGGAAACGACCGGACCGCAAACGCGCCGGCCGTCCGCGCGGCGGCCGTCCCCCTGGCCGCGACCGATCTGCAGAACCAGTACCAGAAGGTGATCAGGAACGTCCTGCCCTCGGTCGTACAGATCCAGGCCAGCCACGACCTGGGCTCGGGCGTGGTGTACGACGGCAGCGGACACATCGTCACCAACGCGCACGTCGTGGGGGACGAGAAGAAGTTCAGGGTGACGACCGCCAACACGGACGAACCGCTCACCGCGACGCTGGTGTACTCCTACCCCCAGCAGGACCTGGCGGTCATCAGGCTCGACAAGGTCCCGGCCGGGCTGAAGGCGGCCGCCTTCGGGGACACCGACAAGGTCCAGGTCGGGCAGATCACGCTGGCCATGGGATCGCCGCTCGGGCTGTCGTCCAGCGTGACCGAGGGGATCGTGTCGGCGACCGGACGGACCGTCAGCGAGAACACGGCGGGGTGGGGGTCCCCCCGCTCGAGCGCAGCCGAGAGCGGGGGAGGGACGGGGGCCACCATCCCCAACATGGTGCAGACCTCGGCGGCCATCAACCCCGGCAACAGCGGGGGCGCCCTGGTCAATCTGGACGGCCAGGTCATCGGCATCCCGACGCTGGCCGCGAGCGACCCCAACCTGGGCGGCAGCGCGGCACCGGGGATCGGGTTCGCCATCCCGGCGTCGATGGTGACGACGGTCGCCGACCAGATCATCAGGCAGGGGAAGGTCACCGACTCGGGGCGGGCCGCGCTCGGCATCACCGGGCGCACGGTCGTCGACGTGAACTACCAGCCGGCCGGGGTGGCCGTGGTGACCGTGAAGCCGGGCGACGCGGCCGACAAGGCGGGCATCCGGCCCGGGGACACCCTCACCAAGGTGGGTCGTGACGACATCACCACGATCACCTCACTGGCCGAGTCGCTCGCCTCGGACCGGCCGGGGCAGAAGACGACGGTGACCTACAGCCGGGACGGCGTCAGCAGAAAGGCATCATGAAGCCCGTGCCCCAAGCGACATCGCTTCGCAAAGCGCCCGTGCAGCGCCGCAGCGCCGAACGGCTGACCAGGATCCTCGACG
>NZ_JBFBJL010000146.1:0-4113 GCF_040686075.1 Streptomyces sp. NPDC086519
GCCTACGGCGTCACCACCTACCTCGAACTCGGCCCCGACAGCACCCTCACCGCCATGGCCCGCGAAAACCTCGACTCCGGCACGGAAAACCAGGCGGTGTTCGTGCCCGCGCTACGCCGCGACGGCGACGAGGCGCGCGCCGTCCTCACGGCACTGGCCGTCTGCCACACCCGGGGCGTATCGGTCGACCGGTCCGCGCTGCTGGGCCGGACCGACGCCGGCCCGGCCGACCTGCCGACCTACCGGTTCCAGCGGGAGACCTACTGGCTGACGGCGGACGGCGCGGCGGCCGGCGACGTGAGGGCGGCGGGCTTGGAGGAGACCGGTCACCCGTTGCTGGGCGCGATGGTGGAGGTGCCGGAGTCGGAGGAGGTGCTGTTCACGTCCCGGCTGTCCCTGGCCACCCACCCGTGGCTGGCCGACCACGTCGCGGCCGGGGCGGTACTGCTGCCCGGTGCGGCCTTCGTGGAACTGGCCGTGCGGGCCGGTGACGAGGTGGGGTGCGGCGCGGTCGAGGAACTGGTCATGGAGACACCGCTGGCGCTGGCCGAGGGCACCGGGGTGCGGCTGCGGGTGAGCGTGGGGGCGGCCGGGGAGGACGGCCGGCGCACGGTACGGATGCACTCGCGGGCCGAGGACGCGGGCGCCGCCTGGGTCCGCCACGTCTCCGGGACGCTGCGTCCGGTATCCGCGCCGGAGACGACACCGGATACGACGCCGAGTACGACGCCGGAGGCGGTGGACCTGTCGGTGTGGCCGCCGGCGGGCGCCGTCGCCGTGGACCCGGCGGAGGTGGCGACACTGTACGACGGTCTGGAGCAGGCCGGGTACCGCTACGGGCCCGTGTTCCAGGGGGTGCGGGCCGCCTGGCGCGTGGACGGCGCGGTGTACGCCGAGGTGGCCCTGCCCGACGACCACGAGGACCGGGCGGCGGCCTTCGGACTGCACCCGGCGCTCCTCGACGCCGCCCTGCACGCGGCTGACTTCCAGCACCGCGCCGACCGTACCGGCGCGCACACGACACTGCCCTACGTGTGGCGCGACGTCACCCTGCACGCCACGGGTGCCACGGCCGTGCGGGTACGGGTGGTTCCGACCGGCGGGGACAGCATGACCCTGCACCTGGCCGACGGGACCGGCGCCCCCGTCGCGTCCGTGGGCTCGATGGTGTCCCGCCCGGTCGAGCCCGCGCGGTTCGCCGGCGGCCAGGCCGCCGAGCACCTGCTGCGCCCGGACTGGGAGGAGACGGCGCCGGCGGCACCGTCCGCCCCGGACCACGTCACGGAGTCCGTGACGGTGCCGGTCGGCACGGCGGCGGACGTGCGTGCACTGGCCGCACGCGGCGGCGGCCTCACCGGCACGCTGACGGTCGAGCTGACGGAACCCGGCGCCCTGCGCGACCTGACCGGCCGCCTGCTGGCCGTCGTCCAGGCGTGGTCGGCCGAACCGGCCCTGGACGGCACGCGGCTGGCCGTGATCACCAGGGGCGCGGTGGCCGTGGCACCGGGAGAGGATGTCGACCCCGCGCTCGGCGCCCTGTGGGGTCTGGCCGGGACCGCGCAGTCGGAGAACGCCGGACGCGTCGCCCTGGTCGACATCGACGACGCTCCGTCCTCGCGCACGGCACTGAGCACGCTCGTACCCGCCCTGTTCGCCGCCGACGAGACACAGGCCGCGGTCCGCGAGGGACGGTGCTTCCTGCGCCGGCTCGTGCGCGCCGAGGCTCCGGGTGGGGCACCCGTGACCTGCGGCACGCCGATCGGCGACGGCACGGTGCTCGTCACGGGCGGCACGGGGTCGCTCGGCGCGGTGGTGGCCCGGCACCTGGTGCGTACGCACGGAGCGCGCAGCCTCCTCCTGGCCAGCAGGAGCGGGCCCAAGGCGCCCGGCGCGGCCGAACTGGCGGCGGAACTGGAGGCGGCCGGGGCTCGCGTCCACGTGCTCTCCTGCGACGTCGGGGACCGGGAGGCCGTGGCCGGCCTGCTGGCCGGGGTACCGGCCGACGCGCCGCTGACGGCGGTGGTGCACACGGCCGGCGTACTGGACGACGGCGTACTGACGGCGCTGGCACTGGACCGTATGGACACGGTGCTGCGCCCGAAGGCGGACGGCGCCCGCCACCTCCACGAACTGACCGCCGGTTCGGACCTCTCCGCCTTCGTCCTCTTCTCCTCCGCGGCCGGCACCTTCGGCAGCTCGGGGCAGGGCAACTACGCCGCCGCCAACGCCTACCTGGACGCCCTGGCACAGCACCGCGCCGCCCGAGGACTCCCGGCGCTCTCCCTCGGCTGGGGCATGTGGGCCCAGGACGCCGGCATGACGGCCGGACTCGACGCCACCGACCACCGCAGGCTCGCCCGCGACGGCATGACACCGCTGTCGGCGGCTGAGGGCATGGAACTGTTCGACGCCGCACTGCGCGGCGGCACGCCGGTACTGCTCCCCATGAAGCTGGACGTGGGCGCCCTGCGTGCCCAGGCCGCCGGCGGACCGGTCCCCCCGCTGCTGCGCGGTCTGGTCCCCCAACCCCGGCGCGGGCGGCAGCGGGTCAGGCGGGCACCGGCCGACGGAGCGGAGGCGCTCAGCACCCGGCTGGCCGGCGTGGGCGCCGCCGACCGGCAGGCGATCCTCCTCGACCTGGTCCGGCAGGAAGCGGCCCACGTCCTCGGTCACACCTCCGCCGGCCGCATCGGCCACGGGGCGGCCTTCACCGACGTCGGCTTCGACTCGCTCACGGTGATCGAACTGCGCGACCGGCTCCTCGCCCGCACCGGGCTGCGCCTCCCCGCCACCTTCGCCTTCGACTTCCCGACACCCGTGGCACTCGCCGACCACCTGAACACCCTGCTGGACACAGGCACCGCGGAGGACCCGCTGCTGGGCGAGCTGGCACGGCTGGAGGACCTGGTGGCGGCCCGCCCGGCCGACCGGGCCAAGGACACCGTCGCCGCCGCCCGGCTCCGGGTGCTGGCGGCCCGGCTCAGCAGCGTCGCCCCCGGACCGGCCGGCGGCACCGACAGCATCCAGACGACGCTCGACACAGCGTCGGTCGACGACGTCCTGGCCTTCATCGACGAGGAGTTCGGGATCGTCGACCCGTCGGACTCCAGCCGCGCCCACGAGTGAAGAGGAAGGTGACCCCCGGTGGACAATGACGAGAAACTGGTCCGGTATCTCAAGCGGGTGACCGCCGACCTGCACGAGACCCGGCAGCGGCTCAACCAGATCGAGGCCGCACGCACGGAACCCGTCGCGATCGTCGGCATGGCCTGCCGGCTGCCGGGCGGCGTGACGTCACCCGAGGACCTGTGGAACCTGGTGGCGGCCGGTGGCGACGCCGTCGGCGCCTTCCCCGAGGACCGCGACTGGGACCTGGACAACCTCTTCGACCCGGACCCCGACCACCCCGGCACCAGCTACGTCCGCGAGGGCGGTTTCCTGCGCGACGCGGGCGACTTCGACGCGGGTTTCTTCGGCATCTCCCCGCGCGAGGCCCTGGCGATGGACCCGCAGCAGCGGCTGCTCCTCGAAACGTCATGGGAGGCGTTCGAACGGGCCGGCATCGACCCGACCGCCCTGCGCGGCAAGAACGTCGGCGTCTACTTCGGCACCCTCAACCAGGATTACGCCACCGATGTCGACGCGGTTCCCGACGGCGTCGAGGGCTACCTGATGACGGGCAGCTCGGCGAGCGTGCTCACCGGCCGGGTGTCGTACGCGCTCGGCTTCGAGGGCCCCGCCATGACCATCGACACGGCGTGCTCGTCCTCCCTGGTGTGCCTGCACCTGGCGGCCCAGGCCCTCCGGTCGGGCGAGTGTTCCATGGCCCTGGCGGGCGGCGCCACCGTCATGTCGACGCCCAGCGTCTTCGTCGGATTCTCCCGGCAGCGCGGCATGGCCGAGGACGGCCGTTGCAAGGCGTACGGCGCAGCAGCGGACGGCACGGGCTGGGCGGAGGGCGTGGGCGTGCTGCTGGTGGAGCGCCTGTCGGACGCGGAACGGCTGGGGCACCGGGTGTTGGCGGTGGTGCGCGGCAGCGCCGTCAACCAGGACGGCGCCTCCAACGGCCTCACCGCCCCCAACGGCCCGTCGCAGCAACGCGTCATCCGCCGG
>NZ_JBFBJL010000147.1:0-4102 GCF_040686075.1 Streptomyces sp. NPDC086519
GGCGCCCACATCCACACCCTCCGCACCGAACACGGCTGGTCCCTCCGCGAAGTCGCCCGACAAACCGAACTTGCACGCAGCGCCCCTTCAGGGGCGCGGGGAACTGCGCGAGCAACCCCCACGCACCCGCAGACGCATACGGCGCTACCTCGACGGCCGCGACAGCACGATCACGCTCCGGGCCTCGGCCCGCAGCCTCGTGCCCGCCTTGCGTTCGCGTTCGTCCGGCATCCCCTCCGGGTCGGCCGTGTCGATGAGGGTCGTCCAGCGTTCGCCGTAGGAGTCGTCGGGCAGCCGGAAGCCGACCGGCTCCCAGTAGCCGTTGAGGAGCAGCAGGAACGAGTCGTCGACCAGGCGCCGCCCGTAGGGGTCGCGTTCGGCGATGGCGTCGCCGTTGAGGAAGACACCGACCGAGTGCGCGTCGGCGCGCTGCCAGTCCCGGTCGGTCATCTCGCGGGCGTCGGGCAGCAGCCACACCAGGTCGGGCAGCGGCTGCCCGGGGTGCACGGCGGTCTCGCCCCTGAAGAAGCGCCGCCGGCGCAGCACGGGGTGGGCGGCGCGCAGCGCGATGACGTACCGGGTGAAGTCGGCGAGCGCCCGCTGCTCCTCGGTCAGCTCCCAGTCGATCCAGGAGACGTCGTTGTCCTGGCAGTAGGCGTTGTTGTTGCCGCCCTGGGTGCGGCCGAGTTCGTCGCCGTGGCTGAGCATGGGGATGCCCTGGGACAGCAGCAGGGTGGCGAGGAAGTTGCGCTGCTGACGGGCCCGCAGTTCGAGCACGGCCGGGTCGGTGGTCGCGCCCTCGGCACCGCAGTTCCAGGACCGGTTGTGGCTCTCGCCGTCCCGGTTGCCCTCGCCGTTGGCCTGGTTGTGCTTGTCGTTGTACGACACCAGGTCGCGCAGCGTGAAGCCGTCGTGCGCGGTGACGAAGTTGACGCTGGCCCGGGGCCGCCGTCTGCTGTGCTGGTACAGGTCGGAGGAGCCGGTGAGCCGGGAGGCGAACTCACCCAGCGAGCCCGGCTCGGCCCGCCAGAAGTCCCGTACGGCGTCCCGGTACTTGCCGTTCCACTCCGACCACAGCGGCGGGAAGTTGCCGACCTGGTAGCCGCCCTCGCCCACGTCCCACGGCTCGGCGATGAGCTTGACCCTGCTGATCACGGGGTCCTGCTGGATCAGGTCGAAGAACACCGAGAGGCGGTCCACCTCATGGAACTGCCTCGCCAGCGTGGCCGCGAGGTCGAAGCGGAAGCCGTCGACGTGCATCTCGGTCACCCAGTACCGCAGCGAGTCCATGATCAGCTGGAGCACGTAGGGGTGCCGCATCAGCAGGCTGTTCCCGGTGCCGGTGGTGTCGTAGTAGTGCGCCCAGTCGCCGTCGACCAGCCGGTAGTAGGAGGCGTTGTCGATGCCCCGGAAGGACAGGGTCGGGCCCATCTCGTTGCCCTCGGCGGTGTGGTTGTAGACCACGTCGAGGATCACCTCGAGCCCGGCCGCGTGCAGCGCCTTCACCATCGCCTTGAACTCGTTGACCTGCTGGCCCCGGCTGCCGAAGGCGGCGTAGGCGTTGTGCGGGGCGAAGTAGCCGATGGTGTTGTAGCCCCAGTAGTTGGACAGCCCCCGGTCCTTGAGCACCCCGTCCTGCACGAACTGGTGCACCGGCATCAGCTCGACCGCGGTGACCCCGAGCGAGGTCAGGTGGTCGAGGACCGCCGGGTGGGCGAGACCGGCGTAACTGCCTCTGAGTCGTTCGGGTACCTCCGGATGGGTGAGGGTCAGGCCGCGGACATGGGCCTCGTAGATCACCGAGTCGGAGTACGGCCGCCGGGGCGGGCGGTCGTCGCCCCAGTCGAAGAAGGGGTCGGTGACCACGCCGAGCATGGAGTGCCCGGCGCTGTCGGCCGGGCTCGGGCCGCCGGGGGTGCGTTCGTAGAGGGAGGCGTGGTTGTCGATCTGGCCGTCGATCGCCCTGGCGTACGGATCCAGGAGCAGCTTCGCCGGATTGCACCGGTGGCCGAGGTCGGGGTTCCAGGGGCCGGTCACCCGGTAGCCGTAGCGCTGCCCCGGTCCGACGCCGGGCAGGTAGGCGTGCCAGACGAAGCCGTCGACCTCGGTCAGCTGCACCGTCGTACGGGTGGCGGCGTCGTTCACCAGGACCAGGTCGACCCGCTCGGCGACCTCGCTGAACAGGGCGAAGTTGGTGCCCTGGCCGTCGAAGGAGGCCCCCAGCGGATAGGGGTGCCCGCTCCACACGGGCACCCCTTTCCGGGACTTCCTCGCCGTCACCGGGCGCCTTCCAGGACGCCGTCTGCGGATGCGGCCAGCTGGGCGACCGGACGCTCGCGCGGCACCCGCAGGACCCGGCGCAGGCGGGGCGCAGGCCCGGTGCGGACCAGCGGGACGCGCTCCCCGGACCGGGCCCGCTGCGAGAACCAGATGATCTTGCTGCCGGCCTCCGAGGCACAGCAGCCCCAGCCGTCGCTGGTCGCGGCGAGATGCGCCAGGCACGGGCGCAGATCCTGGTCGGGGCGGAGATCCCGGTCGTGGTCACCGATGGCGGTGATCAGGTGCTGCCCGTTCCACCACATCTCGATGGACGTGTGCTTGTCCCTGGCGTGCTGGTCGATGGCGGTCAGCAGCAGTTCGGCACCGCGGCAGACGGGTTCCACGAGGTTGTCGAGATCCCAGTAACGCAGGTGGGCGGCCAGTATGCGGCTCACCTGTCCCACCCGTTCCGGGCTGACCTCCACGTCGAGGTGGTAGTAGCAGGGCACTGCGGTCTTCATTGTCGCTAGCTCCTCACCCGCGAAGCTCCCGCTCCCCCTCACCCGTCCGGAAATCCGTTCCGGGCGCGCAGCGTGAGCGCTGGTCGCTCCTGAGTCACCTTCACTGTGGGGGTGCTACGCCATTCGTGCAACACGAGAGGCGCACGAGGTGGTTGAAGATCCAACAAGACGCTCCGTCATCGGGCGTGCACCATGAGTGAAAGCCTCGATTCGCCGTAACGGCTCCGTGCCCTTCCCTGCCCGGACGCTCCCCCGACCCCGGGGACACGTGCCCATTCGAGAGCGTCGGAAGGAAAGACACGGCCATGCTGCTACCCGCGAAGGCCGAGGTGGCCCGGCAACTGCGGCGCTACCGGGCGTGGGAGCGCGTCATGCTCGCCTCGCCGCAGGACCGTGAGGTGCGGTCCACCTTCGAGGACTCGGGCTACACGCTGTGCGTGCTGATGGGCAAGCGCTGCGCCCGGGAGGCGGTGGACGCGGCCGAGCGCTATCTGCGCACCAGCCTCGTCACCTATGTGCGCGAGCAGCGGGAACAGGGCGGGCGGCCCCGGCTGACCGAGGCGGTCCGGCAGGGTCCGCCCCCGGACCGGCGTTCCGCGAGGCAGTGATCCCGCAGGCGGACCCCGCGGGAAGGCAACGGTCTTCCGGCACACTACGGACCGCGGAGCCGGGCCCCGGGCCCGGCTCCGCGCACGGCGGAGGTGAGACCCATGAAGGCGACTGAGCCCATCGGCCGCGTTCCGGTGCGTGACGTCCGGCCGGCCGTGGAGTGCGGCAGGCGGCCGGCGAAGGCGGTACCCGGCGAGACCTTCCAGGTCACCGCCACCGTCTTCCGCGAGGGTCATGACGCCGTCGGCGCCAATGTGGTGCTCCGCGATCCCGAGGGCCGGCCCGGCCCCTGGACGCCGATGCGGGAACTGGTCTCCGGCACCGACCGCTGGGGCGCGGAGGTCACCCCGGACGCGACGGGCCGCTGGACGTATCACGTGGAGGCCTGGAGCGCCCCGCTCGTCACCTGGCGGCAGCACGCCCGGGTGAAGATCCCGGCGGGCGTCGACACCGGCCTGGTCCTGGAGGAGGGCGCCGAGCTGTACGAGCGGGCGGCCGCCGAAGTCCCCGAGGGCCCGGACCGCGAGCGGGTGCTGGCGGCCGCCCGGGCCCTGGGCGACGACTCCCTGCCCCTGCACACACGGCTCGCGAACGCCCTCGCTCCCGAGGTGGACGACATCCTGGCCCGTCATCCGCTGCGGGAGCTGGTCACCGCCTCCGAGCCGCTGCCGCTGCTCGTCGAGCGCGAACGGGCCCTGTACGGCTCCTGGTAC
>NZ_JBFBJL010000148.1:0-4003 GCF_040686075.1 Streptomyces sp. NPDC086519
AGATCAGCCCGCAACAACTCACCCAGCGCCGCCTCCCGCTCCCCCTCGGCCACCCCGCTCAGATCCACCTCCCGCCACGGCACCTCCACCGCACGGAACTCCACCTGTGCGGGGTGTCCGGAGGACAGCTGGGTGAAGGCGGTCCGCAGCGCGCTGTGGCGGTCGAGCAGGTCGTCACATGCCCGGCGCAGGCGGGCGGTCCTGAGTGCTCCGTCCAGTTCGAGGGCGACCTGGACGTTGTAGACGTCGATGCCGTCGCTCTGGTAGCTGGAGTGGAAGAGCAGGCCCTCCTGGAGCGGGGTGAGGGGCAGCACGTCGGCCACCCGGTGGCCCGGCCATCTCCACTCCAGCCGCGTCAGTTCACGGTCGGTCAGCGCTTGCGGCATGAGGGCGTGCAGCACCGTGTCGGAGGAGATCGGAGTGCCGTGGTCGGTGCCCGCCCCGTGCGCCACCAGGGCCCGCAGCATACGGAACCAGGTGCGTCCCAGTGCCTCGACCTGTCCGGCCTCGAAGTGCCTGGACGCCCAGGTCCAGGAGGCGAGCAGCCGCGGGCCCGCCGGTCCGTCCTCGGTGACCGCGTTGAGGGCGAGGGGGTGCGGCAGCGGCATGTCCGCGTCGGCCACCGGCAGTGTCAGGTCCGGATCGGACAGCACCGCCCATTCGCCCTCGTCTCCCGTGGTGTAGCGGCCCAGGTAGTTGAAGCAGATCTCCGGACGCGCCCCTCCGGCCAGCACGGCCTCGGTGCGCGGGTTCAGGTACCGCAGCAACCCGTATCCGATGCCGCGGTCGGGCAGGGCCCGCAGCTGTGCCTTGACCGTGTTGAGCGCCCGGCCGAGCGCGGGACCGCCGTCCAGGATCTCTCGCCACCGCACGCCGCCCGCGTCGAGGCGTACCGGGAAGAGGCTGGTGAACCACCCGACCGTGCGGGAGAGGTCGCCGGCGAGTTCCTCGTCCCGGCCGTGGCCTTCGACGTCGACCAGCAGCGGGGTCCCGGAGTCCTCGTGACCCTCGTGGCCCCCGTTTCCCGCGTCCCGCCAGTGGGCCACGGCCAGGACGAGAGCCGTCAGCAGGATCTCGTCGATGCTCGCCCGCAGGGTCTCGGGCACTCGGGTGAGCAGCGCAGCGGTGACCTCGGCGGGCAGGGCCAGCGTGTGTTCCCGCGCCGTGGCGTACACGTCGGCGGTGGGGTCCAGCGGCCGGCCGGACAGCGAGGTGCCGGGCTCCCCGCACTGGGCGGTCCACAGGTCCAGCTCGGCCGCCCTGCGTTCGTCGTTCGCCGCGTCGGCGAGGGCGGCGGACCAGGTGCGCAGCGAGGTCGGCACCGGTGCGAGCTGTGGCCGCGCGCCCGCGTGCGCGGCCTGCCACGCCGCCGCCAGGTCGGGCAGGACGATCCGCCACGACACCCCGTCCACCGCGAGGTGGTGGACCGTCAGCAGCAGCCGTCCGGACCGCTGCGGGCCGGCGTCGAACCACACCGCGCGGACGACCGCGCCGCGGCGGGGGGCCAGTGCGCGCCGCGCCTGCTCGGCGTGTGCCGCGATCACGTCGCGCAGCGCGTGCTCGTCGAGACCCCGGGTGTCCACGCGTGTCAGCACGTCCGTGGCGCTCACGGCACCGGGCGGCGGCACGTCGACCGACCAGTCGCCGTCCTTCACCACCAGGCGCATGCGCAGGGCGTCATGACGGTCGAGCAGCGCCTGAAGCGCGCCGGCCAGGGTGGGCAGGGCGGCCTCCCGCGGTGTCCGCACCAGCATCGACTGGTTGAACCCGGCGGAGCGGTCCCTCTCGTGCTCGCGCAGCCAGTGCATGATCGGGGTGGCCGCGAAGCTGCCGACCCCCGCGTCGGCGGGCTGGTCCTGGGGCTCGGCGGCCTCCTGGACCCGCAGCGCCAGGGCGGCCGGGGTCCGGCAGGTGAAGACGTCCCGGGGCGTGAGGGCCAGTCCGGCCCTGCGCGCCCGGGCGACCAGCTGGATCGACTGGATCGAATCCCCGCCCAGGGTGAAGAACCCGTCCTCGGGGCCGACCTGCTCGACACCCAGTACTTCGGCGAACAGGGCGCACAGCGTCCGTTCCCGCTCGGACGCCGCCGCCCGGCCCTGGACGGCGGCGGCGAACCGTGGAGCGGGCAGTGCGCGCCGGTCCAGTTTGCCGCTGGTGGTCAGCGGGAGGTCCGGCAGGGGCACGAAGGCCTGCGGAACCATGTACTCGGGCAGTTCGCCGGCGACGTGCCCGCGCAGCGCCTCCTCGTCGAAACCGTCCTCGGGGACCACGACGTACGCGACCAGGCGTTTGACGCCTGGCTGGTCCTCGCGGACCAGTACCGCCGCGCGCCGCACCTCGGGGCGGCGCAGCAGCAGCGCTTCGATCTCCCCCAGTTCGATGCGGAAGCCACGGATCTTGACCTGGTCGTCGGAACGGCCGAGGAAGACCAGGGTGCCCTCCTCGGTCCAGCGCGCCACGTCGCCGGTGCGGTACATCCGGCTGCCCGGCGGGCCGAAGGGGTCCGCCACGAACCTGTCGGCGGTCAGGCCGAGCCGTCCCTGGTAGCCGTGGGCGAGCTGGACACCGGCGAGGTACAGGTCGCCCGGGGTGCCGGTCGGGGCGGGACGCAGGCCGGGGCCGAGGACGTAGACCCGGGAGTTCGCGATCGGGCGTCCGATGGGCACCGACACCTCGGGCGAACCGGGCCGGGACTGCCCGTGGGTGATCTCCACCGACGCCTCGGTGGGCCCGTACAGGTTGTGCAGTTCCGCACCGAGCACGGAGTGGAAGCGGTCCGCGAGGTTCTGCGGCAGGGCTTCCCCGCTGCAGATCACGCGGCGCAGCGTCGTACATCCGGCGGCTTCGGGCAGGTCGAGGAAGGTCTCCAGCATGGAGGGGACGAAATGGGCGAGGCTGATGCCTTCCTGCTGGATCAGCCCGGCCAGGTAGGCCGGGTCCCGGTGTCCGTCCGGGCGGGCGATCACCAGTGTCGCGCCGGTGGCCAGCGGCCAGAAGAGTTCCCACACCGACACGTCGAAGGTGACCGGAGTCTTGTGCAGTACCCGGTCCCCGGTCGTCAGCGGAAAGGCGGACTGCTTCCACCTGAGGTGGTTGACCACTCCCGCGTGCGGGACCAGTACCCCCTTGGGGCGTCCGGTCGAGCCCGAGGTGTAGATCACGTAGGCGGGCTGCCGGGGATCCGGCTCCACCGGTCGGAGAGGAGCGGCGGTCTCGCCTTCGGAGGCCAGCTGCGGGTAGGTCTCCGGCGTGACGACCACGACGGGGTCGGCGTCCTCCAGCATGAACCGCACCCGCTCGGCCGGGTGGCCGACGTCGATGGGCAGGTACGCGGCGCCGGCCTTGTGGACCGCGTAGAGCGCGACGAGCAGTTCGAAGGACCGCGGCAGCCGGACGGCGACCAGTCGCGACGGGCCCGCGCCGCGGTCGCGCAGGGCGCGGGCCAGGCGGTCCGCGCGGGCGTCCAGCTCCGCGTAGGTGAGGCTCGCGCCGTCCATCCTGAGGGCGGTGGCGTGCGGGGTCCGCGCGACCTGCCGGGCGAAGAGCTCGGGCATCGTCGCTCCGGGCAGGGCCGAATCGTCGGCCGCGGTGGCGTTCCAGGTGTGCAGCACCCGCTCGTGCTCCCACGGTGCCAGCAGGGCCAGCTCACCGGTCTTCGTCCCCGGGTCCTCGGCGACCGCCCGCAGCAGCAGCCGCAGCCGCTCGGCCACCCGCTCGGCGCGGACCTGGCTCACCGCACCGGGCCGGTGGTTGACGTCGAGTTGCAGCCGCCGGCCGGGGACCGCCAGCAGGCTCAGCGGGTAGTGCATGGCACCGGAGGAGACGTCACCGTCGAGCACGTCGACGCGCAACCCGTCCGCGGCCCGGTGCAGCGCGTCGCGGTCCAGCGGGGCGTTCTCGAAGACGACGGCGGTGTCGAAGAGTTCGCCGAGTCCGGCACCGCGCTGGATGTCGGCGAGCGGCAGGTGCTGGTGCGGCGCCAGCTCCGCCTGCTCGCCCTGCA
>NZ_JBFBJL010000149.1:0-3977 GCF_040686075.1 Streptomyces sp. NPDC086519
TCCTCCTCGGGGGCCGGGCTTTCTTGGTGGGCGTGGCCGAGTGGGGGCCGGGCGCCGTGGCGGTCCTTTGGGGCCGGGACAGGCCGTCCTCAAGGACCGGACAGGGCGTCCTTGAGGAAACGCACGCGCGCGTGCGAGGCGGTTCCGGTCGCGTACGACACTGGGTGCGTGATCCGTTACGACGCCCTGGACGCGCTGCCCGTGCGGCAGGCCCTGCCCGGTCTGCGCGACGCCCTGGAGCGGCACGGCACCGCCGTGCTGGTGGCACCGCCGGGCACCGGCAAGACGACGCTGGCGCCGTTGGCGCTGGCCGGGCTGCTTGGCGACGGACCCGCGCGGCGCGTGGTGGTGGCCGAGCCGCGCCGGATCGCCGCCCGTGCGGCGGCCCGCCGGATGGCCTGGCTGCTCGGCGAGCAGGTCGGGCGGAGCGTCGGCTACACCGTGCGCGGCGAACGGGTCGTGGGACGGCACGCGCGCGTGGAGGTCGTCACGACCGGCGTGCTGTTGCAGCGTCTGCAACGCGACCAGGAACTGTCCGACGTCGACGTCGTGATCCTCGACGAGTGCCACGAGCGTCATCTGGACGCCGACACGGTGGCGGCCTTCCTCTGGGACGTACGGGAGACCCTGCGGCCGGAGCTGCGCCTGGTGGCCGCGTCGGCGACGACGGACGCCCAGGGGTGGGCGCGGCTGCTGGGCGGGGCGCCGGTGGTCGAGGCGGCCGGTGTCGCCCACCCCGTGGAGGTGGTGTGGGCGCCGCCGGTACGGCCGGTACGGCCGCCGCACGGGATGCGCGTCGACCCGGCGCTGCTGGCGCACGTGGTGTCGGTGGTGCGGCGGGCCCTGGCCGAGCGGGACGGGGACGTGCTGTGCTTCCTGCCGGGCGTGGGCGAGATCGCGCGCGTGGCGGGCCGGTTGGGTGACCTCGGGGATGTGGAGGTGCTCCAGGTGCACGGCCGGGCACCGGCGTCCGTCCAGGACGCGGTGCTGGCGCCCGGGGTGCGGCGCCGGGTGGTGCTGGCCACGGCGGTGGCCGAGTCCTCGCTCACCGTCCCCGGGGTTCGGGTGGTCGTCGACGCGGGGCTCGCGCGGGAGCCGCGGGTGGACCACGCGCGCGGGCTGAGCGCGCTGGCCACGGTGCGGGCGTCCCGCGCGGCCGGGCGGCAGCGGGCGGGGCGCGCCGGGCGTGAGGCGCCGGGGGCCGTGTACCGCTGCTGGTCCGAGGCCGAGGACGCCCGCCTGACGGCCTTTCCGGCCCCGGAAATCAGGGTGGCCGATCTGACCGCGTTCGCCCTCCAGGCGGCCTGCTGGGGCGATCCGGAGGCCGCGGGACTGGCGCTGCTGGACCCTCCGCCGGCCGGGGCGATGGCGGCGGCGCGGGAGGTGCTGACGGCGATCGGCGCGGTCGACTCCGCCGGCCGGGCGACGCAACGAGGGGTGCGGCTGGCCCGGCTGGGGGTGCATCCACGGCTGGGCCGGGCGCTGCTGGACGCCCCGGGCGAGGCCGCCGAGGTGGTCGCGCTGCTGAGCGAGGAGGCTCCGCGGGAGTACGGGGACGACCTCGCGGCCGCGCTGCGCACCGCACGGCGGGGCGGTGACGCCTATGCCGGGCGGTGGCTCGCGGAGGTACGGCGGCTGAAGGCGGACACCGAGGGCGCGTCGGCGGACGGCGTCGACGACCGCGCCGTGGGACGCGTCGCCGCCCTCGCCTTCCCCGAGCGTGTCGCCAGGGCCGACGGAGATTCGTACCTCATGGCGTCCGGCACCCGGGCCGAGCTCGGTGCCGGCAGCCCGCTGCGCGGCGCCCCGTGGATCGCGGTGGCCGTGGCGGACCGGCCCGTCGGCAGCGGGCACGCGCGCGTGCGGCTCGCCGCCGTGGTGGACGAGGACACGGCCAGGTCGGCGGCGGCCTCGCTGTACGCGCAGGACCAGGAGGTCCGCTGGGCCGACGGGGAGGTGGTGGCGCGGCGCGTGGAACGGCTCGGGGCGATCGAGCTCGCGGTGCGGCCGTTGCGGGACGCCGACCCGGCCCTCGTACGCGCCGCGCTGCTCGACGGGCTGCGGCGCGAAGGGCTCGGCCTGTTGCGGTGGACGCCCGACGCCGCCGCGCTGCGCCGGCGGCTCGCCTTTGTCCGCCTGCGTGTCGGGGAGCCCTGGCCGGACGTGTCCGACGAAGCGCTGCACGCGCGCGTGGACGACTGGCTGGAGCCGGAGCTCGGCCGGGCCCGGCGGCGGGCCGATCTCGGGCGGATCGACGCCGGGGAGGCGCTGCGCCGGCTGCTTCCGTGGGCGAGCGGGGAGGCGGGGCGGCTGGACGAGCTGGCGCCGGAGCGGATCGTCGTGCCCAGTGGGTCACGGATCCGGGTCGACTACGGCAATCCCGAGCAACCCGTGCTCGCCGTGAAACTGCAGGAGATGTTCGGGTTGCGGGAGTCGCCCGTCGTGGCCGGGGTGCCGGTGCTGGTGCATCTGCTGTCGCCGGCCGGGCGGCCCGCCGCCGTCACCGCCGATCTCGCCTCGTTCTGGAAGGACGGCTACCGGGGCGTACGGGCCGAGCTGCGCGGGCGGTACCCGAAGCATCCCTGGCCGGAGGATCCCGCCACCGCCGAGCCCACCCGGCACACCAACGCGCGGCTCAGGCGCTGACTGGTTCCGGAACCCGGGTGTCGACCGGTGCCGGGTCGCCGGGACGGCGGCCGCGGGCCTCCAGGTAGAGGGAGAGGGCGAGCAGCGCGACGCCGAGGGACAGGAACCCCCAGGGGAGGTAGGAGGTCAGCATCAGGACGATCGTGCGGTTGTGCTTGACCAGGGCGACCGTGTGCTCGATGTAGTCCTCGCGCATCTTCACGTCACCGGCGAAAGCCGTCACCTTGGCCCGGCCGCCCAGCAGGGTGCCGCCGCGCAGTTCCTCCTTGTGGGTCTCCTCGCCGTAGACAGGTGCCCCGGTGACGGGTTCGACCCAGAACCTGCGGACCGTGGTGTACCAGCGGGTGGTGCCGGTCTTGGCGACCGACTCGGGGGTGATGCCCTGCACCGGCATCTTCTTCGGCATGGGGACCTTGGTCCACGGGATGGTCTGCTCGAAGTAGTAGACCTTGACGCCCCGGAACGTCCGCGTCCCCTTGTAGTGGATGGGGTTGGTGGTGCGGCTCTGTGCGTCGAAGTACTCGTAGTCCCGTTTCTCGGTCAGGAACGGGAACTTGAACTCGATGCCGTCCCGTTTCACCGGATCGCCGTCGACCATCTCGCCGGTCGCGTGCACGGGTTCCTGGCTGTGCGCGTCGAAGATGTAGCGCTCGGGGATCTCGGAGACCATCTTGCCGTCGGGCCCCTGGACGTAGGACAGGCCGTCCCAGACGACGACGTCCCGGCCGGCCGTCTTCTCGATCTTGTTCGCGGCCGCCACGTCGCCCTTGAGGGTCTGCACGATGGTGACCTGAGGGACCTTCTTCGCCTTCATGGTGCCGTAGTCGAGCAGCGTGGCGTTCTTCGCCACCAGGACCATGTCCTGGTACTGGTTCGGCGGGATCTTCGCGAGCCGCGGGAAGGCGTACCAGCGCAGCAGCGGGGACAGCGTCGCGAAGAACACGGCACAGGCGAGCAGGACCAGACTGGCCTTGCGGCGCATCTCGGCCTCCCTGGGCGGCGGTTACGGGTGGGCGGGCACCGTCGTGAGCAGCGGCTTCGGAGACGTCTTTCCGTCCGTCGACCCGAGGGCACTGACCGTCACGACCAGGACGAGCGCGAGGGCGAGACCGGTCGCGGCGGCGATCAGGGCACGCATGCGGGGCCTCCCTACGGCCGACAACTTCCTGATGGAGCGTCAGGTTTGGGCACCGTAGCAACGGGAGGGTGAGATGAGAACAGGTCGTACGACGACGAGGGCCGGGTGCTTCAGCTGATCCTCACGGACGCCTCGCGGCTCTCGGACCTGATCAGCGGTCAGCTGACCGTCTCCGCGCTGGTGGAGGAGGTCA
>NZ_JBFBJL010000150.1:0-3699 GCF_040686075.1 Streptomyces sp. NPDC086519
CGCTGCTGTGGCAAACCGCCTAGCCGCCGCTTTCGGCCCGGGGGCCGTGCTTTTTTTTCCGCGGGGGGCGTTCTGGGGGTGGTCGCGCTGTCCCCCGCCCCCCTCGGGGGCGCGGGGGTCCAGGCCTCGGCGGATCGCACGCTCCACCGCCGAGTAGTTCCCGTCCTGCCGCTCCAGCTCACAGGGGGCGGCGGGCATCAACGGCGGCTGCGCCATGAAACGGGGGCGGGTGCCGTGGTGGGGCTGGGCCGCGTGAACCAGGAAGGGATGGCAGAGGTAGACGTCACCGGGACGGCCGGTGGCGTACCCGAGCGGGCGGTGGGCGGAGGCCTCGACCAGGCGCGGGGCGATCTCCAGCCCGGACACACCGGCCTCGCCGTACGGCTCCAGCAGCGGCGGCACGTCGAGGTGGGAGCCGATCCGGATCCGGGTCGGGGCGTCCGTCTCGGTCACCTCGGAGAACAGGAACAGCATCAGCAGGGCCCGGTCCCGGGAGCGCAGATTCGTGAAGTACCAGCTCTCGCCCTCCGGGAGATAACTCCCCTCGATGTGCCAGCCCGCGTCGTCCGGTTCCAACGCGTGCGGGAACCGCAGGGGAAAGCTGCCCAGCGAGTAGCGCGGCACCCAGCGGCCCTCGCCCACCAGCAGGTCGAACGCCGCGTGCAGCGCGGGGGAGTTGACGGCCGCCGCGAACGGGCCCTGGGCCATCCCCGCCACCCACACCACCGGGTCCTTCCAGGTGCCGGGGTCCGCCGGGTCGTACCCCGTCTCGCGCCAGAGCAGCCGGGCGCAGTCCTCGGCGACCCGTGGCGGGAACGCGCCCTCGATCTTCACGAAACCGTCGGTCAGGAAGCGTGTCACCAACTCGTCGTCCACCCGGTCATCGTGGACCGTGGGCCTTGCCGTCCGCATCCGGTTTTTTGCCGCACCGGCAACACGACTGGCCTCCGGGCGGTGCGTCGTCGCACTCTGGCGGCACCCGGACGAGAGGCTGATCCCATGGCGCACGACCACCACCACACGGACACCCACCAGCACACGCACACCCACGATCGCCACCACGCCCACGCGAACACCGACATCGACTGGGCCGAGATGGCCGGTCACCTGGAGTCGCAGGCGGAGCTCTTCGCGCCTCTGTACGAGAGCGCACTCGGCTGGCTCGGAAAGGAGGTCACCGAGCCGGGGCTGATCGTCGACGTCGGCAGTGGGCCGGGGGTGGTGTCGTGTCAGTTCGCCGAGGTGTTCCCGGGTGCCCGGGTGCTGGCCGTGGACGGCAGCGAACCGCTTCTGGACCGGGCCCGCGCCCGTGCCGAGCGGCAGGGCGTGGCGGACCGCTTCGGCGTGCTCGCCGGTGAACTCCCGGGGGTGCTGGACGAGCTGGACTACCCGGCGGACCTGTTGTGGGCCGGGCACAGCCTGCACCACCTCGGTGACCAGCGGGCCGCGCTCACCGCGTTCGGCGAGCGGCTGGCCCCCGGCGGCACCCTGGCCATCCTCGAAGGCGGCCTGCCCAGCCGCTTCCTGCCCCGCGACATCGGCATCGGCCGCCCCGGACTCCAGGCCCGGCTGGACGCGCTGCAGGAGGAGTGGTTCGCGCAGATGCGCGCCGAACTGCCCGGTTCGGTCGCCGAGGCGGAGGACTGGCCGACGCTGCTGTCCTCCGCAGGCCTCAAGTACGCCCGCACCCGCAGCTTCCTGCTCGACCTGCCCGCTCCCGCCTCCGACCGGGCCCGCGCCTACGCCGTCGAGACCTTCTCCCGCTTCCGCGACACCCTCACCGACGATCTCCACGCCGACGACCGCGCCACCCTGGGCCGCCTCCTCGACCCGGCCGACCCGGCGAGCCTGCACCGCAGGTCCGACCTGTTCGTCCTCGGCGTCCGCACGGTGCACACGGCGGTACGGCCCGTCTGACCGGAACGGCCCGGTACCGCACGGTACCGGGCCGTCCGCCCTCCCCGGGCTGTGGCGCGGCGCAAGCGCCTGGGTCAGTTGTTCGCCAGGAACTGCTTGGCCAGCGAGTCGCCGAGGGTCACCGCCGCGCTGTGACTCTCTATGGGGGACACCTTGGAGTTCTTGAACAGGATGTAGGTCACGCCGGAGTCCGCGCCGCCGGTCGCCGGGTCGGGGTCGATGCCGAGCGCCTTGGCGGTGGCGTACGAGGCCTCGCCGATGATCTTCGTGGGGCCGGTGTCGCCGACCACCGCGTACTCGACCTTGTTGTTGTAGATCACGGCGACCACGCCGCCGCCCTTGATGCCGGCACTGGAGTAGTTCCAGATGCTGCTGGAGCTGGGCACCACGATGTACGGCAGCGACTCGGCCTTCAGCGGCTTGCCGTCGGACTGGTGGAAGGCGGTGTCGTCCTGGTACCAGGGATCGCGGTCCTCGTTGCAGTTGGTGGTGCGCTGCCCGTCGCAGTCGATGTCCATGTCGGCCTTCCAGAAGACCGCGCCGTTCTTGCCGCAGACGGGAATCGTGGCCGACGTCTCGTCGTCGGTCTTGTACTTGCCGTTGGAGATCTGGGAACAGGACGTCACTTTGGCCAGCAGGGCCGCCGCGCTGACCGAGCCCTCCTGGGCGGACTTCGGTACGGCGGCGCCGGACGCGCTCGCGGGAAGCACTCCGGCGGCCAGCAGAGCGGCGCCGGAGGCCGCGGCAAGGGTCAGTGTTCGGATGCGCACTGTGGGGGGTCCCCTTCTGTTAGGAAAGTTTCCTGACCGGGTGTCGTACAAGGTGGACCCGGCGACATGTTCGCGTCAACCCCTGGAGGTCACATCGGTGATTTCTTACGCATTGCGGCGATATGGGCGGCAGGGAACACTGGTGGGGCAGAACATTCCGGATATTTACACAGGAGCCGTGTGGGGTTTGAACGGTGGCTCCGGTGGCTCCTGGGAGGCGAGGGGCCATGTTCGTGCGCACGGTGTACGTGACCGGCGATCCATCGAAGGCCGAGGCTGCCATCAGGGTGCTGAACAGCGAGGGGCGCGAACTGCTCGAAGAACGCCCCGAGTACCGGGGTGCGGGCGTCTTCGTCGACCGGGAGCTCGGCAAACTGCTCGCGGTGAGCTGGTGGGGCTCGGAGGCGGCCCGGCGCAACAGCGACCAGGTGATGCGCGAGCGGCGGGGGCCGATGCTGGAGCCGTTCGCGGGCACCGTCGCCGTCGAGAACTACGAGGTGGCCGTCTTCCACTCGGTGCAGCCGCCGAGAGTGGGCGGCGGTATGCGCTCCACCCGGGTGGAGTTCGCTCCCGCCGACACGGACCTGTTCGCCGAGACGTTCCGCTCCTCGGCGATACCCCGGCTCGAAGCGCTGCCCGGCTTCGCCCAGTGCTCCCTGTTCGTCGACCGGCAGCGGGGCCGGGGGATGGTCGGCTCGCTCTTCGTCGACCACGCCGCCATGGCCGCCTCGCGCGCCGGGCAGGCGGCGGCCCGGAGCGCGGACGCCGCCAAGGCCCATCTCACCGTGGTGGGCCTGGAGGAGTTCGAGGTCGTCCACGCCGACGTGCGCCCCGACTGACGCGCCCCGCACCGGAGCCGGCAACGTGAACGGCCGTCCCGCCGTGCGCACGGCGGGAGGCCGGGGTGGACCGGGCTCCCGCCCGGCGCCGCGACTCTCCAGCGGCACGCGCGCGTAGCCGGTCCTGCGGCAACTCCGTGAAATCTTCCAGGGATCAAAGGCGGCCCCACCGC
>NZ_JBFBJL010000151.1:0-3598 GCF_040686075.1 Streptomyces sp. NPDC086519
GTCGGTGCCGATGATGACGGCGCGGTGTTCGAGTCGGGCGCGGTGCAGGAGCGAGCTGCCGATCTGGGTGGGGGTGTGCTCGGGGTGGGCCTCGGTGTGGTTCAGGAGGCGTCCGGCCATGTCGGCCAGTGCGGCGGGTGTCTTCGCCGAGAGCACCCACGGGACGACGGCCGCCTGTGCCGATGGCTCCTGGGAGCCGGAGCCTTCCTGGATGCCGGTCGGTTCCGGTTCGGCTGGTGCCTCTTCGAGGATCACGTGCGCGTTCGTGCCGCTCACCCCGAACGCCGACACCCCTGCGCGACGTGGTCGGCCCGCGTCCTCCCAGGGGCGTGCCTCGGTGAGGAGCCGGACGGTTCCGGCGGACCAGTCGACGTGCGGAGTGGGCGCGTCGATGTGGAGGGTCTGGGGCATGGTCCGGTGGCGCATGGCCAGGATCGTCTTGATGACGCCGGACATTCCCGCGGCGGCCTGGGTGTGGCCGATGTTGGACTTCAGGGAGCCGAGCCACAGCGGCCGTTCGGGCGAGCGGTCCTTGCCGTAGGTGTTGATGAGGGCCTGGGCCTCGATCGGGTCGCCGAGCACCGTGCCCGTGCCGTGCGCCTCCACGAGGTCCACGTCCTCGGACGTGAGACCGGCGTTGGCGAGGGCCTGGCGGATGACGCGCTGCTGGGAGGGGCCGTTGGGGGCGGTCAGGCCGTTGGAGGCGCCGTCCTGGTTCACGGCCGTACCGCGCACCGTGGCGAGGACGGTGTGCCCGTTGCGGCGGGCGTCCGAGAGCCGCTCGACCAGGACGACCGCGACCCCTTCGGACCAGCCCGTGCCGTCCGCCGCCGCCGCGAAGGCCTTGTTACGGCCGTCCGCCGCGAGCCCTCGCTGCCGGGAGAACTCCACGAACGTCGACGGGCGGGCCATCACGGCCACCCCGCCGACGACGGCCAGGTCGGACTCGCCCGAGCGCAGCGACTGGGCGGCCAGGTGCAGGGCCACCAGGGAGGAGGAGCAGGCCGTGTCCACGGTGACCGCAGGGCCCTCGAAGCCGTAGGTGAAGGCCACGCGGCCGGACAGGACGCTCGGCAGGTTGTTGTGGGAGGTGTAGCCGTCGACGCCCTCGCCGATCAGGTCGGCGCCGATGGTGTACCCGGTGTGGAAGCCGCCCGCGAACACGCCGGTGCGGGTGCCGTGCAGGGCCGTGACGTCGATGCCCGCCCGCTCGAACAGCTCCCAGGACGTCTCCAGGAACACCCGGTGCTGCGGGTCCATCCCCAGTGCCTCGCGCGGGGAGATCCGGAAGAAGGCGGGGTCGAACTCCGCTGCGCCGTCGAGGAATCCGCCCGTGCGCGTGTACGTCTTGCCCGGCAGCCCGGGCTCGGGGTCGTAGATCCCGTCGATGTCCCAGCCGCGGTCGGTGGGGAAGCCGGACAGGGCCTCGCCGCCGGTGTCGAGCAGCTCCCAGAGGTCCTCCGGGGAGGAGATGCCGCCGGGCAGCCGGACCGCCATGCCGACGATCGCGATGGGGTCGTCGTCCACCGGCGTCGTGGCCGCGGGGACCGGTTCGTCCTGCTCGGCGGTGCCGGTGAGCTCGCCGAGCACGAACCGGGCCACCGCCAGCGGCGTCGGGTGGTCGAAGAGCAGCGTGGTCGGCAGCCGCAGGCCGAACTCCTTGACGAGGGTGTTGCGCAGCTGCACCGCCGTCATCGAGTCGAAGCCCTGCCCGGTGAACGGGGCGTCGGAGTCCACCGCCGACGCGTCCGGGTGGCCGAGGACGGCCGCCGCGTGCGCCCGCACACTGTCCAGCAGCGCGGACTCCCGTTCCGCCGCGGGCAGTTCGGCCAGCCGGCCGGCGAGGCCCGTCGCGGATCCGGAGCCGCCCGCACCGGCGGCGGTCTCGGGTTCGCGCAACGCCGCCTGCACCTCGGGCAGTTCGCTCAGCAGCGCACTGGCCCGCGCGGCGGTGAAGCCGGGCGCGAACCGTGCCCAGTCGATGTCCGCGACCGACACAGCGGCTTCGTCCCGCTCGACCGCGGCGACCAGCGCGCGGACCGCCGTCTCCGGCTCCATCGGTACGACACCGAGGCGCGCGAGGCGCTCCGCGGCGCCGTCGACCGCGCCCAGACCCGCCCCGGCCCAGGAACCCCAGGCCACCGAGGTCGCGGTCAGCCCACGCCGGTGCCGGTCCCGGGCCAGTGCGTCGAGATAGGCGTTGGCCGCGGCGTACGCGCCCTGTCCGCCGCCGCCCCACACGCCCGCGTTGGACGAGACGAGCACGAAGGCGTCGAGCTCCCGGTCGCCGAGCACGGCGTCCAGGTTCCGGGCGCCCGCGACCTTGCCGTGCAGGACGCGAGCGAACTCCTCGGGCGGGGTCTCGGCGATGAGGCTCTGCTGCCCCAGCCCGGCCGCGTGCACGACGGCGGTCAGCGGTCGGTCGTCCGGCACCGCCGCGACCAGCTCCGCCAGCGCCTCCGGGTCGGCCACGTCGCACGCGGCCACCGTCACCCCGGCGCCGAGCCGCTCCAGCTCGCCGACCAGCTCCGCGGTGCCCTCGCCCGCGGCACCCCGGCGGCTCAGCAGCAGCAGATGCTCCGCACCCGCGCCGGCCAGCCACCGGGCGATCTGCCCGCCGACGCCACCGGTGCCGCCGGTGACCAGGACCGTGCCCCGCGGCGTCCAGGCGCGCCGGGCCGCGTGCTCGCCGAGCGGCGCCCGTACCAGCCGGCGCGCGAACACCGCGGCGCCGCGGATCGCCAGCTGGTCCTCGCCGCCCTGCCCGCGCAGCACCGCGACCAACTGCCGCAGCGCCTGCTGGTCCGGCTCGGCCGGCAGATCCACCAGGCCGCCCCACAGGCGCGGCTGCTCCAGCGCGGCCACCAGTCCGAAGCCCCAGGTGAGCGCCTGTGCCGGAGAGATCTCCGGCCCGTCGGGCCCGTCCGCGCCGCCCGTCGTCACCGCCCACAGCGGCGCGTCGACCCCGGCCTCGGCCAAGGCCGGCACCAACGCCGCCAGCAGCGCGAGCCCGTTCGTCATGGCCGGGAAGACGGTGTGCGGCCGTTCGTCCAGCGACAGGAACGACAGCACCGCCCCCTGACCGGCCACGCCCGCCGACGCCAACTGCTCCGCCAGCGCGCCCTGTTCGGCCACGGCGATCTCTCGCACGACGACCTCGGCACCGTGGGAGCGCAACGCGTCCAGGGTGCCCGTCACCCGGGGGTCGCCGGCGAAGCCCTCCGGCACGACGGCGAGCCAGGTCCCGGACATCCGGCCGGGGTTGACGATGCCGAGCTGTCGCCAGACGATCCGGTAGCGCCAGGCGTCCACGGCCGCCCGCTGCCGACCGCGCCGTCGCCAACTCGCCAGCGCGGGCAGCGCGGAGGCGACCGCGTCCCGCTCCCGCCCCTCGCTCACATCCAGCGTGGCGGACAGGACGGACAGGTCCTCCTCCTCGACCGCCTTCCAGAACAGGGCCTCGTGCGGATCCGCCGCCGCGGCCTCCCGCGGGGCGGGCGTCGGCCAGTAGTGCTGGTGTTGGAAGGGGTAGGTGGGGAGGGGGGTGTGGGGGGTGGTGGGGAGGTGCCAGTGGGGGGTGTGGTGGGTTGTTGTGTGG
>NZ_JBFBJL010000152.1:0-3264 GCF_040686075.1 Streptomyces sp. NPDC086519
GGAAGGCCGGTGTTGCGGATGGCTTCGAGGAGGCGGACGGTGCCCAGGCCGGTGGTGTTGCCGGTGAACTCCGGTTCGTCGAAGGAGACCCGTACATGGGACTGGGCGGCCAGGTGGTAGACCTCGTCGGGCCGCACCTTCTCCAGCAGACCCACCAGCCGTGTGCCGTCGGTGAGATCGCCGTAATGCAGGAACAAGCGCACCCCTGGCGTGTGGGGGTCCTGGTAGAGGTGGTCGATCCGCCGGGTGTTGAAAGTCGACGCCCGCCGGACCAGGCCGTGGACCTCGTACCCCTTCTCCAGCAACAACTCGGTGAGATACGAGCCGTCCTGGCCGGTGATACCGGTGATGAACGCCTTCTTGACTGCCACCACGCACTCCCTGCTGGGCGTAGACCTCGACATCCGGTGCCGCCGAGAGGTTGTCTGTGGAGACGGCGCGGCTCTCAGGGGCACCGCAAGCGTAGGGAGGTGAACTCAACTTTCCCGGTATTGTGGCGATGTGTCTGTTTCGGTATGCAATAAAGCGTTTCGTCAAAGAAGTGAGCGGTAGACGTCGGCGGTCCTCCGGGCGGTGCTCTCCCAGGAGAAAACGCGCGCCCGTTCCGGTCCGCGACGTTCCAACTGCTCCCGGACGGCGGTGTCGAGCAGCCGGCACAGTGCGTGAACGAGGTCGTCGGCTTCCCGGGGATCGAAGAGCAGGGCGGCGTCACCCACGACCTCCGGAATGGAGGCGGCCCGCGCGGCCACCACCGGAACCCCTTCGGCCATCGCCTCCAGCGGCGGGAGCCCGAAACCCTCGTAGAGCGAGGGGTAGACGAGGCCCAGGGCCCCCCGGTAGTAGCGGGAGAGGGTGAGGTCGTCGGCGGCGGCGAACGTGACGCGGCTCGCCATGCGACGGCTTTCCAGAAGGGTCTGTTCCTCCCGGGTCGCGGGCCCCCCTCCGGAGCACACCAGGCGCAGATCCTTCAGCCGCGGATCCCGGAGGGCCTCCACGACGATCCGCCAGTTCTTGTAGCCTCCGCGGTTGCCGACGTACAACACGTAGGCGTCCGCCTGCCGCTGCGTCCGGGGCCGGGGAACACGCACGCCGAGGTGGACGACCGAGATCTTCTCCTCCGGCACCCCGAGCACGCACACCAGGTCCCGTGCCGTCGCGTGGGAAATCGCGATGATCCGGTCGGCTCGCCGGGCCCACAGGCGTTGGCGCTCGGCCGTCGTGTCGTTCGGGAACTGGTCGGGATATCTGTGATGGATCAGGTCGTAGAACGTGCAGACATGAGGTCGCCGGCCGAATGCCTCGGCCGAGTAGTACGTGGGGTGCACGATGTGCGCGGCGCGCTGGGTGGCGGCGTAGCACCGGAACATCCGGCTGCTCAGGAACAGCCGCGGTCGCTGGGGCAGACCCCCCAGTGCCCTGCCCCCGCCGCGGAGGTAGGCATTGTCGTGCAGGCCGGAGAACAGGCGTGCGTCGACTCCCAGTTTGACGAGTTCGGTGTGGAGCTCCGCGAAATAACGGCTGACGCCGCCGAACCGTTGCGTGACGAATACGTCCGGAGAGAACAGGACGCGCATCTGACGTGATTCCTCCCGGGCCGCGGGCATCCGACGTCCGGTCACTGTATGCGCGACACGACGGGCGAACGGCGACGACACAGCACTCGGATGCCGACACTGAGGTGAAGGGCCGCCGTCACCGTGGCTGCCGTGTCCTGACCGTCCTACCTCGGGATGTGCCGTGAACCAGATTCCCGGTCGCTGGCGGAGAATTCTCGCCGTCGGTGCCACGACGGTGGGCGCTCGGGGTATTTCCCTCCTCGTCAACCTGCTGGTGCTGCCGATTGTCGGCCGTTGCCTCGAAAAGGAGGAGTTCGGTCTCTGGCTGAACCTCACCAGCACCTTCACCATGCTCTCGGTTCTCGACTTCGGGGTCGGACTGGCGGTGATGGGACAGGTCTCCGAGGCGCGTGGATCCGGCGACGCGGCCTCGACCCGCCGAGTGGTGACCACGGCCCTCGTCCTGCTGACCGGTGCGGCGATGCTGCTTCTCGCGCTCTGCGGCCTGTTCGCGTTCACCCTCGACTGGAACGATTTCCTGGGAGCGGACCAGGTGCCCGCAGCCGTCGTCGACCAACTGGTCTTCGCGGTAGGCGTCACGGCCGCACTCAGCCTGCCCCTGACGGTGGGGGGCCGGGTGTACTACGCCCTGGGGCGGGGTCATGTGACGGCGCTGTCCACGTCGGCCGGTGTTCTGGCCCAAGCGGGGGGCCTGCTGGCCGTGGCTGCCCTCGCCCCCGACCTCCGCTGGTTCACGGCCGTGTATCTCGCCACGTCCTTGCTCGCCGGTCTCGTCCCGACCCTCCTGCTGGCGGGGCGGGTCCGCGATGCCCGGCCCCTGCTGCGCCACGTGGGCCGGGACACGTGCGGCCGACTGGGCCGCGAGGGTGCGCAGCTGTTCCTCCTGACGCTGATGGGGATCGTGTCCTTCAAATCGGACTCCTTTGTCATCGGGTACTACCTCGGCGCGGACCAGGTCGCCGCCTACGTGCTCCCGTTCACCGTGTACGCCACGGTGCCCACGGTCGCCGGAGCGTTTCTCACGCCCTTGTGGGCGAGCTATCGGGAGGCCTGGGTACGCGGAGACCTGGCCTGGGTGCGCGGCGCCTACCTGCGGTCGGTGGGGCTGTCGACGGCAGCCGGCGCGGTGGCGGCGAGTGTCCTCGTCCCGGTCACCCCGTGGCTGCTGCGTCTGTGGGGCGGTGACGACGCGGCCGTCGCGCCCTCCGGGCTGCCGGCGGCACTGGGTGGTTACGTCGTCATCATGTGCGCGACCACGGCGGTCGCCGTGTTCCTCAACGGCGCGGGGGAGTTGAGGCCGCAGCTCGTCGTCGGGGCCGTCATGACCGTGGCGAACGTGGTGGCGTCGGTCTGGTCCGTGCACCGGTTCGGCCTGTCCGGGCCGCTGTGGTCCACGGTCGTCACGCAGACGCTGATCGTCCTCGTGCCGTGCGTGCTGGTCGCGCACCGACGGCTGGCGCGTCCTCGTGCGGCCGCCCTGGACGTGCTGCGGACCGCCGGCTGACCGCCGCCGTCCGGTGCCGCAGGTCAGCTCGGGCCGTGCGGGCCGGCCGCCGTTCCCAGGGCGGCGCCCGGCGCGGCGTTCACCGACCCGAGTTCGGCGTCGACCATGAGGCGGGCGAGTTCGGGGGCGTGGGTGGTGGGTTTCCAGCCGAGGACGCGTTCGGCCTTGGAGGCGTCCCCGACG
>NZ_JBFBJL010000153.1:0-3149 GCF_040686075.1 Streptomyces sp. NPDC086519
GCGCCCCTGCGCGTGCGTCCCCCCCCGCCGCGGCCGGGCCCCGCCCCGCGGGCGGGGGGGGGGGGGGGCCGCCGACCTGCGAGGCGGCGGCCCCCTCGCACCGGACGGCCGAGCCCCGCAGCACTCCTACACGGGTGTGTGGCCCTCCAGATAGACCCGTACGGGTTCCGGAAGCCCGGCGTCGACGGCTTCCGCGAACGGGGACCAGCGGAGCTGCTCCGGGGCGAGCCGCGCCCCCGCGGACGGGGTTTCGGACAACAGCTGGCACACCACGAACGAGCGGGCACCGGCCGGATCGGCATCCGCCGGCCGTAGCGACGTCGAGCCGTCGACGAGGTAACCGGTGAGCTCGTACACCAGGCGCGCCGCGGTGGCCGCCACCGACTCGGCTGGTTCGGGAGCGCCTGACGGCAGTTCCCAGCCGCCTTCGGCGTTCACCAGCAGCAGACGCCCGTCGTACACGACGACCGCGTCCACCACGCTCCCGGCGGCCCGCTCGGATGTCATGCTCCACCCCTGCCTTCCCGCTCCGCCCGACTGCCGACCGGCCGGCCACGTCAGTGCGACGCATCCTTCCTACCCTGCACACACCGGCTCACGCCGGGCGGCCCCCAGGGCCTGGGCAGCCATGGCCCGGCCCTGCGCAGAGCCGCCACCTCAGCCGCTGACCGTTCCCACGACGAGATCGCCTGCGGTGGCGAGAACGCCGGTGCCGAAGACGAAGGGGACGGAAGTCCGCACGGCCGTGCCTTGCGGTGGGTGGCCGTGGCGTCGGCGAGCCACAGACGGTTCGGCCCACCTGGGGTGAAGTCGCGGCGGACCGGACCGTCGTGCACCGGCGGACCGGCCTTCCTGACCCTGCCGCACCCTGACGCGAACACGGTCCACCAGCGGTTGTCCCGGCCGGCACACCCACGCGGTCGGTCGGCCCTGACCGCCCCGGCGTCGCGGGCTGGGCGAAGCCGCGTACGGGGCGCCCGCCCCGCTCGTCCGCCGGCACACTCCCGCTCCGCATCAGCCCGCAACCGGATCCCGGGCCCCTCCTTGTCCTGGCCCGCACGTGTTGAGGCATGTGTCACAGCGGGGCTGTGCCCGACGCGCCAGCGGGAAACGAGTTCTCAACCGAAAGGAGGCCGATGTGTCACGCGATCGGATCGCACTGGCTGAGGTGCTGGCAGCGGCGAAGGATGCCGCGCCGGTGCGCTCTCTCGATGTCGTGGCCCGCAATCTGCGCGAGCGGTTCGGTGCACGTTACGTGTCGTTCCTGTTCGTCGACGTCGTCGGCCGACGACTGTTGCGGGTGAGCGAGGAGGCGGCTACACCACAGGACCGTCGCGCTGAAGAGATCCCCTTCGACGACAGCGTCTACGACGAGGTCCTGCGCGCCCAGAAGACGGTGCTGGTGCCGGAGAGCGAGCGCGGGTACAGGGTGCTCACCCCCGTCACCAACCGCGGCGACGCTCTCGGTGTCCTGGAGCTGTTCCTCTCCGAGGTCGACCAGGAGGTGCTGGAGCAGGTCGAAGAGGCCGCGCACGCGCTGGCGTACATCGTCGTCACCGACCGCCGCTTCACCGACCTCTACCACTGGGGCAACCGCACGACCTCGGTCAGTCTGGCCGCGGAGATCCAGCGCCAGCTCCTGCCCTCCGCCCCTTCCTGCGAGGCCCCGGAGTTCGCGCTCGCCGGCGCCCTGGTCCCGGCCGCCGACATCGCCGGTGACACTTACGACTACGCTCTCGACCACGACACCCTGCACCTGTCCGTCACCGACGCCATGGGCCACGACGTCAGCGCCGCACTCATGGCCACCCTCCTGGTCAACGCCTCCCGCGGTGCCCGCCGCGCCGGATGCGACCTCGCCGAGCAGGCCCGCCAGACCCACGAGGCCCTCCTCGACCACGGCCGACAGACCTTCGCCACCGGCCAGTTGCTGCGCATCGCCCTGGACGGCACCAGCGCCCAGCTCGTCAACGCCGGTCATCCCTGGCCCCTGCGGCTGCGGGACGGCACGGTCGACGAACTGCGTCTGGCCGTGAACCTGCCGTTCGGCGTCGCCACGCACCTGGGACCGTACCGGGTGCAGGATCTCGACCTGCGCCCCGGTGACCGCCTCGTGCTGCACACCGACGGCATGCAGGAACGCGAGGCGAAAAAGGTCGACCTCCCCGGCCTTCTCCGTGACACCGCCACCGAGCACCCGCGCGAGGTCGTGCGTACTCTGGCCACCGCGGTCACCGACGCCTGGGACGGCCGCCCCCAGGACGACGCCACCGTCCTGTGCCTGGACTGGCACGGGCCACATGTCCGAAGACCGCCGGGCAGACGTCGCAGACGAGGCTCCGGGTGAGGGCCGAGGGGCACACGCAGCGGCAGCAGTCGTTCCGTCCGGCGCCGTGACCGGCTCCTTCCCGAAGATCTCGTGCCGGTGATGAAACTGGACTGGCCGGTGGCGAGGAAGAGCGCCAGGTCGGCGACTTCCTCCAGCCGGCCCATGCGGCCCAGGGGCACGGACGGCGAGTCGGGATAGGATCGCGCCCGCCTGCCGACCACCTGCGGGTGCCGCACGATCCAGCCGTCGATGGGCTCGTGGTCTACGCGGCCACCGTCGGGTTCGCCTGCAGTATGCGAAGGCAGCTGAATGGAGACGGCCTGGGACGTCTTCGAGCGCAGCGAGCAGACCGTCCGACCCCAGTGGTGACGAAGACCCATCCAGACTGCTCTAGGGTGGAATGTCGTCTTACGTAGCCATCAAGGTAGCCACACAAACGCTCTCCCTGCACGTTTGCACAGGTCATAGCCCTGCGATGACTCTCCCCGGCGTACAGCCCGACTCGTCTACCGCCACCTGCGGCTTTGCCTGGGAAAGGGCCTCTGACCTGCGTCGGAGGCCCTTTCCGGCCTTTCGGGGCCTTGCCGCGTTACGCGGCGGAAAGTCCCTCGGAAGTCCCTCAGGCAGAGCTGAAAGTCCCTGAAAAGTCCCTGGCGCACAGGCGCGGGGGTTGCCTCGAGATCACCACCCCGCCGGGGTGGGAGGCGCCCCCCGGCGCCCCTTTGCCGGCGGCCTCGTCACGTCAGGGGCGCTGCGCCCGGTGATCGTCTGTTCATGTCTCGGCGGCCGGGGGCGCACCCGCAATCGAAGTGGTCGCCGA
>NZ_JBFBJL010000154.1:0-3137 GCF_040686075.1 Streptomyces sp. NPDC086519
CGCACCACCATCGGGCGCGTGGCCCCCCCGGGTGGGGGGCCCCCCCCCCCGCGCCGCTGATCCCGGGGGACCGGCGGCACGGGCTCAGCGGGCGGGCACGTCGTCGGTGCGCGGCGAGACGGTCGCGGGGCCGTCGTCGGCCAGGTCGCGCCGCCGGGTCTCCTTCGCCACGCCCACCGCGACCAGCGTGAGCAGGGACGCCGCGATCACGTAGAGGGCGATCGGGGTCGAGCTGCCGTAGTCGGACAGCAGGGCGGTGGCGATGAGCGGGGCGGGCGCACCAGCCGCGACGGAGGCGAACTGGGCGCCGACGGAAGCGCCGGAGTAGCGCATCCGGGTCGCGAACATCTCGGCGAAGAAGGCGGCCTGAGGCGCGTACATGGCGCCGTGCAGCACCAGGCCGACGGTGACCGCCAGCACCAGATACCCGAATCGGCCGGTGTCGGCGAGGGCGAAGAACGGGAATATCCACAGCCCGATCCCGGCCGCGCCCAGCAGGTAGACGGGCCGCCGCCCGACCCGGTCCGACAGCGCGCCCCACGCCGGGATCACGGCGAAGTGCACGGCGGAGCCGATGAGTACGGCGTTCAGGGCGGTCTGCTTGGAGACCCCGGCGGAGGTGGTGGCGTAGACGAGGACGAAGGCCGTGATGACGTAATAGCTGATGTTCTCCGCCATGCGCGCGCCCATCGCGATCAGTACGTCACGCCAGTGGTGCCGCAACACCGAGACCAGCGGCGGCGGTTCGGCCGTCCCGGCACCGCGCCGGGCCTCGGACCGTGCCAACGCCTCACGGAACACGGGCGATTCGTCGACGGAGAGCCGGATCCACAGACCGACGACGACCAGCACACCGGAGAGCAGGAACGGGATCCGCCAGCCCCAGCTCGCGAAGGCGTCGTCCGACAGGACGGCGGTGAGCAGCGACAGCACCCCGGTCGCCAGCAGCTGGCCGGCCGGGGCTCCGGTCTGCGGCCACGACGCCCAGAAGCCGCGCCGGCGCGCGTCCCCGTGCTCGGAGACGAGCAGGACGGCTCCGCCCCACTCACCGCCCAGCGCGAACCCCTGGACGAGCCGCAGGAGAGTCAGCAGCACCGGTGCCGCGCCGCCGACCGTCGCATGCGTGGGCAGCAGCCCGATCGCGAAAGTGGCCCCGCCCATCAGCAGCAGACTCAGCACGAGCAGCCGCTTGCGCCCGAGCCGGTCCCCGTAGTGCCCGAACACCAGAGCCCCGAGCGGCCGGGCGGCGAACCCGACGGCGTACGTGAGGAACGCCAGCAGCGTGCCGACGAGCGGATCGGAGTCCGGGAAGAACAGCTTGTTGAAGACGAGGGCGGCCGCGGAGCCGTAGAGGAAGAAGTCGTACCACTCGATCGTGGTGCCGACGAGACTTGCGGCGACGATGCGGGGAAGGCTGTGCGGGGCTGGTGGAGCGCTTGTGGGCGACGACATCGGCACCACTTCCTGGCGTTCGACGGGGACGTTTGCGTGTCGCCACACCGTAGGAAGGCGCAGGTCAGAGGCGTATGTGGTGGGACACCATACTTCTGGCTGCAGGAGTGCGTTCGTCGACCATGGAGGCGGCGTCGGGCCTCCATGATGGCCTCAATGAGGGCGCGAGGGGCGCTGTCCTAGTTGCGCTGTTCGGGCGTGATTTGGAGATGTCGTGCTGACTCCCGTGCTGACTTGGTGCTGACTACGCAGCGTAGAAGGCCGGCAGGGGACACAGATCGGGTGTCGCGGCGGCGGGTTGGACTGCGGGGCGCGCAGCTCCCGGGCCGCGGTTCACGCGAAGCCCGGTGTTGGAAGCGGGTGCCTTGCCCCGGCGAGTGTCGTGATGCGGGTCGGCGCGAGAGTGGCCGTCGCGCGGCGAGCGGTTATGCTCCGCCAGCTGAATGGAGTACCCAGCAGGTTCTTCGTCTGCTGGTGGTACAGCGCTTGTGCGCCCCTGACCAGTGCGAATGCGTGGCGCGCGGGGGGAGTTAGCGAACTTCGGCCCGCGTATGGTCCGGATCTTGGTCGTGGGTTGCGCAGGTCGCGCATGGAGTGGAGTGGATACGAAGCGTGTCGGTATCCGCGAAGCCGAAGAGTGACCTGACCGTCCTGCCGGCTCGCAACGCCGGCCTGCGCAAGGCCGCGCTGGCCGCCTGCCTGACCGGCGTACCCGAGCACGTCATCGCCGCCGACGGAAGGCTGTCCGTGACCGTCGTGCACCGGTGGATCGCGGCGAGGTACTCGCCGGGACACCCCGGGGACAACTGATCGTGATACACAGCGGTGTGAGGGTGATCCGTTGACGACCGCGGGACGACAGGAGAGCGCAGCCGTGCTGTTGAAGACCTTTCGCTGGGCGTTCGCGGTCACTGCGGTCGGCTTGGCGGTCGGTGTGCTGTACGACGGCTGGACCGCCCTCGGGATCGTGGCGATCCTGGCCGTCCTGGAGATATCCCTGTCGTTCGACAACGCTGTCGTCAACGCCGGGATCCTGAAGAAGATGAACGCCTTCTGGCAGGGGATCTTCCTCACCGTGGGCGTCCTGATCGCCGTGTTCGGCATGCGGCTCGCCTTTCCGGTCGCGATCGTCGCCATCACGGCCAAGCTCAATCCGTACGACGCGGTGAACCTGGCGTTGACCGACAAAGACCGCTACGAGCAGCTGGTCACCGACGCCCACCCGGCGATCGCCGCCTTCGGTGGCATGTTCCTGCTGATGATCTTCCTCGACTTCGTCTTCGAGGACCGGGACGTCCAGTGGCTGGGCTGGATCGAGCGCCCGCTGGCCAGGCTGGGCAAGGTCGACATGCTGTCGGTCTGTATCGCCCTGACCGTCCTGCTGATCACTTACTTCACCTTCGCCACCCACGCCCGTCAGCACGGCGGCGCGCACGCTGACAAAGCGCAGACGGTGGTGGTCTCCGGCATCGCCGGCCTGATCACGTATCTGGTCGTGGGCGGTCTGTCGGGCTACTTCGAGAACCAGCTGGAGGAGGACGAGGAGAGGCAGCAGCAGGCCGGACGCTCAGCAGTTCTGCTGGCCGGCAGGGCCGCGTTCTTCATGTTCCTCTACCTGGAGGTCCTGGACGCGTCCTTCTCCTTCGACGGCGTGATCGGCGCGTTCGCCATCACCAACGACATCG
>NZ_JBFBJL010000155.1:0-3101 GCF_040686075.1 Streptomyces sp. NPDC086519
CGACCTGCGGGTCGGGGACCGGGCGGTGGATGTACTGGGCCTGGCCGCCGTCGCGGTGCGGGGGGACGACGGTACGGCGGGCCACGTCGTTGGCGCGTCGAACGCACCCTGGGGTGGATCGTGAACGCCCGCCGCAACGCGACGGACTGCGAAAGACTTCCCCAGCACAGCGAAGCTCACCGGAACTGGTCACTCATCACCCTCATGGCCAGGCGACTGATCCGTTAGGGGCATGGAAACGCCTGGTCGAGCGCTTCCAGCAGTTCTCGCTGAGTACGGTGGAACGACGGGAACTGCTGGCGAACCTCGTCGGCGAACTCGGCGCGGGGCATGGCTCGACGGCCCGGGGACTGGGCAGGGTGCTGCTGATTGATGGTCTTGTGCACAGCAGCAACGAATACATGGATATCGCCGAGCGGCCACGTTTCGAACACTGTCAGGGCGTTGTCCTCGGTCACCAACTTCGTGACGCCGTCACTCATGCCCTGTAGCGTCGCCGTCACCAGTTCGAAGCCCTGGTCAGGCTCCCACTGGGCCTCTTCCAGGACCTCGCGGAATGCCGCCGCGAGCGTCCTTGCGGTTGAGTCGTGCCCATGGCTCCCCATGGCCCGCACCGTCCCACGACCTGCCAGTTCTCGACCCAAGCCTTCAAAATCACGCTCTCACCGCGGTGTAGTCGAGTACCGCTCGATGCTCGCGCGGCCTGTCGATCGGTCGAGTAGGCGCAGCTCCCACGGGCCCGTGTTCACATCGAAGTCTTTGCCGAACCCGACCCACTTGCCCGCCATACGGCGGCCTGTCGGCTCCACGAGCAGCTGAATCGCACCGTGGTACCGGGCTCCCTGGTAGTACCCGTCGGTCGCCGTCTGCTCGTTCCACGTGCCGGTGACGACGTTCCGGTCAACGGTGAGGTCCAGGGACAACGGGCTGTCCGGGTTGGTCGATGCCCCGGGCAGGCTCTGGGCTGTCAGCCGGTTGCCATGCTGGACGATCACGACGTGGTGCTCGCAGTCGAACGTCTCGTCACGGCTGGACGAGTAGAACTCATACCGGGACAGCCAGATGCCCGCGTACTCGCTCTGAAGCTCTGGCTCCGGGCTTGAGGCAGCGTCAGCCGTGCCGACTTCCCCAGCCTCCATGTCGTGGCCTCCTGCCCCGTCCGAGTGGACGCGCGCCATCGGGATCGCGAACCCCAGCGACTCAGGGGTGCGGCCGGTGAACCGCTTCAGTGCCCGCGCATACAGCGGGCGGCATGTCCTGGTCTCCCCGGACTCCCAGCGCTGTACGAGTCGTTTGGAGGCGTCGTTCGGTTCCCCGAGCTCCTCGCCTGCGTCACGTAAGCCCCGGGCGAACTCGTCTTGGCTGAGGTTCATCGACTTACGTACGGAGGTGAGCACGTCGTTGGGGGTTCGCTCACGCTCGGCCGTGGTCGTCATGATTCGAGGGTAGCCACGTGACGCCTCCAATGACACCGGTTTGACGCCCTCGGGGTGACGCCGACATGACGTCCGAGAGACACCTCGAACGTCGCCGCAATGGCCATGGCCGATCCGGAACATGGTCGACATGTCCATCCGCATCAGCGCTTACACGGTGAGAGCCGACGGCACTCAGACCAAGCCACGGACCTTGTACGAGGGTGAGGGCGGGGAACCCCTCGCTACCGGCCTGATGCCGCCGTGCCTGTGCCGCAAGTGCAGGGGCGGGCGACATGACCGAAGCACCACGGACCCCCAATTACGTGGAGGCAAGCCAGCATGAGCACGGCAGTAGTGATCCGTGACCCGAAGGCGTACGTCACGCCGGACATCTGGGAGCGGGAGGTAGCCCTTCTCCTCCGTAACTCCGGGAACACCCGCGAACTGGCCGAGGCCAAGTTCGGACAGGCCATCGCCTATCTGGTCACGTGCGGCGAGAACCCGGACGTTCTCATGGGCCCGTCCGAGCAGGTGGACGAAGCATGGCACTCGTTCATGCTCGACTCGATCCCGTACCACCACTTCACCAGCCGGCACTTCGGCCGGTACATCCACCACGTGCCGGAGCTCACGGGGACGGCGGCTGGTGGCCAGTGCGTCAGTGAGGACAAGGCGGAGCAGGACGGGCGCGACCGCAAGCGCGGCGGCCCGCTCGTTCTGGAACAGACGATCAAGGCCATCAAGGCGGCTGGGTTCGAGATCGACCCCGGCCTGTGGGGCATGGAGGACGCGGCCGACTGCAACCAGTGCCACGCCGGATGCCACGACTCGCCCAAGTAGTACCGACTCGTGAGCGGGGGCCTGTCCCGTACGTTGGGATGGGCCCCGTGGCGGAGAGGATCAACGTATGTCCTTGGTTGTGACATGGGACAGGTACGCGGTCGGGAGCACGCCTCGCAGGACCGTGAACGGCAAGGGTGCTACGACCTGGCTGAACTGGACTCAGTACGCCGACCACGGGCCGGACGAGAGCGTTCTGGGTCCCGTCGCCGGACGTCGGGTGCTGGAACTGGGCTCGGGGAGCGGTAGTAACCTCGCGCACCTCGTGACGCTGGGCGCGGCAGGCCAAGGAGTGGACGTCGCCCCGGCCCGCGAGTTGGTCGCGCGGGAGCGCTGGGGTGATCTGCCGGGCCTTGAATTCCGCACGGCGGAAGCGACGGCGTTTCTGACCGAGACGGACGAGACGTTCGATGTCGTGCTCTCGATCTTTGGTGCCGTGTGGTTCGTCGATCCGGACACCTTGCTCCCGCTGATCCGCTCGCGTATGGCCCCGGAGGGCATCCTGGCCTTCTCGCATCTGCCCCCAGGCGGTCAGGGGCTCAAGCCTGCCAGAGCCGGACTGCGGCACGACCGCACCCCGGATCAGTGGCGGCGCATCCTGACGGGGTACGGCTTCTCTGACGTGTGCGTCTCTGTGATCGATCCGCCAGAGGGCCGTGCCGTGGGCACGATGCTGGTTCGTGCCGTGACGATCTGACCGCGTGCCTCCGCCTCCGCCTCACTCCTTGCCGCCGACGACAGCCCCCGCCCGGAAGGTACGGCGGTAGGCGGTCGGGGTGACGCCGAGCGCTGCCTGTAGGTGCTGGCGCATCGACTGGGCGGTGCCGAAGCCGGCGTCCCGGG
>NZ_JBFBJL010000156.1:0-2937 GCF_040686075.1 Streptomyces sp. NPDC086519
TTACTGACGAGGGCGTTTTGATGTCGTCTCGCTGAGGTTCGCTGACGGACGGCCCTGACGGCGCTATGTCGTTGGTGTGAGATACGCGCAAGGCGGCGGGTTGGACGCTGCGGGGCGGGCGCGCCGCGAGGCTTTGCGGATGCAGGCGGCCGCGATGTTCGTCGAGAACGTCACGTCTTCGGAGATCGCCGAGCGGCTGCGGGTGACGGTGCGGTCGGTGTACCGGTGGAGGGCGGATTTCAAGCGCGGCGGGACGGCGGCGCTGGCAAGCCGGGGCCCGCTGGGGCAGCGGTGCAAGCTCAGTACGAAGTCGCAGGCCAAGCTGGCCCTGATGCTGGATGAGGGCCCGGCGGCGTTCGGCTGGGACGAGGACCAGGTGTGGACCGGGGCTCGGGTCGCCAAGCTGATCGGCCGCAAATTCCATGTCTCCTACAGCGCCGACGCGGCAGCCCGGTTGATCCGTCGGCTCGGCTTCACCCCGCAGATGCCGGCGCGACGGGCCGCCCAGCGCGACGAGATCGCGATCGCCGCCTGGAAGGAAACAACGTGGCCTGCGATAAGGACACAGGCCACGCTCGGCGCCTTCGTTTGCTTCGAAGACGAGGCAGGCGCCAGCATCTGACGCCGCCGCGCGGCCGAACCTGGGGACGGCGGGGCCAGACGCCGATCGTGAGGGTGGCCGGGCGCGGCTCCGGGCGGGTGTCGATCGCCGGACTGATCGCTGTCCGTCCCGGGGCGCGCACGAGACTGTTCTACCGGCTGCGCATCCACCGCCGCCGCATGAACGAGCGGCGCTCCTTATCCGAACGCGACTACATCGGGCTGATCGACGCCGCCCACCAGCAGCTGAGAGCCCCGATCATCCTGGTCTGGGACCGGCCGAACACCCACATCGCGGCGACCATGAAACAGATGATCGCCGAACGGGCCTGGCTGACCGTCGTGCTCCTCCCGGCCTACGCCCCGGACCTGAACCCGGTCGAGGGCGTGTGGTCCCACGTCAAACGCAGCCTGGCCAACCTGGCCGCGCTCACCGTCGATGCGCTGGAGACGCTGATGCGCAACCGACTCAAGCGCCTTCAGTACCGGCCCGCCGTCCTCGACGGCTTCGTCGCGCAGACCGGCCTGACCTACAACCCGCTACCGCCATGAGTTCACGGGACGCCGTCGTCGCAGACTTGCCCGCCGCGACCGTCCGCCCAGCGCGCAATCCCCTTGCGCCGCCGGCCCAGCGCAACGATGCTCAAATGCCGTGAGTAGCTTGGAGATCAGTACGCTGACGAGCACCGAGGAGCGTCTCTGGCACGCTTTCCCCACCGGTGCCCTGGTCGACCTGCGCTCCGGACCCGACGACGGCCCCGATAAGGCGACGTCCTGGCCGCGCACCCGTGACGTCCGCGCCGAGGTGATCGTCGCGCTGCTGAACGGCAGCGGGCCTGATGCAGGTGGCGGCGCGGGCGTCAAACTGGCGGGCGTCCGTGTTGTCGGGCGACTCGCGCTCGCCCACACGCAAGTCCCCTACGCACTCGACTTCGAGCGGTGCTTCTTCGACGACGACCTGGACCTCGCCGAAGCCGAGACTCGCAGTGTGCGTCTTCGCGGCTGCTACCTCACCGGGCTGGAAGCCTCGCGCGCCGAGATCCGCGGCGAGCTTCAGGTGGAGGGCTGCCGCCTCGGCGGGATCGGCCTCTACGCGGCACGCGTCTTCGAGATCGAGATCAGCGGGACCACGATCACTGCGCCCCCGCCCGAACCGCCTGACCCCGACGCCGACTGGACGCCGCCGCGCGCCGCCGTCTACGGCGACCTGCTCGTCGTAGACACCGCGATGTACTGCCACGACGTTGTCGTGGACGGACAGTTCCGGCTCCCGGGCGCGCGTATAGGCGGCTACCTGCATCTGGACGGCGCCCAGATCACCCACGAGGAACCTGACCGCCCGCCCACGCCCGCCTTGCTGGCGCAGGGGTTGCGCGTCGACACCGGTATGTTCGCGCGCCGTGGCAACACCCGAGCGGAGAAGAGGTTCACCGTCATCGGCGGTGTCGACCTCAGCGGCGCCACGATCAAGGGCGGGCTCATGCTGCCCGACGCCGACCTGGTGGACGACCGCGGTGGAACGGCGCTGCGCGCGGATCACATTTCAGTCGAGGGCGGTGTCAATCTGTCGGGCGTGACGGCTTCGGGCGCGGTCCGGCTCGACTCGGCCCGCGTCGTCGGGCCATTGACGCTGAGCGGTGCGCGACTGGGCACGCTCGACGCCTCCGGCGCGCGCGTCGAGGGGGCGATGGTCTGCAATGAGGGCTTCAACGCGCACAGCCTGGATCTGCGGCGGGCACGGACTGCGACGTTCGAGGACGACGCCGCGTCCTGGCCCGTCAAGCTGCGCCTGGATGGTTTCGTCTATGACGAACTGATGCCGTTGCCGGCGGCCGGGACGCGACTGCCGTGGCTGGCTCGTGACGCGTATCAGCCTCAGCCTTATGAGCAGTTGGCCGCGCGCTACCGGGCAGTGGGGCGTGACGGCGAGTCACGGCGGGTGCTGCTGGCTCAGCAGCGGCGGCGACGTGAATCGGCGGGCGTGCCGGCGAAAGCATGGGGCCTCCTCCAGGACGCAACGGTCGGGTACGGGTATCGGCCGTGGCTGGCCGGGCTGTGGTTGCTGGGCCTGCTTGCCGCCGGATCGGTCTACTTCGCGTCCCACCACCCTGCGCCGCTGGGCACGGGCGGCCCGCATTTCAACGCGGTCGCCTACACGCTCGACCTGCTAGTGCCGGTGGTGAGCCTCGGTCAATCGGGGGCGTGGAATCCGAGCGGGTCCAGTCAGGTGCTGGCCTATGCACTGATCATCAGTGGCTGGACACTGGCCACGACGCTGTTCGCGGGAGTCACACGAATCCTGGTGCGACCTTGAGATGGCAGGTCTCTCTGCGGCTG
>NZ_JBFBJL010000157.1:0-2607 GCF_040686075.1 Streptomyces sp. NPDC086519
CTCGTGGACGAGCTGAACCCGACCCGCTCCGCCGCCCGTAATCCGCTGTTCCAGGTGATGCTGGCGCTCCAGAACGTGCCGGAAGCCCAGTGGGAACTGGAGGGACTGTGGGTGGAGCAGGTTCCGCCGGCGGAGGACCCTGCGGCCCGGTTCGATCTGTCGGTGGACCTCAGTGAGAGGTGGTCCGACAGCGGCACTCCGGACGGCCTGCGTGGCGGGATTCTGTTCGCTGCGGACCTGTTCGACGAGGAGACGGTTCGTCGGCTGGCGGAGCGACTCGTGCGGGTGTTGGAGCAGGTGGCGGCGGATCCGCGGGTTCGGTTGGGCGATCTCGATGTGCTCGATGCGGCTGAGTGGATTGCGGTGGTGGAGGAGTGGAACGCGACGGGCGTGGACGTTGAGCCGTGGACTGTGGTGGAGCGGTTCCGGCGGTGGGTGGCTGAGTCTCCGGACGCGGTGGCGTTGCGTTCGGGTGGGCGTTCGTTGACCTATGCGGAGGTGGACGCGCGTTCGGATGCGTGGGCGCGTGGGCTGGTGGCGCGCGGTGTGGACCGCGAATCGCGGGTGGGTCTGTGTCTGCCGCGCGGGGTGGAGATGGTGGTGGCGTTGCTGGCGGTGTGGAAGGCCGGCGGGGCATACGTGCCACTCGACCCGGAGTACCCCACTGACCGGCTGGCGTACATGGTCCACGACAGTGCGGCGGAGTTCGTGGTGGTCTCGGGCGAGACGGCCGGCTGTCTGCCGGACGGCGTCGCCGTCGTCCGTCTCGACGAACTGGAAGCCGTATCGGGTGAGTTGCCGGAGATCGCGGCCGGTCAGCTGGCTTACGTGATCTATACGTCGGGTTCGACGGGCCGTCCGAAGGGTGTGGCGGTCGGGCATGCGTCGGTGGCGAACCTGGCCGCCGTCATGCGTCCGGTGCTGGGGGTCGAGCCGGGCGTGACGGCGCTGCAGTTTGCTTCTTTCAGCTTCGACGCCTCTGTGCTGGACGTGGCCGTGACCCTGGTCGCCGGCGGCACGCTGGCCATCGCCTCGTCCGATGAGCGGCTGGACCCTTCCGCGCTGGCCGCGATGGTGGAGAGCAGCGGTGTCGAGGTGGCGAGTGTCGTTCCGTCGCTGCTGGGTGTGCTGGAGCCGACGAACTTCGCCGGAATCGGCAACTGGGTCCTGGGCGCGGAGCGGTTGGACTCTGGCCTGGCGGCGAAGTGGCGGGCGGGTGCGCGGGTGTGGAACACCTACGGTCCGACCGAGGCGACGGTGATCTCGACGGCGGTCTTGTTGGCTGAGGGCATCACCGGGGAGGACGTTGCGCCGGCGATCGGTCGTCCGTTGCCCAATGTCCGCACGTATGTCCTGGATGCCTACCTCCGGCCGGTCCCCGCAGGTGTCACGGGTGAGTTGTATGTCGCGGGGGATGGTCTGGCCCGGGGTTATGTCGGCCGTGCGGATCTGACGGCTGAGCGGTTCGTGGCGTGCCCGTTCGGTGACGGCGATGGGCGGATGTATCGCACCGGCGACCTGGCGCGCTGGACGGCCGACGGGCGGCTGGAGTTCGTGGGCCGGGCCGACGAGCAGGTGAAGATCCGCGGGTTCCGGGTTGAGCTCGGTGAGGTGGAGGCGGGGCTGGCCGCGCACCCGCAGGTGGAGCAGGCGGTGGCGGTGGTGCGGGAGGGCCGTCTGGTCGGTTATGCCGTCGGTGAGGTGGACGGGGAGGAACTGCGGGCGTTCGCTGCCACGCGTCTGCCGGACTACATGGTGCCCTCGGCGGTGGTGGTGCTTGATGGGTTCCCGTTGACGGTGAACGGCAAGGTGGATCGGGCTGTTCTGCCTGTGCCTGATCTGGGTCTGGGTGGTTCGCGGGGGCCGGCGACGCCGACGGAGGAGATCCTGTGCGGCTTGTTCGCCGAGTTGCTGGGGCTGGAGGCGGGCTCGGTCGGTGTGGAGGGGAGTTTCTTCGAGGTGGGTGGTGATTCGTTGCTGGTGATGCGGTTGATTGCGCGGATTCGGTCGGTGTTTGAGGTGTCGGTGGGTGTGCGTGAGGTGTTCGCGGAGCCGACGGTGGCCGGGATAGGGCGGTTGGTGGAGGCGGCCGGGACGTCGGCGGGTGTGGTGCTGGCGCGTCGGGAGCGTCCGGAGCGGGTGCCTCTGTCGTACGCCCAGCAGCGCATGTGGTTCCTCAACCACATGGAAGAGGCCGACGGCGGGGCCGCTGTCTATAACCTGCCGATGGCATTGCGCCTGAGCGGACAGTTGGATGTGGCGGCGCTGGCTGCGTCGTTGGGTGATGTTGCGGACCGCCATGAAACTCTGCGGACGGTCTTCCCGGCCATCGAGGGTGTTCCCTACCAGCACGTGTTGCAGGGAGGGGAAAGTCATCCTGAGTTGGTCGTGGTCGAGGCTGGTGAGGGCTGGCGTGCGGTCATGCAGGAGGAGGTGGGGCGGGGGTTTGATCTGGCGGTTGAGTTGCCGTGGCGGACGGTGTTGTTGAGGGTTTCGCAGGAGGAGTCTGTCCTGTTGTTGGTGGCTCATCACATCGCGACGGATGCGTGGTCGATGGGTGTGCTGGCGAATGACCTCCAGGTGGCTTATGGTGCGCGGCTTTCGGGG
>NZ_JBFBJL010000158.1:0-2557 GCF_040686075.1 Streptomyces sp. NPDC086519
TCGATCCGGCAGCGGCAGGCGCCGGCGAGAGTGGCCGCGAACTTCGCGGTGATGCCCCTGGCCCCACCCACCAGCAGCACCACCGAATCCCGGTCCAGGCCCAGCGCCGCCGCCTCCGCGGCGCCCTCCCCCGCCGGCCCGGCACCGCTGTCGGCGAGCGTACCGAGCGGGGCCTCGACCAGCTGAAATCCGTGCCGTCCGGCCGCCGTGCGCAGGACGACGGGGGTGTCGGATCGAGGGGCCAGCAGTTCTGCGAGCAGCGCGTCGGCGACCGCCACGGGCGAGGTGTCCTCAAGGTCGATGACACGCGCGACGGTGTCCGGGTACTCCCGGGCCACGGTCCGGAAGAATCCGTGCAAGCCCGCCGAGCGCAACTCCTTCGCCGCCCCCACAGCCAGGAGACGGCGTGGCGAGCGCCGCAGCGCGGCCTGGAAGACCGGGAAGGCGGCGGGTAGCACGGGCGGGCCGCAGGGAGCGAGCGAGTCCAGACAGAGGATGCCTTCCACCGGACCGTCGGCCTCGGCGAGCAGGTCGAGGGAAGCAACGTGCTGCACGTGGGCCCCGCACGCGGAGAGCCTGGTCAGGACCTCGTGGGACACGTCCCGGCTGTCACCGCCACCGACCAGGACGTAACGCCGGTCGGCCAGCAGGGACGACGGATCCGCCGGGCCGTCGCAGTCCTGGTGGGGCAGGAGCACAGGCTGCGCCAGAAGGCGCTTCGGTGCCTTGCCGGAAGCAGTCGGGGTTTCCCGGACAACGGCCTGCGCATCGGGTGAACCGCCCGCGCCGGGTCCCGTCAGCCGTGCCGCGAGCCAACCCGTCACCGCGGCCGCCGTGCGGGCCTTGGCCAGCTCCTCCAACTCGCTGTCGTCCAGGGTCCGGGCGCCGCTCGCGATCCCGAGCCGCTTGGCCAACTCGCCCGCGATCTCGGCCCGCTTGATCGAGTCGATGCTCAGGTCCGCCTCCAGATCGAGGTCGGGCTCGATCATGTCGACGGGGTAGCCGGTGCGCTCGCCTATGATCTCCAGCACGGTGTGGAGCACATCCGCTTCGGTGCGGGTTCCGGGCGGCGACTCGGCTTCGGGTTTCTGCTGTTGAGCTGGGGGAGGTTCGGGGGCCGACACGGCGGCCACGGGCACGGCGGACGGGGCAGGTGGGGCTACGAGCGTCCGCTCGCCCGGGGCAGCTCCGAAGTAAGTCAGGATGACATCGCGCTGAGCGGCGATCATCTCCCGGCTGGTGCGCAGGAAATCGGCGATCAGCGCGTCCCGGTCGGCGGGGGCGCCGTGCGGCTGGTTCGTCGTCACAGTCGTCGTCTCCACGACTCGTCGGGCCGGTGCGAGGGCACCGGGCAGGAGGTCTCCGGCGGCGGTGCGCACGAGCTGTCCGTCGACCGTCCAGCCGGGCCGCTTCGGCGCCGGGGTCCGGACCGCGTCCACGGCGTCACGGCCGCGCAGCAGCCAGGCGGTGCGTACCGGTACGTCTGCCACGGCCAGCTGGGCCAGTGCGTCGAGCCAGCCGGGCAGGCCGCTGTCGGCACGGGGTTCGCAGGCCACGGTGGTGTGCGGGCGGTCGCCGAGGATCTGCCCGACCAGCCGGGTCAGGACCGTCCCGGGCCCGGCCTCCACGAAGACCCGGGCCCCGGCCTCGTACATCGCCTCGATCTGGGCGGTGAAGGCGACGGGTGAGCCGATCTGGGCGGCGAGTCCGGCGCGTACGGCGCCGGCGTCCGGCCGGTAGGGGGCCGCCGTGCGGTTGGACCACACCGGGAACTCGGGCGGTCGTACGGCCGTGTCCGCGAGCACCTCGGCGAACCGCTCTCCCGCCCCGGCCACCACGGGGCTGTGGAAGGCGCAGGCGACCGGAATGCGCTTCGCGCCCAGGCCCGCTTCCCGCAACCGCCGTACGGCTTCGGTGACTTCTTCCGTCGGTCCCGAAATCACGGTCTGCTGAGACGAGTTGCGGTTGGCCACGACCACCGCGGACGCGACGCCTGAGGCACGCAGTGCACGCTCGACGTCCTCCGCTGCGGCGGACACGGCCGCCATGGTGCCGGGATCGTCGCCCGCCGCGGCCAGGATCGCCGCCGCGCGTTCGGCGCTGAGCTCCAGCAGCGCTTCGGCCTCGAACGCGCCGGCCGCACACAGTGCGACCAACTCGCCGTAGCTGTGCCCGCCCGCCATGTCCGGCCGTACACCCACGGAGGTGAGCAGCGCGTGGGCGGCGAGGCCGGTGATGCCGAGGGCGGGCTGGGCGGCCCGGGTGTCGGTGAGGGCGGCCCGGCGGCGCTCGCGGGTGTCCTCGTCGAACGCGGTGGGCGGGTAGAGGGTGTCGGCGTGGGCGCGGCCGAGCTGGAGGTAGTGCTGCAACTCGGGGAAGGCGATGAGGACGTCGGCGAGCATGCCGGGGCGCTGGCTGCCCTGGCCGGGGAAGAGGAAGGCGACCTTGGCGTCGGCGTCGGCCCGCGAAGAGGCCAGATGGATCCCCCCGCGCGGGTCGTGCTCCCCGGCCAGGACCCGGCGCAGTTGTCCGGTCAGCCCGGCCACGTCGCCGGCGA
>NZ_JBFBJL010000159.1:0-2533 GCF_040686075.1 Streptomyces sp. NPDC086519
AGATCTTTTCTCGACCCGATTTCCTCGGTGCTTTCCAGGTTCCCGCTCTCGCGTTTCCCTTTCCGGCGGTTCCGACTCTATCAGATCCTTTCGGCGTCTGATTCCCAGTCAGCGGGTGTTGCCTTCGCGGCCGTTGGCCGTTCCGACGTCCCAAACCTTAGCGGATCCGCTCTGCGATTCCCAATCGGGCCTTGCGGTCCGACCGGGCACCACCGAGACCCGAAAGCGAATTGAATTCGGGCACGCCGAAATCAACCCCGTCGGGAGATCATGCTGGTGTTTGGAGTGCCGCTCATGCGGCGGAGGTGCTGTCGCAGAACCGTTACGGCTCCGCGGCAACCCGAAGAACATTACGGGGCGGGCAGCACAGAGTCAAGTGCCCCCTGTCAAGATTTTTTCCGCGACCCCCGCGCCCCGACGTCAGTCCAGGTCAGTGAGCCGGCCGCCGGCGTCAGGCTGGGCGTGCTCGACACGGCGCAGCAGCCTGGTGAGGACCTCGCCGAGCACCGAACGCTCCGCCGGGGAGAGGTCCTGGAGCAGGTCCTCCTCGAAGACGGAGGCGAGGCGCATGGCCTCCAGCCACTTCTCGCGCCCTTCGGGTGTCAGCTCGACAATCACCCGGACGCGGTTGGACTCGTCCCTCTCCCGGGTGACGAGCCCCCCGGCGACCATCCGGTCGATGCGATGGGTCATCGCGGCGGGGGTGAGGCCGAGGCGCTTGGCCAGTTCACTGGGGCCCATGCGGTAGGGCACCCCGGAGAGGACGAGGGCCTTGAGGACCTCCCACTCCGCGTTGCTGATGCCGAGGGCGCCGGTCTGGCGGCCGTAGGCGACGTTCATGCGGCGGTTGAGCCGGGACAGCGCCGAGACGATCTTCTCCACCTGGGGGTCGAGGTCCTGGAACTCGCGCTGGTAGGCGGCGATCTGTTCGTCGAGGGTCGGCTCGCCGGCGCCGGTGGTGTCGGCCATGACCGAAGTATCGCATGGACCCGCTTGGCGTTGAAGTCCTTCACCATGTACTCTTTAGCTTCGAACTTTAGCTTCTAAGTCTTCAGACTTCAGTAGTCCGCTGACTTGACGACCTGAGAGAGGTGAACGTGACCAGGGCGATGGGCGCAGCGATGCGCCGGATCCACGTGGGCAACGCACTCAGCGCGTTCGGGCTCGGCTTCACCGTCCCCTACCTGTACGTCTATGTGGCGCAGGTGCGGGGGCTCGGTGCCATGACGGCGGGGTTCGTGCTCGCCGTCTTCGCCGTGGCCGCGCTGATAGTGCTGCCGTTCGCCGGCCGGGCGATCGTGCGGCGCGGCCCACTGCCGGTCCTTCTCACCGCCCTGGTGACGGCCGCGATCGGCGCGCTGAGCCTGGGGCTGGCGGGGAGCGGTCCGTCGGTGCTGGCCGCGGCGGCGCTGCTCGGGGCCGGGCAGGCCGTGATGCAGCCGGCGCTGGCGACGTTGATCGTGGACTGCTCGACGGCGGAGACCCGGTCCCGGGCCTTCGCGACCCAGTTCTTCCTGCAGAACCTGGGGCTGGGGGTCGGCGGCCTCATCGGCGGCCACCTGGTCGACACGACCAAGGTGTCCTCCTTCACCGTGCTCTTCGCGATCGAGGCGGCGATGTTCCTGCTGCTGGCGGTCGTCATGGCGACGGTGCGGATCCCGCACTCGCCGCGTTTCGCCGCCGCGCCGGCCTCGTCGTCCGCGCAAGGCAGCTGGAAGCAGTTGCTCGGGAACCGGGCGATGGTGCAGCTGTCCGTGCTGGGCTTCGTGCTGTTCTTCGCGTGCTACGGGCAGTTCGAGTCCGGGCTGAGCGCCTATGGCGTCGAGGCGGCGGGGATATCCACGTCCGCGCTGGGGACCGCGCTCGCCGCGAACACGCTGATGATCGTCGTCGCGCAGTTCGCCGTGCTCAGGTTCGTGGAGCGTCGGCGGCGGTCACGGGTGATCGCCGGGGTCGGGCTGGTCTGGGCCGTGGCGTGGGTCGTGGCCGGGTACGCGGGACTCGGGCACGGCAGTCAGGAGATGGCGACGGCCGCGTTCGTGTCGACGTACGCGCTGTTCGGGCTGGGTGAGGCGATGCTGTCGCCGACGGTGGCTCCGCTGGTGGCCGACCTGGCGCCGGAGGGGATGGCCGGGCAGTACAACTCGGCGTTCGCGCTGGTCAAGCAGCTGGCCCTGGCCGTGGGGCCGGCGGTGGGCGGGCCGATGGGGGCCTCGCTGCACGCGCCGTACGTCGTGACGTTCCTGCTGTTCTCGCTGGGGATCAGTGTCCTGGCGGTGCGGCTCGGCAAGCGGCTGACGGATGTGCAGGACCGGCCTTGGCTGGCCGCGCGGAGCAGGGTCGTGGCCCGGGGTGGCGCGGCTGCGGAGTCCGTGTCCGCGTAGCGGGGGCGGGAGCGGGGACGCTTACCGGCGCTGACAGGTGCCGCCCGCGCCCACCCTCCCCCCACGCTCGGCTTCGCTCGCGCGGGGGGAGGCACGACTGCCCGCAGCTGGGAGACCGACGCGACTACAGCCCCGCGCCCCGCCAGGGG
>NZ_JBFBJL010000160.1:0-2425 GCF_040686075.1 Streptomyces sp. NPDC086519
CCAAGAAGCGAGGGGACGACACTGGCGACCTGAACACCGCAGGCCTCCACCATCGCGGCCAACGCGGAAGAATCCAGCCGCTCATCGGATGACGCAATGGCCAGCGTGCCACCAGCCGCCAGGGTCACCGCGACATCCAGGACAGAGGCGTCGAAGCTGAAGGAGGCGAACTGCAGCGCCGTCACGCCTGGTTCGACGCCGAGGACGGAACGCATGGCCGCGGCCAGGTTCGCAACCGACGCATGCCCGACCGCCACACCCTTCGGACGCCCCGTCGAACCCGACGTATAAATCACATAAGCCAGCTGACCAGCCGCGATCTCCGGCAACTCACAACGGCCGCTCTCCAACTCTTCCAACCGGACAGTCTGCCCGTGCTCCGACAGCTGATTCGCCGTTTCCTCCCCCACCACCACCAGCTCGGCGCCGCTGTCGGCGACCATGTACGCCAGCCGGTCAGTGGGGTACTCCGGGTCGAGTGGCACGTACGCCCCGCCGGCCTTCCACACCGCCAGGATCGCCACCACCATGTCAGTGCCGCGCGGCAGACACAGACCCACCCGCGACTCCCGACCCACCCCACGCGCCACCAGCCCACGCGCCCACGCATCCGAACGCCCATCCACCTCCGCATAGGTCAACGAACGCCCACCCGAACGCAACGCCACCGCCGCAGGCGTCAGCACAGCCCACTCACGGAACCGCTCCACCACAATGGCGTTATCCGCTTCACCAGCCGTGGCATTCCCTTCAGCCACCACCGCCGACCGCTCAGCCTCGTCCAGGATCTCGACAGCACCCACCCGCAACTCCGGATCGGCCGCGACCTGCTCCAGCACCCGCACGAGCCGCGCCGCCAGCCGACGGACCGTCTCCTCGTCGAACAGGTCCGCAGCGAACAGAATCCCGCCACGCAGGCCATCCGGCCCGCCGTCATCGGAGTGACGCTCGCTCAGGGAAAGGGAGAGATCGAAGCGGGCCGCAAGGTCCTCCGCAGGCGGAACCTGCTCGACTGTCAACCCCTCCAGTTCCCAGTGGGCCTCGGGCACGTTCTGGAGCGCCAGCATCACCTGGAACAGCGGATTGCGGGCCGCCGACCGCGCCGGATTCAGCTCATCCACCAGCCGCTCGAACGGCACATCCTGATGGGCGTACGCAGCCAGATCCGACTCACGGATCCGGGCGAGCAGGTCCTGGAAGGTGGGGTTGCCGGAGGTGTCGGAGCGCAGGACGAGGGTGTTGACGAAGAACCCGGCCAGCCCCTCCAGTTGCGTATCCGACCGGCCGGCGACCGGCGTACCGACGCAGAGGTCCTCCCCTGCCCCCATCCGGGCGAGCAGCACCGCCAGCGCGGCATGCACGACCATGAACATCGTCGCCCCGCCCTGCGCGGCCAGCTCCACCAACCGCGCATGCGTGACCGCGTCCACCCCTAGGGGGACCGTACCGCTGCGGAACGACGGCACCGCCGGACGCGGACGGTCGAACGGCAACACCGTCTCCTGTGGCACTCCCTCCAACGCTTCCCGCCAGAACTCAACCTGCCCGGCACCGGCACTCTCCGGATCGTCCAGCTCACCCAGCACCTCCCGCTGCCACAACGCGTAATCCGCGTACTGAACCGGCAGCGGCTCCCACCCCGGCGCCTGCCCCGAAAGCCGCGCACCATAAGCCACCTGGAGGTCATTCGCCAGCACACCCATCGACCACGCATCCGTCGCGATGTGATGAGCCACCAACAACAAGACGGACTCCTCCTGCGCAACCCTCAACAACACCGTCCGCCACGGCAACTCAACCGCCAGATCAAACCCCCGCGCGGTCTCAAGTCGCAAGACCTCGCGCCATCGCTCGCCGGCCTCGACCACAACCAACTCAGGACGGCTGCCTGCGTCATCCAACACCCGCTGGTAGGGAACACCCTCAGCATCCGGAAAGACCGTGCGCAGACTCTCGTGCCGGTCAGCGACGTCCCCCAACGCGGCCTCAAGCGCCGCCACATCCAAGTGACCGGACAACCGCAACGCGAAGGGCAGGTTGTAGGCCGCGGCGCCCTCGGCATCGCCACCGTCCATCCGGTTCAAGAACCACATCCGCTGCTGCGCGAACGACAACGGCACCCGCTCCGGACGCTCCCGACGCGCCAGCACCACACCCCCCGACACCCCCGCACCCTCCACCAACCGCGCCACCCCGGCCACCGTCGGCTCCGCGAACACCTCACGCACACCCACCGACACCTCAAACACCGACCGGATCCGCGCAATCAACCGCATCACCAGCAACGAATCACCACCCAACTCAAAGAAACCCTCCTCCGCACCAACCCGCTCCAGACCCAACACCTCCGCGAACAACCCACACAACGCCTCCTCCACCGGCGTCACCGGACCACGACCGCCACCCGCACCCAGATCCGGAACCG
>NZ_JBFBJL010000161.1:0-2017 GCF_040686075.1 Streptomyces sp. NPDC086519
CCCCGAGGGGCGCGGGGAACTGCGCGGCCGGCGGTTCACGCCCGCGGGGCGCAGCCCAGGACGTGGGCCTTCACGATGTCCGCGATGCGCGGATCGCGGCGCCGGAAGGCGGCGACCAGCTCCTCGTGTTCCTCGGCGTACGACTGCTGGACCGTGCCCAGCCAGCGGATCGACAGCGCCGTGAAGACCTCGATGCCCAGGCCCTCCCAGGTGTGCAGCAGCACCGAGTTCCCGGCCGCCCGGACCAGCTCGCGGTGGAAGCCGACCGTGTGCCGGACCTGGGCGGTGCCGTCGGCGTCCCGGTCGGCCTCGTACAGGGCCGCCACATGCGGCTCGAGAGCCGAGCAGTCCTCGGCCAGCTTCTCCGCCGCCAGCTCCGCCGCGATCGCCTCCAGGCCGGCCCGCACCGGGTAGCTCTCCTCCAGGTCGGCCGCCGTCAGGTTCCGCACCCGCACGCCCTTGTTCGGCGCCGACTCGATGAGACGAAGCGACTCCAGCTCGCGCAGCGCCTCCCGCACCGGCGTCTGGCTGACCTCCAGCTCCGTCGCGATCCGGCGCTCCACGATCCGCTCGCCCGGCTTCCAGCGCCCGCTGACGATTCCCTCCACGATGTGCTCGCGGATCTGTTCGCGCAGCGAGTGGACGACGGGCGCGGTCATGGGAGCTCCTTAAGGGCGTTTGACGTTTAGACAATAAGGCCGGACCGGCTTTCGGGAGAGACGCACGGGGGCGCTTTCGCGCAGGTGAGACGAGACTTACACGCTTCCCGGGCCGACGGGATCCGTACAGCCCGGGACGGGACGACGGTGCCCCGCCCGGAAGAACTCCGGACGGGGCACCGTGGAACCCGTGGGCTCGGGGACCGGTCCCGGCCTCGCCGGGACCCTCGGCCCTGCTACAGACCGAGCTCGACCTCGAACTCGCCCGCCTCCAGGATCGCCTTGACGGCCGTCAGGTAACGGGCCGCGTCGGCGCCGTCCACCAGGCGGTGGTCGTAGGACAGGGTCAGGTACGTCATGTCGCGGACGCCGATGACCGTGCCCTCCTCCGTCTCGATGACGGCCGGACGCTTGACCGTGGCACCGATGCCGAGGATCGCGACCTGGTTCGGCGGCACGATGATCGTGTCGAACAGCGCGCCGCGCGAGCCCGTGTTGGAGATGGTGAAGGTCGCGCCGGACAGCTCGTCCGGGGTGATCTTGTTGCCGCGGACCTTGCCGGCCAGGTCGGCCGTGGCCTTGGCGATACCGGCGATGTTGAGGTCACCGGCGCCCTTGATGACCGGGGTCATCAGGCCCTTCTCGGAGTCCACCGCGATACCGATGTTCTCGGTGTCGAAGTAGGTGATGGTGCCGTCGGCCTCGTTGATCCGGGAGTTGATGACCGGGTGGGCCTTCAGCGCCTGGGCGGCCGCCTTGACGAAGAACGGCATCGGGGAGAGCTTGACGCCCTCGCGGGCCGCGAACGAGTCCTTGGCCTGGGTGCGCAGGCGCATCAGGCGGGTCACGTCGACCTCGACGACCGAGGACAGCTGGGCCTGCTCGTGCAGCGCCTTGACCATGTTGTCGCCGATGACCTTGCGGATGCGGGTCATCTTGACGGTCTGGCCGCGGAGCGGGGAGACCTCCAGCGCCGGTGCCTTCCTGGCAGCGGCGGCGGCCGGAGCGGCGGCGGCCACGGGGGCCGGAGCGGCGGCGGCGGCCTTCGCGGCCTCGGCAGCGGCGAGCACGTCCTGCTTGCGGATCCGGCCGCCGACGCCGGTGCCCTTGACGGAGCCCAGGTCGACGCCGTTCTCGGCGGCGAGCTTGCGCACCAGCGGGGTGACGTAGGCACCCTCGTCGACCGGAGCCGCGGGGGCGGGCGCCGGGGTGACCGGGGCCGCGGCGACCGGCGCCGGGGCGGCCGGTGCGGGGGCCGGAGTCGGGGCCGGGGCGGCCGGAGCCGGGGCGGCGGCGACCGGGGCGGCGGCGACCGGGGCGGCGGCGACCGGGGCGGGCGCCGGAGCAGCCGGGGCGGG
>NZ_JBFBJL010000162.1:0-1974 GCF_040686075.1 Streptomyces sp. NPDC086519
CAGCATCTCGACGAAACCGCTGCGCCCCCGGGAACCCAGCACCAGCACGGCGGCGTCCCGGCTCTCGCGCACCAGCGCGTACTCCGGCTCCTCCGCCTGCCCAGCACCGAGCTGGGCGACGGGGTGCCGCGCGGGTCAGGTGCCCTGCACCGCGCCTTCGGTGGCGCCCGCGATGAAACCGCGGGCGAAGACGGCGAAGACCAGGACCAGCGGCAGGGCCGCCATCAGCACGCCGGCCATGACCATGCTGTAGTCGGTGGTGTGGCCGACGTTCAGCTGGGCCAGCTCCACCTGGAGGGTCACGTGGTCGGGGTTGGTGAGCACGACGAGCGGCCAGACGTAGTCGTTCCAGGCACCGACGAAGGCGTAGATGGCGAGGAAGGACAGCGCCGGCCTGATCATCGGCAGCGCGATGTTCCAGTACTGGCGGAAGAACCCGGCGCCGTCGATGCGCGCGGCGTCGAGCAGTTCGTCGGGCACGCCGTTCTCGATGTACTGGCGCAGCCAGAAGATGCCGAAGGCGTTGGCGAGGGCGGGGGGCACCAGCGCCTGGAGCGTACCGACCCAGCCGATCTTGGACATGAGGATGAACTGCGGCAGGATCGCCAGTTGCAGCGGCAGCATCATGAACAGCAGCAGCGTCCCGAAGAGCAGCTTGCGGCCGGGGAAGTCGAACTTGGCGAAGGTGAAGGCCGCGAGCGAGTCGACGAACAGCACCAGGACGGTGGTGACGCTCGCGACGACGACCGTGTTGAGCATCGACCCGAAGAAATCGATGGTGTTCAGCACGTGCCGGATGTTCTCCAGCAGGTGCGAGCCGAAGGTGAACTTCGGCGGGCTCTTGTAGATGTCCTGGGTGGTGTTGGTCGCCATGACGATCGTCCACACGAACGGGAAGACCGAGAGCGCGACGGCCGTCATGAGGATGAGGTGCGCGGTCAGGCCCTTGGGGCGGCGCAGCCGCCTCGCGCGCGGGGCCGGCCGCGTGGTGTCCGCCGCGGTCACGGCTTCCTCCCTCGTTGGGTGATGCGCCAGTTGACGGCGACGAGGACGATGATCAGCAGGAAGAAGGCCCACACGATGGCCGCGCCGTAGCCGTAGTCGTTGTTGAGGAAGGCCGACTGGTAGAAGTAGAGCAGCGTGGTCAGACCGGCCTGTCCCGGGCCGCCGAGGTTCGCGTTGGCGGCGTTGCTGGCGAACAGGACCTGGGGTTCGCTGAAGCTCTGCAGACCGTTGATCGTCGAGATGATCACGGTGAACAGGATGATCGGCCGCATGATCGGGACGGTGATCTGGAAGAACGTGCGGACCGGGCCGGCGCCGTCCATCTTCGCCGCCTCGTAGATCGAGGCCGGGATGGCCTGGAGACCGGCCAGGTAGATGATCATGTTGTAGCCGGTCCACATCCAGGTCATCAGCAGCGCGATGACCACTTTGATCAGCCACGGGTTGCTCAGCCACGGCACCGGCGAGATGCCGACCGTGCCCAGGATCGCGTTGACCAGGCCGAAGTTGTTGCTGAACACCGCGCCGAAGAAGATCGCCACCGCGACGATCGAGGTGACGTTCGGCACGTAGAGGGCGATGCGGTAGAACCCCTTGAAGCGGCGCACCGAGTGCAGCAGCGTCGCCAGCATCAGGGCGCCGAAGAGGGTGGGCACGGTGGACAGCACCCAGATCACCAGGGTGTTGCGGATCGACAGCCAGAAGACCGGGTCGTCCCACAGGAACCGGAACTGCTGCAGGCCCACGAACTGCATGGTGCCCATGCCGTCCCAGCGCTGGAAGGCCAGGTACAGCGAGTAGAAGACGGGGAAGAAGGAGAAGGCGGCGAAGATCAGGTAGAAGGGCGAGATCGCCAGGTACTGCCGCCAGAACGTCGAGAAGGTCCTGGAGGCGGAGAAGCACGCCGAGTCCATCGAGGAGTGGTGCCCCAGCACCTTTCCGGGGCTGCTTCAGACCGCCTCGTACGCG
>NZ_JBFBJL010000163.1:0-1847 GCF_040686075.1 Streptomyces sp. NPDC086519
TTGGGGCGGGGGGGCCCGGGGCCCGGGGGGGGGGGGGGGGGGGGCGGGGGGGGCCCGCCCCCGCCGGCACGTCTCAGGACTCGTCAGCGTGCAGACTCATCGGGCCGTAGATCTCGGTGGCGTCCTCGTAGAGCCGCACGCGGTCGGCGCCGCCGGCCAGCAGGGCCTTCCACTGTTCGCCGATCCACGACTCGGCGTCGCCCTGGGTGGTGAACTCCTCGGGCTCCACCGCGGGCTGGACCTCCGTCCCGTCGGCCTTCTCGAACCGCCACGTCCATGCCGCCATGTAGGCCTCCCTTTGATCCAACTGAGGCATCGTATAAGGGCGCCGACAAAAACTCCGCTGGTTGTGGGGCATGTGCGGGCCCGGTGGGGGTTGCCCGGGCCCCTGACGGGGCGTGTCGCAGGAAGCGTCGGCTGAAGCGAGAACCGTCGGGACGGGTGAGAATCGGTCCGTGGAAGTGACTTTGCTCGGTACCGGTGCTCCTGCCGGGCTGCCCAGCCCCGGCTGTCCGTGTGCGGCTTGTTCGTGTGCCGTAGGGGAGGATGCCCGGGCCGCCGCCTCGCTGCTCGTCGACGGGACGCTGCTGCTCGACCTGACGCCCGGCGCGGCGTTCGCGGCGGCGCGGGCCGGGCGGTCGCTCGGGGGCGTACGGCAGGTGCTGCTGTCGCATCCGCACGACGGGCCCGCCGTCGAGGTGCCGGCCGGGCTGCCGCAGCCGGTGCGGGTGCCGGACGGGCGGGAGCTGGCGCTGCTGACGGGGCATCGGGTGCGGGCGGTGGCGATGGACGCGGGCGGCACCGGGTACGCGGTGACCGGCCCCGACGGGCAACGGCTGCTGTACCTGCCGCCGGGCGCGGCGCCGGCCGGGCTGGAGAACGGGAGCGCGGACTCGTACGACCTGGTGCTCCTGGACGTCGTGGGGCGTCCCGACGCGCTGGCGCGGCTGCGGGCGGTCGGCTCGGCCGGGCCGACCACGGATGTCGTCGCCGTCCATCTCGGCCACGACGTGCCGCCCGGGCCGGAGTTGCGCCGGCGGCTGGCGGCGGCCGGGGCGCGGGCGGTGCCGGACGGGACGACGCTGACGGTGGGGGTGTACGAGGACGTGCCCGACGTACCGCGGCGGACCCTGGTGCTCGGCGGGGCCCGGTCCGGGAAGTCCGTGGAGGCCGAACGGCGGCTGGAGTCCTTCCCCGACGTCCTGTACGTCGCCACCGGCGGTACGCGCGGTGGGGACACCGAGTGGGCGGAGCGGGTGGCCGCCCACCGGGAGCGGCGGCCGGGGTCGTGGCGTACGACGGAGACGTGCGACCTCGTGCCGTTGCTGACGCAGGACGGGCCGCCGCTGCTGGTCGACTGCCTGTCGCTGTGGCTGACGGACGCGATGGACTCCGCCGGGGCGTGGGACGACACGGAGTGGGCGTCGGGCGGGGAGAAGGCGCTGCGGGAGCGGGTGCGGGAGCTGACGGAGGCGGTGCGGGCGAGCCGGCGGACGGTGGTCGCGGTCTCCAACGAGGTGGGGTCGGGGATCGTGCCGGCGACGGCGTCGGGGCGGCGCTACCGGGATGAACTGGGGCGGCTGAACGCGGCGTTCGCGGCGGAGTGCGAGCAGGTGGTGCTGGTGGTGGCGGGGCAGGCGGTGGTGCTGAGGTAGTGGGGGCCGGGGGTTTCACTTGCCGGCGCTTGCCGGGTGCCGCCCGCGCCCACCCTCCCCCACGCTCGGCTTCGCTCGCGCGGGGGGGACCCCCATCGCCCTGGGGGCACCTCCCAGGCCCTTGAGGCACTGGGGGAGGCACGACTGCCCGCGGCTGTACGAGCCACGGCTGGACAGCGCCCCGCAAGGGGC
>NZ_JBFBJL010000164.1:0-1760 GCF_040686075.1 Streptomyces sp. NPDC086519
GCGGCTCGCTCCGCTCCCCGCGCGCGGCCCGGCCCCCGGCCGGGCCTGCGCTCCTAATGGCGCGGTAAGACGCTGGGCGGTTCTCATGGCCGAGCGTCCTGGGCGGGTCAGCATGTGGTGATCCGTGGTCGCTCCTGAGGCCTGACCTCTCAAGACAGAGTCGGCCCCACATGCCTACTCGCCCAGTGCAGCATCGCGGGGGTGGCGGGCCCGGCCCGCGCTCATGCCTTCGTCCCGCGCGGACCGGGCCCGCCACCCCCGCTCGCACCCGATCAGCGGCATCGTTGCCTCTCGTGGTCCAAGCCGCCGCCAGGGAACACCTCTCACCGCTCGGCGAACGCCCCAGTTCTGCAGCTGACCGAGGCCCCCGACGGCCGCTGGGATTGCGAACGGCCAATCGGATGACGGGCCCATGAGCCCTGCCATTAGGGAGACGCGCAACCCCGCACGGCGACCACTCCACCACCGGCACCCACCCAAGGACACCACCATGACCAGCGTGTTCTGCGGCATCGACTGGGCCACCGACCACCACGACATCGCACTGGTCGACCAGGCCGGCACCCTCCTGGACAAGCTCCGCATCGACAACACCTCCGCCGGCCTCAGCCAGCTCCTGCAGCTGCTGGCCCACCACGGCGACACCCCAGAGAACCCGATCCCGGTCGCCATCGAGACCTCTCACGGACTCCTGGTCGCCTGCTTACGCGCCACCGGCAGGCCGATCTATGTGATCAACCCGCTCACCGCCGCCCGCTACCGCGACCGCTACGCACTGAGCCGCAAGAAGTCCGACCACCTCGACGCCAAGGTCCTGGCCAACATCCTGCGCACCGACCCGGCCGAACACCGGCCCCTCCCCGCGGACAGCCACCTCGCGCAGGCCATCACCGTCCTGGCCCGAGCCCAACAGGACGCCGTCTGGGACCGCGTCCAGACCGGCAACCGACTGCGCTCCCACCTGCGCGAGTACTTCCCCGGCTTCCTCACCGTCTTCCGCCACTTCCGCGAAGGCCTCGCCTCACCCGTCACCCGTGCTCTGCTCGCCGCGGCCCCCACACCCACCCAGGCCGCCAAGCTCACCCGCGCCCAACTGCGCGCGATACTCAAGAAGGCCGGACGCCAACGCGAGATCACCAGCGAGGTCGAACGCCTTCACGCCCTGCTCTGCGAACCACAGATGCAGCAGCCACCCGTAGTCGAACAGGCCATGGGCACCAAGTCCCTCGCTCTGCTACGGCAGTTCGACGCGGCCTGCGCCAGCGCCGACGACCTGGAAGCAGCCACCACCGCCGCCTTCGCCACCCACCAGGACGCCGAAATCATCACCAGCTTCCCCGGCCTTGGCGCCCTCACCGGAGCCCGCGTCCTGGCCGAACTCGGCGACGACCACACCCGCTTCACCAGCCCACGCGCCCTGAAGGCCTACGCCGGATCCGCCCCCATCACCCGATCCTCCGGACGCAAGACCACCGTCCTGGCCAGACACATCAAGAACCAGCGCCTCGCCTCCGCAGGCTACATATGGGCCTTCGCCGCCCTCACCGCATCCCCCGGAGCACGAGCCCACTACGACCGCCGCCGCGCAGCCGAAGACCGCCACGTCGCAGCCCAACGCAACCTCTTCAACCGCCTACTGGGCTGCCTGCACCACTGCCTCACCCACCGCATCCCCTACGACGAGAAGACCGCCTTCCCCAACACCGCTTGACTGATCAACCGCATCGGATGTCTGTCTCCGCCCCGCTCCAGCCCGGCCG
>NZ_JBFBJL010000165.1:0-1695 GCF_040686075.1 Streptomyces sp. NPDC086519
GCCCTCGGCAGCGAGGCGCGCTACCGCGCCGTCGACTTCCGGGACCGCGACGCCGCACTCCAGGCGGTCAAGGAGATCCATGCCGACCACGGCCGTCTGGACGGGGTCGTGTTCGCGGCCGGGGTGATCGAGGACCGGCTGATCGCCGAGAAGACCCCGGAGTCCTTCCAGCGCGTGTACGGGACGAAGACGGCCGGCGCGGCCACCCTGCTCGCCGCCCTTGAGGAACTGCCGGGCGGTCCCGCTTTCGCGGTGCTGTTCGGCAGTATCTCGGCCGTCCTTGGCAACCGCGGCCAGGCCGACTACGCCGCCGCCAACGACGCCCTGGAGAGCCTCGGCGCCGGTTGGGCGGAGCGTACCGGGAACCGCGCGCTGACCGTGCACTGGGGGCCGTGGGCGCCCACCGGTGGTCACAGTGGCATGGTCAGTCCGGAGCTGGGGCGGGAGTACGCGCGGCGCGGGGTCGGGCTGATCGACCCGGACGAGGGCACCGCCGCCCTGCTGCGGGAGCTCGCCTGGGGCGAGGAGTCCGTGCGGGCCGTCGTCTACACCGCCTCGGGCTGGTGACATGACCGACGACCGCCGGACACCGGTCGCGATCGTGGGCATGGCGGTGCTGCTGCCCGGCGCCGCCGGCCTGGACGCGTACTGGCAGAACCTGGTGAACGGCACGGATGCCATAACCGACGTGCCGGACGGGCGCTGGGACCCGGACTACTACCGGCCCGGTACGGCCACCGGGCCCGCCGTCCCCGACCAGGTGTACTGCCGGCGCGGCGGCTTCGTGGACGCACTGGCCGAGGTGGAGGTCACCCGGTACGGCATCATGCCGAACTCCGTCCCCGGCACCGAGCCCGACCAGCTGATCGCCCTCGACGTGGCCGCCGCCGCGATTGCGGACGCGGGCGGGGCGGACCGGCTGCCCGACCGGCACCGGATCGGTGTGGTCCTGGGCCGGGGCGGCTATCTCACCCCCGGTCTGGTCCGGCTCGACCAGCGGGTGCGCACGGCAGGCCAGCTGGTGCGCACCCTCGGCGAGTTGGTGCCCGGTCTCACGCCGGACCAACTGGCCCGGGTACGCGAGGCGTTCACCGACCGGCTCGGTCCCGCCAGCCCCGAGTCCGCGATCGGCCTGGTGCCCAACCTCGCCGCGTCCCGCATCGCCAACCGTCTCGACCTGCGCGGCCCCGCCTACACCGTGGACGCGGCGTGCGCCTCCTCCCTGGTCGCCGTCGACCAGGCCGTCACCGAACTCACCGCCGGGCGCTGCGACGTGATGCTCGCCGGGGGAGTGCACCACTGCCACGACATCACCTTGTGGAGCGTCTTCTCCCAGCTGCGGGCGCTCTCCCCGAGCCAGCGCATCCGCCCCTTCCACCGCGACGCCGACGGCATCCTCATCGGCGAGGGCACCGGAGTCGTCGTCCTCAAGCGCCTCGCCGACGCCGAACGCGACGGCGACCGCGTCTACGCGGTGATCCGCGGCACCGGCGTGGCCAGCGACGGCCGTACCGCAGGACTCGTCAACCCCGACCCGGGCGGCCAGACCCACGCCGTACGCCAGGCCTGGCGGGCCGCCGGGCTGGACCCGACCGCCCCGTACTCGGTCGGTCTCCTGGAGGCGCACGGCACCGCCACCCCCGCGGGTGACGCGGCCGAACTCACCACCCTGGCCGAGGTGTTCGGACCCGGCGG
>NZ_JBFBJL010000166.1:0-1623 GCF_040686075.1 Streptomyces sp. NPDC086519
TCGCCAGGCGAACCCCCCGGCGGCTACACGACCATCCGGGCATTCAGCCGCTGGGAGTGCATCGACAGTAGTCCCGGACGACCCGTCACTTGCGCCTGGAAAACAGCCCACTTACCAGCCAGTAGCAAATAGTCTTTCCGCTACGCGTGCGCACGTCCACGCGCGCGAGTACGCGCGTGTGGCGGGGATCACTTCTGGCGGCGCTTCCGGCGTTGATTGGCCCCGCCGATCGATGGTTTCTTCAGCCGACGAGCCGACGTCGCGGGCACCTCACGCTGTCCACCCTTCGCCCCACGCTTCCGCCCCGACCGCAACCCGTGCCTCTTCAGAACCCACATGCGCCTCCTTTCCGCTTCGGCGAGCCACCGATCACGCTCAGCAGGCGTCAGATGTTGAGGAGGCCGACGTCTCCTGCCTCGGCGAGCAGACGCGACCTCTCGCTGCCGCTGAGCCTGCTCCAAGGAATGACGAACCGAGGCAAACCACCTTGTAACGGTCTTAACTGAGTAGCCAGTGATCTCGGCGAACTCCTCGACCTCGATGCCCACTTCCATCGCTCTCCGTACGAGTCCCCTCGCCCTCGCGGAGATCTTCAGCTCCTCTCGAGCAGTCCGGCGCCGCCGCTCTTGTATCCGATCAAGCTGCTCACGAGCCCTCTCGATCGACACCGCTCGAACCGGATTCCTTCTCTTGGCCAACCACCGCGCAACCGTCTGCAGCTTGTAGCCGGTCACAGCCGCAGCTTCTTCGGTACTCACACCTGCCGCGACAGCCTCAGCGACACGTCTTCGCACATCGCGCAAGGCATGCTGGTCAGCAGATCGAAAACGCTGGCAGCGCCGGTTGATCCGAGTCATATGGACCCTTACCTCCCGGGCCACTTCCTCCCGCGTCTTCCCATGGCTGTACGGTCCCTTGACCATGGCCACCCCCTCGGCGGCATCCTGCCAAACGGGAAGTCGACTCGAGGCAACTCGGTATCAGCCAAGGAGTCGACTACCAACCAGCGGCTTCAACCCCAGGCCGAAACACAGGGCCGGCGGTCAGTTCCACTACCCGGCCTCGACGACCGGGTAGCTTGGGTACTTTCTCACTCCGGAATTCACACTTTCTGACGGCTCGGGTCCGCAGCTTCCCAATTCGTCATTTTCCGCGGGGATTAGTGGATCGAACTCCGGCGCTGATCCTCTATCAAAGATGCGCCCCGCCCGGGTGGTTGAGGCGAGGGTCCCGTATTTCCCCCAATTGAACATGCTGCATCAACCTGATGCACTCACTGCACTGGAACCCATACGAACGAGCACCCCCACCCCCTCGTAGCCAGCCAGGCCCGGGCTAGCGGGCCCAACGATTCTGGAGGCGCAGTCGGAAGGGCCGTCAGGCGGGGGAGCGCAGCGGACCCGCCGGCCAGGCTGGAGCGAAGCGGAGGCCTGGTAGTGGGACAGAGTCCCACCGGTCCGGGAGCGCAGCGGACGGACCGTCACCCTGCTTGCGCAGCAAGCAGGGTGTGCGGGTGGCGCAGCCACCCGCCAGCGCTCCCGCGGAGCGGGAGCGCAACACCCGTGCGCAGCACGGGTGTTCGCTTGCACATCGCGGCGCGATGTGAGATCGGAAGAGCGGCGG
>NZ_JBFBJL010000167.1:0-1569 GCF_040686075.1 Streptomyces sp. NPDC086519
AGCGCGGTGAACAGCTCGATCTGGTTGCGGTCGTTGTCGAGGAGGGGCGCGAGGCGGCGGCGGATGCCGATGTTGGCGCGCATCCGCGGGTCCTTCGCGTACTCGGCCCACATGTAGTCGCGTTCCTCGTCGGTGACCATCTCGAGGGTGAGCTCGTCGTGGTTGCGCAGGAAGATGCCCCACTGGCAGCCGGACGGGATCGCCGGGGTCTTGGCGAGGATCTCCGAGACGGGGTAGCGGGACTCCCGGCGTACGGCCATGAAGATCCGCGGCATCACCGGGAAGTGGAACGCCATGTGGCATTCGTCCCCGCCGCTGCGGTAGTCGCCGAAGTAGTCGACGACGTCCTCCGGCCACTGGTTCGCCTCCGCCAGCAGCACGGTGTCCGGGTACTGGGTGTCGATCTCCTTGCGCACCCGCTTCAGGAAGTCGTGGGTCGCGGGAAGGTTCTCGCAGTTGGTGCCCTCGCGCTGGTAGAGGTACGGCACCGCGTCCAGCCGGAAGCCGTCGATGCCCAGGTCCAGCCAGAACCGGAGCGCGGAGAGGATCTCCTCCTGAACGGCCGGGTTCTCGTAGTTGAGGTCCGGCTGGTGCGAGAAGAACCGGTGCCAGTAGTACTGCTTGCGCACCGGGTCGTAGGTCCAGTTGGAGACCTCGGTGTCGACGAAGATGATCCGCGCGTCCTGGTACTGCTTGTCGTCGTCGGCCCAGACGTAGTAGTCCCCGTACGGCCCGTCGGGGTCCTTGCGGGACTCCTGGAACCACGGGTGCTGGTCGCTGGTGTGGTTCATGACGAAGTCGATGATGACGCGCATGCCGCGCTGGTGGGCGGCGTCCACGAACTCCACGAAGTCGGCGAGGTCACCGAACTCGGGGAGCACCGCGGTGTAGTCGGAGACGTCGTACCCGCCGTCCCGCAGCGGGGACTTGAAGAAGGGCGGCAGCCAGAGGCAGTCGACGCCGAGCCATTGCAGGTAGTCGAGTTTCGCGGTCAGGCCCTTGAGGTCGCCGACGCCGTCGCCGTTGCTGTCCTGGAAGGAGCGGACCAGGACCTCGTAGAAGACGGCGCGTTTGAACCAGTCCGGGTCCCGGTCCTTCGCGGGTGTGTCCTCGAAGGTGTCCGGGACGGGTTCGTTGACGATCATTGTATGGGTGACCCTCCGATCCGCGGGGACGGTCGCAGGACGGTGAGGATGTGCGCGGGCCGGTGACCCGGTTCCAGGCGCACATAGTTGGCCCTGCCCCAGTTGTAGGTTTCACCGGTGAGCTCGTCGCGCACCGGCACCGACTCATGCCAGTTCAGGCCGAGTTGCGGCATGTCCAACGAGACCGTGGCCTCCTGGGTGTGGTGGGGGTCGAGGTTGACGACCACCAGAACCGTGTTCGATCCGCTCCGCTTGCTGTAGACGATCACCTCTTCCTTGTCGGCGTGGTGGAAGTGGATGTCGCGCAGCTGCCGCAGGGCCGGGCTGTTGCGCCGGACGGTGTTGAGGCGGGTGATGAGGGGGGCGATGCCCTCGGTGTCGGCGAGTGTCCAGTCGCGTGGCTTGAGCTGGTACTTCTCGGAGT
>NZ_JBFBJL010000168.1:0-1465 GCF_040686075.1 Streptomyces sp. NPDC086519
TCGATCCGGCAGCGGCAGGCGCCGGCGAGAGTGGCCGCGAACTTCGCGGTGATGCCCCTGGCCCCACCCACCAGCAGCACCACCGAATCCCGGTCGAGGCCGAGGGCGGCGGCCTCCGCGGCGCCCGCTCCCGCCGGTCCGGCACCGGTGCCGCCGAGCGCGCCGGGCGCCGCCTCGACCATGTCCAGGCCCTGCCGTCCGGCGGCCGTGCGCAGCACGACCGGAGCCGGTTCCGGCGCGAGCAGCTCGGCGAGCAGTGCGTCGGCGACCGCGTTCGGGGCGGTGTCCCCGAGGGTCACGACCCGGGCGACGGTGTCCGGGTACTCCCGGGCCACGGTACGGAACAGCCCGTGCAGCCCGGCCGAGCGTGCCGCGTCCGCGCCGTCGGCGGGGCGGACGGCCAGCAGCCAGCGCGGGCCGCGCGCGAGGGCCGCGCGCAGCGCCGGGAAGGCGTCCGGCAGGACCGGGGTCTCCGCGGCCCCGGGCAGGCCGCCGAGGTACAGCACCCCGTCCACGGTCCCGTCCGCCGCCCCGAGCAGATGGCCGGCCGGCAGGGTCACGGTTTCCGCCCCGCAGGCGGCGAGCCGTGCCGCGATCTGGGCGGCGGCGGGCCCCGCTTCCGCGCCGAGCAGCACGAACCGCCGGCTGGCGAGCAGAGCGCCGGGATCGGCCTCGGCGTCCGGCTCGGCCAGGGCGACGGGCCGCAGGACGAAGCGTTTGGGGGCCACCCCGGCGAGCGGCTCGCCGGTCCCGGGACCCGGGTCCGGGTCGGCACCACCCCCGCCGGCAGGCTTCGCGGCCGCCGGGCCCGGAACCGGCATCACACCGCCTGCGTCATGGCCGTCGCCCGGCGTCCCGGTGGCCGCCGGGGCCGGGCCGGCACCGCCCGCGTCGACCCGCGCCTTCAGCCACCCCGTGACCGCGGCCGCCGTGCGGGCCTTCGCCAGGTCCTCCAGCTCGGCGTCGTCCAGGGTCTCCGCGCCGCCCGCTATGCCGAGGCGCTTGGCCAGTTCGCCCGCGATCTCGGCGCGCTTGATCGAGTCGATGCTCAGGTCCGCCTCCAGATCGAGGTCGGGCTCGATCATGTCGACGGGGTAGCCGGTGCGCTCGCTGATGATCTCCAGGACGACCCGCTCGACGTCGGCCGCCGCCTCGGGTTCGGCCACCGAGGCGGCCGCGACGGCGGGCTTTGCCGGCTGCGGCTGGGGTGCGAGCACTTCTGCGGGCGGCAGCTGTTGCAGCACCGGCGCGGCCGGCACCTGTACCTGGGTCGCCCCGAAGTAGGTGAGCAGCACGTCGCGCTGGGCGGCGACCATCTCCCGGCTGGTGCGCAGGAACTCGGCGATCAGCGCGTCCCGGTCGGCGGGGGTGCCGTGCGGCTGGTTCGTCGTCACAGTCGTCGTCTCCACGACTCGTCGGGCCGGTGCGAGGGCACCGGGCAGGAGGTCTCCGGCGGCGGTGCGCA
>NZ_JBFBJL010000169.1:0-1449 GCF_040686075.1 Streptomyces sp. NPDC086519
GAGGACGTCGATCCGGCCGTGCCGCTCCACGGCCCGGCGGACCAGGGTCTCCGGGCCTTCCGAGGTGGACAGGTCGACCGGGACGACCGTGACGTCGTACTCGGCGGCCAGGGCGTCGAGCTCGGGGGTCGAGGTGCGGCTGCCCGCCACGACCTTGGCTCCTTCGCGGACCAGGCCCTCGACGACTGCCAGGCCGATGCCCTTGCTGGCTCCGGTGACGACGGCGACCTTGCCCTTGAGGTGCAGTTCCATGACGAATACCTTTCTGGATTGATCAATACACAATGACGGCACACGCTTCCGGGGGCCGCGACAGCAGCCTAGCAGGTTTATTGAATGGTCAATCCAGAATCGGAGTGGCGTCAGTCACCCTTCCGGGCAGCCATCCCGGTCGGCCGCCGAGCCTGCACGACACACCTCGCCAGACCAGGGTGGACGGATCCTTGCGTCGCCGATCCGAAGCGCCCCGCCGGATGCCGTGGAACGGACCGAGGCCCATACTTGATTGACTATTCCATAAAGTGGGCTACCCTGTCGCCATGGCACGCACCCGGGAATTCGACGTCGACCAGGCGATAGACCGCGCCATGGACCTGTTCTGGCGGCGCGGCTACGCCGAGACGTCCCTCCAGGACCTGCTGAAGGAGCTGTCCATCGGCAGCGGCAGCTTCTACGCGGCCTTCGGTTCGAAGGAGGAGCTCTACCTCCGCTCCCTGGACCGCTACATCTCCCTCCAGGGCAGCGACCTGGAGAAGACCCTCGACGCGGCGACCGAGATCCGGCCCACGGTCCGCAAGGTGCTCACCTCCCTCATCGAGGCGGATCTGGCCGACCCCACACGCGGCTGCCTCGTGGTCAGCACCTCCACGCAGTGCGGCGAGCAGCCTTCGGCGACAGACCGCGTCACGGCCGCCGTCCGGCAGGTCGAGTCCTCCCTCGCCGGAGCCCTGGAGCGGGCGCAGACGCGAGGCGAGATCTCCGCGGACAAGGATCCCAGGCAGCTGGCCCGGTTCCTCACCACCTTCATTCAAGGGATCCGCATCGTCGGCCAGGCGCGCGCGGGGAGGGAGTTCGCGGAGGACGCCCTGTCCGTCGCGATGCGCGCACTGGACTGACCGCCGCAAAACCCCCACCGCGCCCCGGTCCGGGATTGACCCTACCATAGTTATGTATCGTTCAATCCAGAAAGAGGCCGTCATGGAACTGCACCTCAAGGGCAAGGTCGCCGTCGTCACCGGAGCCAGCAAGGGCATCGGCCTGGCAGTCGTCGAGAGACTGGTCCACGAGGGGGTCAAGGTCGTGGCCGGCAGCCGCTCCTCCACGCCCGAACTGGACGCCCTGGCGGCCGACCACGACGTCGTGATCGTGCCGGTCGACCTGTCCACCGCGGCGGGAGCGGAGACCCTGATCCAGCAGGCCGTGGAGCGCTACCAGCGCCTGGACATCCTG
>NZ_JBFBJL010000170.1:0-1440 GCF_040686075.1 Streptomyces sp. NPDC086519
GGATCACCCGCTGTTGGGAAGGACCGTTGGGAGCCGTCAGGCCGTTGGAGGCACCGTCCTGGTTGACGGCCGAGCCACGCACCACCGCCAACACCTGGTGGCCGTTGCGCCGGGCGTCCGAGAGCCGTTCCAACGCCAGCACGCCCACGCCCTCGGCCCATCCCGTGCCGTCGGCAGACGCCGCGAAGGACTTGCAGCGGCCGTCGACCGACATGCCGCGTTGCCGCGAGAAGGCTATGAAGATGCCCGGCGTCGGCATCACCGTGACACCGCCGGCCAGTGCGATCGAGCACTCTCCCGCCCGCAGGGCCTGGGCGGCCAGGTGCAGTGCCACGAGAGAGGAGGAGCAGGCGGTGTCCACGGCGACCGACGGGCCCTCGAAGCCCAGCGCATACGACACCCGGCCCGACAGCACGCTGGCCGAGGCGCCGAGACCGAGCATGCCCTCCAGCTCGGCGGGCACGGGTTCCACGCCCGACCCGTAGTTGTGATAGGTCACGCCGGAGAAGACACCGACGTCCGTTCCCCGCAGGGCAGTGGGGTCCAGACCGGCCCGTTCCAGCGCCTCCCACGACGTCTCCAGCATGAGCCGCTGCTGCGGGTCCACGGCCAGCGCCTCGCGGGGCGAGATGCCGAAGAACCCGGCGTCGAACTCACCCGCGTCGTGCAGGAAGCCGCCTTGCTTGGCGTAGCTGGTGCCGGTGTGGTCCGGGTCGGGATGGAAGAGGGAGTCCAGGTCCCAGCCTCGGTCCGTCGGGAAGTCACTGACGCCGTCACGGCCGTCGAGCACGAGGTCCCACAGTTCCTCGGGCGTGGTCACTCCACCCGGCAGCCGGCACGCCATGCCGACGATGGCGACCGGCTCGTCCGTCGTCGCCGGGGCGGCCGCCGGCACCGCGGCCGCGGGGGCCGGCAGGTCGTCGACCAGCTCTTCCAGCAGAAAGGCGGCGAGGACCTGTGGTGTCGGGTAGTCGAAGAGGAGGGAGGCCGGCAGGGTGCGGCCGGTGAGGGCGTTGAGACGGTTGCGCAGTTGGACGGCGGTGGCCGAGTCGAAGCCGATCTGGTTGAACACCATGTCCGGTTCGATGGCGTCCGGCGAGGAGAACCCCAGGACGGCCGCCGTCTCCCGGCGGACGGTGGCCAGCAGGATGCGTTCCTGTTCCGGTGTGGACTGTCCGACGAGGCCGGCGGTGAGGACGCCGGTGTCCGACGGCGGTTCCGCGATGCCCGGCAGCTGGTCGGCCACTGAACTGACGGTGTCGGTGGCTGCGGCGCTTCTGAGCCAGTAGTGCTGGTGTTGGAAGGCGTAGGTGGGGAGGTTCCAGGCGGTGTGTGGGGGTGTTTGGGTGTTTTGGCCGAGGTGGGTGGTCCAGTTGATGGTGTGGCCGTGGGTCCATGCTGTGCCGAGGGAGGTGAGGAGTTGTCGTGTGCCGCCTTGGC
>NZ_JBFBJL010000171.1:0-1370 GCF_040686075.1 Streptomyces sp. NPDC086519
ATCGACGACGGCACCGGCCAGTCCGGCAACACGCTGTACGACGGCTGGAACGACAGCGGCGCCACCAACGCCGCCCTCGCCCTCAACGCCACCGCCTGGCTGGCCGGCGCCAGCTGACACCCGAGGAGCCCACGCGCACGGGGGCGCAAGGGGAAGGAGCGGGTCCGGGTCACCCCGGGCCCGCTTCTTACTTTTCTCCCGGTCACCGCACGCTCCCCTCCCCTACAGTCCCTCTGTGCTCTTCGGAATGGTGTGCGCCCTCGCGGCCGCGATCTGCTTCGGTACGGCGACGGTCCTCCAGGCGGTGGCCGCGCGGGCGGCCGGTGACGGCGCGGGCGGGGAGGCCGCGCTGCTGCTGCGGGCCGTGCGGCAGTGGCGTTATGTCGTCGGGCTCGGGCTGGACGGGCTCGGGTTCGTGTTCCAGATCCTCGCGCTGCGGTCGCTGCCCATCTACGCGGTGAGCGCGGCCCTGGCCTCCTCGCTCGCGGTGACCGCGGTGGTCGCGGCGCGGCTGCTGCGGGTGCGGCTGAGCGGGGTGGAGTGGGCCGCGGTGGCGGTGGTGTGCGCGGGGCTCGCGATGCTGGGGCTGGCGTCGGGTCCCGAGGGAGACCGGGCCGGGTCGGCGACGTTGAAGTGGGTGATGCTGGGGACGGCCGCGGGGGTCCTGCTGCTCGGCCTGGCCGGCGGGCGGCTGACCGGGCGGGGGCGGGCCCTGGTGCTCGGTCTCGGGGCGGGGTTCGGGTTCGGGGTGGTGGAGGTGTCGGTACGGCTGATCGACACCCTGCGGCCGGCCGAGCTGCTCACCAACCCCGCGGTCTACGCGCTGCTGATCGGTGGCGGCGCCGCCTTCATGCTGCTGACGTCGGCCCTGCAACGCGGCTCCGTGACCACGGCGACGGCCGGCATGGTCATCGGCGAGACGATCGGCCCGGCGGCGGTGGGGGTCGTATGGCTCGGCGACCGGACCCGCGAGGGGATGTCCTGGCTCGCGGTGCTCGGCTTCGCGGTGGCCGTGGCGGGAGCCCTGGCCCTGGGCCGGTTCGGGGAGGCGCCGGTCACCGCCGAGGAGGGGTGAGCGGCCTGCTCGCACGCGCGGGGCGTCGGTCGGTCACGGCGTCGCGGGTGCGCCGGCAGGGGCGCCTCGCCGTCGTCTCGCTCTGGGGAGCCGCCTCGACGTGCCGGGTTTCCCGGCGCGCCGGACTGGCTGGCGGGCCGGGCTGGCCGGCGGGCATGCCCGGGGCCGTTTCAAAGACCGGCGCGGCCGTCGAGGTGTCCGTTCGCCGCGTCCCCTTCCGGTGAGCGGGTCCCGTCCCTGTCGCTGGAGCTGTTGGCGTGGATCGTGGAGAGCGACCCGTCGTTGCCCTGCGACA
>NZ_JBFBJL010000172.1:0-1305 GCF_040686075.1 Streptomyces sp. NPDC086519
GCCGACGTCGCGGAAGAACGCCGCCGCTTCCGAACCACTCTGACTCATGGCCACCGACCCTACCGTCCTCCTACAGTCATTTCGTTAGGAGTTCTAAGCCGCTTTTCCTGTGATTCCGCGCTGTTCCCCGCCCTATCTGGTGCGCGTGCGGTGTGACGATCTTGACTCGATCTCGGACTCCTGCTGGCCGTGCTGGTCACGCCGGCCTCCACGACCGACCGCGACGCGGCCCGCATCCTTCTGCCCGCAGCAAGGAATCACTTCCGGCGGCTGGTGCGGGTCTGGGCCGACGGCGGTTACACCGGCCACCTCACCGACTGGACCGTCCAGCACCTCGGCGTCGTCCTCGACATCGTCCGCCGCAGCGATGAGGCCAGCGGCTTTGAGGTCCTGCCCCGTCGCTGGGTCGTCGAGAGATCCTTCGCCTGGCTCCTGCGCAGCCGACGCCTGGTCCGTGACTATGAACGGCGCACCGACACCAGCGAGACCGTCATCCTGTGGTCGATGACCATGCTCATGAGCCGCCGCCTGGCCGCCCAGCGCCGGCAGCGTCCTGCTCCGGCGCGGGCAGCATGAACCTGCCCGGCTTCTCCTCCACCAGCCAGCCCCGTTCCACCAGCCGTTTCAGCCGGGCCCTCGCTCCCTCGACCCGGGAAGCGGAGGCGCTGTCCCAGCCCAGCACCACCGCTGCCCGTCGGGCCACCCAGCCCATCGGCTCCCGCCTCCACGGCAGCGCCCATCAACGCCTGGTAATCCACCGACAGCACCTCCGTGTCGGCCGCGTCCTGGCGGTGAGGCACCGCCCGGCGCGGCCCCACCGGCTTCCTGGGCGACACGACGGCCACGGCGGGCGCATCCTTCTCGGCCAGCGCCTCCAGATACTGCTCCAGCCCGATCACCCGGCGCCTGAGCACCTCTTCCGCCTCAGCCAGGGCCGCACGCACTCGCTCCAGCTCGGCTTCGAGGTCCTCCACCCGCACCGCCGCGGCCTTCTGCCTCGCTTCCAGCACCGCCCGCATCGACGGCATCCGCCACCCCCACGACATCTCGGTCAGCAACGGACCGAGACTTCCGTGCCAGCCCCCATCTCACGCCTGACCAGTGGAAACCGCACATAAGGTTCGGAAAGAGAACGACCTCTAAAGCCGCGGAGCCGACCGCCCCAGCCACGACGTACCCCTTCTCTGGCATCAGATGGCTGAATGCTCTCCGCGCGGCACGGGCGCCGGCCGGGCTGGAGCGGGGCGGAGACAGACATCCGATGCGGTTGATCAGTCAAGCGGTGTTGGGGAAGGCGGTCTTCTC
>NZ_JBFBJL010000173.1:0-1289 GCF_040686075.1 Streptomyces sp. NPDC086519
CACCCCCGGCACCCGCCGGGCAGTCCCACTCCAGCCGCCCACCGAGCTCCTCGGCCCGCTCCGCCATGTTGCGCAACCCACTGCGCCGCCCCTCAGGCGCAATACCCACCCCGTTGTCCCTGACCGTCAGGACCAGCTCCCGCCCATCGGTCACCAGCACCACCTCCACACGATCAGCACGCGCATGCCGGGCCACGTTCGTCAACGCCTCCGACAGCACAGCCACCACATGATCCGCGATCTCCTTGGGCACCTCCGTGTCGATCAGCCCCTCCATCCGCACACTCGGCGCAAACCCCAGCGCCCCCGCCGCCTCACCCGCCACCCGCACCGCACGCGCCCGCAACCCCGTCCCCGCCCCACCCTCCCGCGCCCGCAACCCGAAAATCGTCGACCGAATGATCTTGATCGTCTCATCCAGATCATCCACCGCCCGCAACACCCGCTCCGACGCCTCCGAATGCTCGATAAAACGCCCCGCACTCTGCAACGTCATCCCCGTCGCGAACAACCGCTGAATCGCCAGATCATGCAGATCCCGCGCAATCCGATCCCGGTCCTTGAGCACCGCGATCTCCTCGGCATCCCGCCGCCGCTCCGCCAACTCCATCGCAAGCGCCGCCTGCGCCGCGAACACCTCAAGCGGCTCCGTCTCCTTCACCGTGAACAACGGCCCACCAGCCTCCCGCGCCAGCAGCACCACACCCCGCACCCCACCCGCACCACCCGTACCGACAGGAATCGCCACCGCCGGCCCCAGCCCCCCAAAACGCGGCGGCTCAGCCGAAACCCGCTCATCACACAGCACATCCGCACTGATCACCGCCGCCCCCGCAGAGAACGCCAGCCCCATCAACGTCCCCTCCGCAGAAAGCACCAGCCCCCGATGATCCTCCGCATCCATACCGACCGCGATCTCCACCGCCAACGACCCCGTGTCCTCCATCGGAGTCGCCACAGCAGCCAGAGCCGAACCCGTGATCTCCCTCGCCCGCTCCGCTATCAGCCCGAGCGCCTCACCACTCGCCGTGCCGGACATCAGACTGTGACTGATCTCCGCACTCGCCCGCAGCCACCGCTCACGCAACCGCGACTCCTCATACAGACGCGCATTGTCGATCGCCACACCCGCCGCCACGGCCAGCGTCGACGTCACCGACACATCCTCCTCGTCGAACTGCCCCCCACCCCGCTTCTCCGTCAGATACAGATTCCCGAAAACCTGGTCACGCACCCGGATCGGAACCCCGAGAAAAGTGTTCATCGGCGGATGATTCGGCGGAAAACCA
>NZ_JBFBJL010000174.1:0-1270 GCF_040686075.1 Streptomyces sp. NPDC086519
AGAACTCCTAACGAAATGACTGTAGGAGGACGGTAGGGTCGGTGGCCATGAGTCAGAGTGGTTCGGAAGCGGCGGCGTTCTTCCGCGACGTCGGCCTGAGCAGCGTGGTCTGGCTCGTTCGGGATGACGATGGAAGCCCGACTCACCTCTCTACGGATGGCACGCGAAGTCTTCCCTTCTGGTCGACCTCGTCGCGGGCCCAGAGGGCAGCAAAGATCTGGGGGCAGGGGCTTCGCGTTGATTCCATGCCCTTGGACGCCTGGTGCGATCGCGTGCTACCAGATGCCGCCCGGGATGGACTCGTGATCGGCATCAACTGGAGTGGGCCGCGCCTGGTCGGCTGGAGCTTCACCCCCGACGAAGTTGTCAACCGTCTAGCGGCGGCTCGCGCAGTGACCTGAGCTGCCGGTGGGTGATGAGGCAGCAGGCCAGTTTGAGGAAGGCTTCGTGAATGTCGGCTCGGCGTTCCCAGCGAACGCGGAGTCGTCGGAAGCCGTGGAGCCAGGCGAAGGTCCGCTCTACCACCCAGCGGTAGACGCCGAGTCCGGTGCCGTGGCGGGTGTTTCGGCGGGCGATGGCGGGGACGATACCGCGGGCTCGGACTTGGTTGCGGTAGATGTCGTGGTCGTAGCCGCGGTCTGCGAAGAGCGAGTCCGGCTTGCGGCGGGGATGACCGACGCGTCCGCGGATGGGCGGGATGGCGTCCAGCAGCGGCATCAGCTGGGTGACGTCGTTGCGGTTGCCACCGGTGAGGATGACCGCCAGCGGGGTCCCGTGCCCATCCGTGATCACATGGTGCTTGGAGCCTGCTCGGCCCCGGTCGACCGGCGACGGGCCCGTGTGGAGCCCCCTTTTAGGGCCCTGACGTGCGAAGAGTCGACCACGCAGCGGGACCAGTCGAGTCGAGCTGCCGCGTTGAGCTCAGCCAACAGGGTCTCGTGGAGCCGCTGCCAGACGCCGGCCTCATTCCAGTCCCGCAGCCGGCGCCAGCACGTCATCCCGGAGCCGAAGCCGAGCTCCTTGGGGAGGTGTTCCCACTGGATGTCGGTGTGCAGGACGTACAGGATCCCGCACAGGACCTGGCGGTCCGGGACCGGAAGACGACCGGGGTATCGGAACCGCCGTTCCTTCTTCGGTAGCAGCGGCTCGATCCGCTCCCACAGGTCATCCGGCACGATCCACGGTGAAGTCCCCACGGCCCGGACAACGCCCAACTCGCCTACGAGGCACGGCCACCAGGGCTGATGTACCTCATTGTGTTAGCCGTTCT
>NZ_JBFBJL010000175.1:0-1185 GCF_040686075.1 Streptomyces sp. NPDC086519
TCGAAGTAGATGTGCGGGATGCAGCCGGTCTCGTCCCGGACGTACAGCAGCAGCGCGGCCAGGGCGTTGGGGATGGAGGCCGACTCCAGGGTCAGTACGCGGTAGCGGTTGTGCAGGACCTCGCCGTGGACGGTGAGGCCCGCCTCGCCGTGCGGGCTCTCCTCGGCGACGCGGCGGTAGACCGGCAGGGCGCCGGCCAGGGTGACGATGACGAGCACGATGGTCGAGAAGTAGTCGACAACGGTCAGACACATCACCCGCCACCAGCGTTGACCCTGGTGAGCGGGCTCGGGCTGCGCGTGGGGTCCGGTGTGGCCGCCGCTCTTGCCCATGTCGGACAGCCCCTCCAGCATCCATGTCCGCAGGCGGCTCGGCGGGGGGTGCTCGGTCGTGGCCATCGACGTGCTCTCCTGGTGCGCAGCTCAGTGTGGGGCTCCGGGCCATCACACGGACGGCCGCACCAGCGTAAGCAGAGAGTGACGTATGGGCCTACGGGAGCGTGCTCCAAGCGCGCTAAGACTCCGTCAAGAGCGGCAGGTGCGCGACGGTCGGCTCACAGGGGTGAGCGGGGCGGTGACGAACACAGTGTGTGCGGAGCGCTGAGGAGTTGCCTGTACGGCGCCGGGGGTGTGCGTGAGGCGGCTCGGCGGGTCGAGGCGGTGGTCTGTTGCGCGTGTTCGGCGACCACCTTGTGGGCGAGGGGCTCCACCTCGTCGAGGCGGGTGAAGTCGGCCGCGTACGTGGAGAGTCGGCCGGTGGAGACGTCCGCCGTGGCGGCGAGGGTGTCGGCGGCGGTGCGGGCGTCCTCGGCGGTACGGCCGTGCAGCGGCACGGTGGCGCCGCGTCCGGCTAGCTGCCGGGCGGTCTCGTAGCCGATGCCGGAGGTTGCACCGGGGTGCGGATCGCGTCAGCGGGACACGGACGCGGACATCTCCGCACAGCGCGGCGCACGACGGGGCCGCCGAGCGGGACTCGGCGGCCGGTCGAAGAGGAGCCAGGCGCTGTTCACGTCATCCATGGAAGCCGTGTCGCACGGGCAGGGCAAGCCCGGTTCCCGTTCTCTGACGAGCCTCTGACGTGCTCATACGGCTCCTTGACGGGCGAGCCGGGAGACCACGTCTCCCGATGGGGACAGGGTCAAGGGCGTGGCAGTCGGGGTCCGTGCGGTGCCGGGGCCCCGGCACC
>NZ_JBFBJL010000176.1:0-1082 GCF_040686075.1 Streptomyces sp. NPDC086519
TCGGGGGGTGTGGTGCTGGCGCGTCGGGAGCGTCCGGAGCGGGTGCCGTTGTCGTTCGCGCAGCAGCGGATGTGGTTCTTGAACCGGATGGACGGCTCTGAGACCGAAGGCGCCGCGGCCTACAACCTGCCTTTCGCGTTGCGGCTGTCTGGCAGCGTTGACGTCGGAGCGCTTGAGGCTGCGCTGGGTGATGTGGCTGACCGGCACGAGAGTTTGCGGACGGTGTTCCCGGATGTGGAGGGGGTGCCGTATCAGGAGATCCGTGAGGGTGTCGATGGCCGTCCTCGGCTTCAGGTGGTCGAGGCCGGTGAGCAGTGGCGCGAATTCATGCGGGTTGAAGCCGGGCGGGGCTTTGATGTCCAGGTTGAGTTGCCGTGGCGGACGGTGTTGTTGAGGGTTTCGCAGGAGGAGTCTGTCTTGTTGTTGGTGGCTCATCACATCGCGACGGATGCGTGGTCGATGGGTGTGCTGGCCGCCGACCTCCAGACGGCGTACCGGTCCCGGTTGACCGGGCAGGCCCCTCAGTGGGAGCCCCTATCCGTCCAGTACGCGGATTACGCGTTGTGGCAGCGGGAGGTGCTCGGGGAGCTGGATGATCCGGGCAGTGCGGTGGCTGGGCAGGTTGGGTTTTGGCGTGGGGTGTTGGAGGGGGCGCCGCAGGAGACGGTGTTGCCGTTTGACCGTCCGCGTCCGGCGGTGCCGTCGTTCCGTAGTGGTTCGGTTCCGGTGGGTGTGGATGCGGTCACGCATGCGCGGTTGGTGGAGTTGGCTGCGCAGGGCGGGGCGACGATGTTCATGGTTGTGCATGCCGCGCTGGCGGTGCTGCTCGCCCGGATGGGTGCGGGGGAGGACGTGTGCGTCGGTACGCCGGTCGCCGGCCGGTCCGACGCGCAGGTGGAGGGGCTGGCCGGGTTCTTCGTCAATACGCTTGTCCTGCGGGCGGACGTCTCTGGGAACCCCACCTTCCGTGACTTGCTGGCCCGGATTCGTGAGTCGGATCTGGCTGCGTACGCCCATCAGGATGTGCCGTTCGAGCGGCTCGTGGACGAGCTGAACCCGACCCGCTCCGCCGCCCGTAATCC
>NZ_JBFBJL010000177.1:0-1075 GCF_040686075.1 Streptomyces sp. NPDC086519
TGTTCTGTCCTGGGAGGTTGTGGACGGTGACAGGGCTCACGGCTGATCGATCTTGAAATGGGTGAGGGCCTTCTGGCCTGGTGTGGATTGCGACATCTGCACCAGCGACAGAAAGGCCCTCGTGCCCCACCGTAATGCACCCCTGTCCGAGACCGGCCGTCTGCGCCTGGCCCGCTGCGTGGTCGAGGAAGGCTGGCCGCTGCGCCGGGCCGCCGAACGCTTCCAGGTCTCGCCCACCACGGCTCAACGGTGGGCCGACCGCTACCGGCAGTTCGGCGAGGCGGGTATGCGCGACCGTTCCTCCCGACCGCGCACAAGCCCGCGCCGTACCCCGACCCGAACCGAACGCCGGATCATCAAGATCCGCGTCCTGCGCCGGTGGGGACCGGCCCGCATCGCACACCTGCTCCGTCTCGTGCCCTCGACCGTGCACCGCGTGCTGACCCGCTACGGCCTGGCCCGCCTGACACACCTGGACCGGGCAACGGGCCGTGCCGTACGCCGTTACGAACGCGACCGCCCCGGCGAACTGGTCCACGTCGACATCAAGAAGCTCGGCAACATCCCCGACGGCGGCGGCCACAAGGTCCTCGGCCGTCAGGCCGGCCGAAAGACCCGCGCAGGCGCCGGCTACAGCTACCTGCACACCGCCCTCGACGACCACTCCCGCCTGGCCTACAGCGAGATCCACACAGACGAGAAGAAAGAGACCGCCACCGGCTTCTGGACTCGGGCCCAGGCGTTCTTCACCGGCTGCGGCATCACCGTCGAACGGGTCCTGACCGACAACGGCGCCTGCTACCGCTCACGCGACTGGCGAGACCTGCTGACGGCGGCCGGGATCACCCACAAACGAACCCGGCCCTACCGGCCCCAGACCAACGGCAAGGTCGAACGCTTCAACCGCACCCTGTTGGACGAGTGGGCCTACGCCCGCCCCTACCGCTCAGAACAGGAACGACGCGACACCTTCCCCGAATGGCTGCACACCTACAACCACCACCGCGGACACACCGCGCTGAAAGGCCAACCACCCGCCAGCCGCGTCCCCAACCTCACGGGTCAGTACACCTAG
>NZ_JBFBJL010000178.1:0-1012 GCF_040686075.1 Streptomyces sp. NPDC086519
GGGGGGGGGGGCCGCCCCCCCCCCCGGCGCCGCCCCCCCCGCCCCCCCCACCGCCGTGTCCGGGCGCGGTGGCCCGGACACCCCAGGGCCGCCGCGGGGCGGGACCGTCAGCGCGGGTCGCTTCGCACGGACATCGGCGTGAGGCGGCAGCGGACGTCGACCACGCCCTCGACGGTACGGGCCAGCCGCTCGGCCACCGCGGCCAGACCGTTGTCGTCGACCCACCCGGTGAGGGTGACGACGCCTTCGGCGACCTCGACCTGGATGTGGTCGGCGGAGAGCGGGAAGAGGCGGTCGACGACCTCGTGCCGTACCTCCTCGGCGAGTTCCTCGTCGCCGCGCAGGAAGACCTTCAGCAGGTCGGAGCGGCTGACGACGCCTTCGAGCAGGCTCTCGTCGTTGATGACGGGCAGCCGCTTGACCCCGTGCCGGGCCATGATGCGCGCCGCCTGGGAGAGCGTGGCGCTCGCGTGCACGGTCACGGCGGGCGTGCTCATCAGCTCCCCGGCGGCCACCGCGCCCGCCTTCGCCAGGTCGTCGAGGCGCCGTTGCTGCGTGAACCGGTCCGGGTCGCTGTCCCGGAACTCCTCCTTCGGCAGCAGATCGGCCTCGGAGACGACGCCGATCACCCTGCCGTCATCCTCCAGCACGGGCAGGGCGCTGACCTTCCGCTCCTCCATCAGGGTGACGACGTCCTTGAACGGGGCGTCGCGGCCGACGGCGGCGACGGTACGGGTCATCACGTCGCTCACGGTGTGCGGTTTGCCGGGCATGGTCTCCTCCTGGGAAGGCCTGGGAAAACGGGCGAGGCCGTGGGGCCCCTGATCCCAGGGTGTGCGCGGTCGGACCCGGCCGCCACGGGTCATGCGGGCCGGACAAGGGGTCGTACGGCCTCGCCCGTGTCTTCTGCCCGAAGGCCGCCCGTCCCCACCGGGTTCCCGCCCGCCGCGACACGCGCTCCGCGCCCGGCGCCACCCCCCCCCGGGGGGGGGCCGATCGGAAGAGCGTCGGG